>JAFTBJ010000123.1 GCA_017455295.1 Clostridia bacterium
ATGAAAAAGTATGATACAATAACAGAAGATTCGATACCCGCCTGCAAGAAAGGGGAAATCGTGATGAGAGAACGACCGTTGATCAGTGTATGCATCAACTGTTATAATGCGGAGGCGACCATTGAAGCCACCGTGCGATCGGTGTGCGCGCAAACCTATGAAAATCTGCAGATTATCGTGGTGGATGATTGTTCCACCGATCGATCGCTTGAGATAATCCGCACCATCGAGGATGAGCGGATCGAGGTATACCCGCTGCCAAAAAACGGCCATATCGCGAACGCCAACAACGAATGTCTGAGGCATGTGCGCGGCGAGTTTGTCGCGCATGTGGACGCGGACGATCAATGGCTGCCGGACAAGCTGGAAAAACAGTGGCAGTTTTTGAACGAGCACTCGGAATACGGCGCGTGCTTTACGACGGCCGAGATGGTGGATGAAGAAGGGAACCCTGTCGACGACGAGCGGTATCGGTTGCTCAATCTTCCGCAGCCGGTCATGTTGCGGCAGCTGCTGCGGGGCGGCAATTATCTTTGTCATTCCGCGCTGCTTGCCCGGCGAGAGGTGATGGACGCCGTCGGGCAGCACGACCGCTCATTGCTGTATTTCCACGATTACGATTATTGGGTGCGGATGGTGACTCACTGCCCGGTATATATCTTGCCGGAGAAACAGACGATCGTGCGGCTGTCGTCGACCAGCAACAGCCATATGTCCGAGGCAAAACAGCAAGCGCACGTCAACGAATTTGCGCAGATCGCGTACCGGTCGATCGTCTCTTGCCCGGACGACCTGTTTTTGCAGGCCTTTGCCGACGAATTGCGCCGACCGGGGGATCATACTCCCGAGCAGACCGCGTGGGAGAAGGCGTTTGTGCTGCTGAATATGATCGTGTATCTCCCCGGCAACCGGGCACTCGGGCTTCGCCGGATGGCGGAGCTGTTTGCAGAGGAAGGCTACGCCCGTGTGGCAGAGGAGGATTTCGGCTTTACGCCGCGCGATTTTTACGCACTGTCCGCGAGTTTTGTATATGACGATGAGCGGGTGCGCGATCGGCTGGCGACGGCGGAGACCGCCGTTGTGCAGCTGGAGGGACGGCAGGAAGAGCTGACCGCCGAGACGGCACGGCTGACAGAAGCGGCGGCGTCACTGACCGCCGAAAAGAACGCGCTGGCGGCCGCCAATGCCATCTTGACGCAGCAACTGGCGTCTGCGTCGGCGGCGCATGAAAATGCGGCCGCGCAGCTTCGTCTGATCGCCGGCAGCAAATCGTGGCGGCTGACCGCGCCGCTGCGCGCGCTGAGCCGCATGCAGCAGATCAATCGCACGGCGGCGCATCCGAAACTGAAAACCGGCGAAGCCGCCGCCTGCAAAGTGATGCTGTACGGCTATTACGGCCACAACCTCGGCGACGACCTTTTCTTTGATACGCTGCTGCATCGGTACCCCGATACAATCTTTACCCTGTCGGAAGGGGATGGGTACGAAGCGTTTTTTGCGCGGTACCCGAATGCATATGCGTATGCGCAAAGCAACGCGCATGTGCAAAAGCTGAACGCGTTTGGCGCGAAGCTGCACAAAGAGCGGTATTTTGAAAAATTGCTGCGCTCCAAGTGCGATGCGGTGGTGCATATCGGTGGGTCGATCTATCAGCAGGTCGGCACCTGGGAAGAGGATCTCCGCATCCGCAAGGAGCGGTATGATCGCCGCCGCCCGTTCTTCTCGATTTCGTCCAATTTCGGGCCGTATCAGACGGACGAATATCGGCTGTTTTGGCGGGAGCAGTTCCAAAAATGCCGGGACATTTGCTTCCGCGACAAGGATTCTTATGAATTGTTCAAGGACATCCCGTCGGTGCGGTATGCGCCCGATCTGCTGTTTGCACAGCCGTTGCCGACGGTGCCGGTGACGCCGGGACAGACGTTTCTGTCGATTTTTGACCCGACCTTCCGGGGACGCGGGCTGTCGGAAGAAACCTGCTCCGGCTATATGAACACGGTGGTTGCCGTGATCCGCGAGCTGCTGCGCCGCGGACAGCGGGTGGTCGTGTCGGATTTCTGCTGGTTTGAAAACGCCGGCGGGATCGAGGCGATGATCGCGCAGTTGTCCGAAGAGGAGCGGCAGCAGGTCGCGGTGGTCAATTATACCGGCGACGGCAATTTTGAGCCGGTGCTCACCGCGATCGCCGCGAGTGAACGGGTGATCGCGACGCGGTTCCATGCGATGCTGTTCGGCTTTATCGGCGGCAAGAAGACGCTGCCGATCGTGTATAACCCGAAAATGCGGCACCAGCTCGACGATTTGGCGTTCGCGGGCGCGTCGCCCGATGTGGAGACGTTTGCGCGGATGTCCGTCGATGAGGTGCTGGCGGCGCTCGACGGGCAGCCGATCGTGGATGCGACGGCATGGAAAGCGCAGGCCGTCGAGCAGTTTGCGGCGCTCGATCGGTATATTGAGGAAAAAGGCGGCCGGGTGGTTCCGGCAACTTGAGAAACAGCAAACAAAGCGGCGGCGCCCCAAATTTATGAAGGGCGCCGCCAAAATTTTCAAAAGCGGTTGACAGACCGTCGGGAAGGTGCTATAATACCTTTTGCGCCGAACGCCTCGAACGGCGCGAACCATAGTTTTGCGAGTGTGCTGGAACTGGCAGACAGGCACGTTTGAGGGGCGTGTGTCGATGACGTACGGGTTCAAGTCCCGTCACTCGCACCATATAAGAACGGTTATTTGGATACAATGACCGTTCTTATTCTTTTTTGTCTTAATGCACCCCATTTTCAAGGTGGGGTGCATTTTGACTTTGTGGGGTGCATTGCACACGGATGGGGTGCATAGAAAAAGCGGCAGAATCGGTTGCTCCGAAATCCTGCCGCCTTGCTACATATTGATTAGCCGATTGTTTCATTTCCGTCAAAGAAGCGGAATAACATTTTCCCATCAGCCGTTATTGTTACATTTTCAACCGTTGTCATCCAAAGGTGCGAATCGAATTCCGTCAGCAGATCCTCCCTTGACTTGACGATGTGAAGAAAGCGGTCGATTGCCTTTGCCTTCTCCAGTTTGCTTTGCCGTTCCACAGTGAGGGTATCATACCGGGATTTCAGCGTTTCGTATCTGTCGACATTTTTGATGGCCTCGAATGATTATCCCCGTCATTTTTGCCAGTCCTTTTATAGTATATGAGAGTATATACAAAAGTATAGCACGATGGTCGGTGGATGTAAAGAGCGCGCTGCAGCGAAAAGAGCTGTCAGACGGCGGCATCCAAAACCCGTATACCAAACTCAACGAAAGCAACGGCAGCAGGAATGCCTTTCAAAATCATTTCAAAGATACGTTGTCGGATTTTTGGCTTTGCGTTCAGGATGGCGCGGCCTTCAGCGGTGGACACGAGCTGCACGATCCCAGGATGATCCGAACAGATTTCTACAAGATGACTTTCGACGGCCATGGTCAACAGCCGTTTATAGCGATAGTCGCTGACTTTCGGAAACATGGCTTTATGGACACTTCGGCCCAGATCGGAAGCGTCGAGAAAGGCCTGCATCAAAGGGCACACTCACATAAAGAGACATAGGTTTTGAACGGCTCTTTTTCGCCCCTACTTCCTGAAAAATGAGGGGAATCCGACAGGATTGCCCTCATTTTTCAGATTGTCCGAACAAAAAATCTCTCGTTCAAAACTGCCATGCACCGCCAAAAACAGAGATTTTTGCGCGAGATAAGGCAGAAAGCTCGGCAATCCTTGCCGGATTGCCGAGCTTGATAACGCCAT
>JAFTBJ010000124.1 GCA_017455295.1 Clostridia bacterium
CGCTGCTCGTCGACGAATTGTTTGGCAAGATGGGCTTTGACGCCGTGTTCATCGGTTCTGGCGCGGGACTGCCGTCCTTCCTCCGATTGGAAGGCGAAGACCTGAACGGCGTTTATTCCGCCAACGAATTCTTGACCCGCATCAATTTGATGAAAGGCTACCGCTTCCCGGATTTTGATACGCCGGTTTACTGCGGCAAAACGGTCGCCGTGTTCGGCGGCGGCAACGTCGCGATGGACGCGGCGCGCAGCGCCAAACGCCTCGGCGCCGACACCGTCTATATCATTTACCGTCGCGGACGGGAGGAACTGCCCGCCCGTGCGGAGGAAGTGGAACACGCCGAAAAAGAAGGCATCGAGTTTTTGTTCCTGCAAAACCCGACGCGGTTTTTCGGCGATGAGAACGGCTGGCTGACCGGCGTGGAAGTGGAGGATATGCAGCTCGGCGAACCCGGCCCGGACGGCCGTCGTCGGCCGGTCGTCGTGGAGGGCTCCGCTCATACGATCCCGATCGACACGGCGATCGTCGCGATCGGGCAAACGCCCAATCGGCTCAACAAAAAAACGACCGAAGGGCTCGTAACCACTGGCCGCGGCTGCATCGTCGCCGATGAGACCGGCGCGACCTCCAAACCGTTCGTGTATGCGGGCGGAGACGTGGTGACGGGGGCGGCGACGGTGATCCTTGCGATGGGCGCCGGCAAGACCGCCGCCGAAGCGATCGACAAAGCCTTGCAGGAAACATAACGATAAACAGATCGAAGGAGTGATCGACGTGACAAAGTATGTATTTGTGACCGGCGGCGTGGTATCCGGCCTTGGAAAGGGCATCACTGCCGCTTCTCTCGGGCGGCTGCTGAAGGCGCGGGGACTCAAAGTCGCCGCCCAAAAGCTCGACCCTTATATCAACGTCGATCCCGGCACCATGAGCCCGTTCCAGCACGGTGAAGTGTATGTGACGGAGGACGGCGCCGAAACCGATCTGGATCTCGGACACTATGAGCGGTTTATCGACGAAGATCTCAATAAATATTCCAACCTGACCACCGGTAAGGTCTATTGGAACGTCCTCAACAAAGAGCGTCGCGGCGAATATCTCGGCTCGACGGTGCAGGTGATCCCGCATATTACAAACGAGATCAAGGAATTCGTCTATAACGTCGGCAAGCATTCCGGCGCCGACGTGGTCATCACCGAGATCGGCGGCACCATCGGCGATATCGAATCCCAGCCGTTTATCGAAGCGGTACGGCAGATCTCGCTGGAAGTCGGGCGGGAGAACAGCCTCTTCATCCATGTGACACTGGTGCCGTATCTGCACGGTTCGGAGGAACACAAAACCAAGCCCACCCAGCACTCGGTCAAGGAGCTGCAGGGGATGGGGGTCAACCCGAACATCATCGTGCTGCGGTGCGACGAGCCGCTCGAGGAATCCATCTTCAAAAAGATCGCGCTGTTTTGCAACGTCAAAGAAGAGTGTGTGATCGAAAACCGCACGCTTGGCAATCTCTATGAAGCGCCGCTCATGCTTGAGCAATCTCATTTTTCCGACCGGGTATGCCGTGAACTCGGCGTCTGGGTGCCCGCACCCGATCTTGACGAATGGCGGGAGATGGTGAAAAGCATCAAAGAAAGCCACCAAACGGTCACGATCGGACTGGTCGGCAAATACGTCGGCCTGCACGACGCGTATCTTTCGGTCGCCGAGGCGCTGCGCCACGCGGGCTATGCCCATCGCGCCCATGTGGATATTCAATGGATCGACTCGGAAACCATCACCGCCGACACGGTGGATGAGGTGCTGTCCGGCCTTGACGGCATCATCGTTCCGGGCGGCTTCGGTAACCGCGGGGTGGAGGGGATGATCCTCGCCGCCCGCTACGCCCGCGAGCACAACCTTCCGTATTTCGGCGTCTGCCTCGGCATGCAGATCGCGGTGATTGAGTATGCGCGACATGTGCTCGGTATTGAGGACGCCCATTCCGGCGAATTTGACGAGCAATGCCGACACAAGGTGATCGACTTTATGCCCGGCCAGAGCAACGACATCGACAAAGGCGGCACGCTGCGCCTCGGCGCCTACCCCTGCGTCATCAAGGAAGGCACCACGATGGAACGCTGCTACGGCACGCGGGAGATCCGCGAGCGGCATCGTCATCGTTATGAATTCAACAACGACTATCGGGACGCACTCGAGGAAGCCGGCCTGACCTTGAGCGGTCTGTCGCCGGACGGCCTGCTGGTCGAAACGGTGGAACTGACCGATCGCCCGTTTTATGTCGGCGTGCAGTATCATCCCGAATTCAAATCCCGTCCCAATAAGCCGCATCCGCTGTTCAAGGGCTTTATCGGCGCGGCGCTGCAGCACGCGGAAAAGGCGGGTGAGTGACCGTGCATTTTACCAAAATGCAGGGGCTCGGCAACGATTACCTGTACGTCTATGGGGAAGTACCGTCCGACATTGTCGAGCGGTGCATCAAGATGTCTGACCGCCATTTCGGTGCCGGATCGGATGGGATGATCTTCATCTCTCCGTCGGACGTCGCCGATTTTCAAATGCGCATTTTCAACGCGGATGGCAGCGAGGCGAAAATGTGCGGCAACGGCATCCGCTGCGTCGGCAAATACGTCTTTGATAAAGGCTATACCGACAAAACGCAGTTGACGGTCGACACGCTGTCCGATGTCAAGCATCTGACTCTTCATGTGAAGGATGGACGGGTGAGCACCGTCGCAGTGGAGATGGGAACAGTCGCAGTCGGCATGGAAAGCTCATTGACGATCGACGGACAGACGGTGACCTATATCCCGGTGTCGGTCGGCAACCCGCATGCGGTGGTGTTTGTGGACGATATCGAGCAAGCGCCGCTGACCACGCTTGGCCCCAAAATGGAAAAACATGTCGCTTTCCCGGGCGGCGTCAACGTCGAATTTGTGCAGGTGACCGGGGAAAATACCCTGCGCATGCGTGTGTGGGAGCGCGGCAGCGGGGTGACGATGGCCTGCGGCACCGGCGCCTGCGCGTCTACGGCGGCGGCAGCCGCTAAAGGCTTGTGTGAATACGGCACGCCCGTTACAGTCACGCTGGATGGCGGCAACCTGTCGATCGCCGTTTCAAACGAAAACAACGTCACAATGACCGGCCCCGCCGAAATCGTGTATGAAGGGGAGATGGCGATATGACCGTCCCGAATAAGCATTATGCCGATTTGCAGGATTCCTACCTGTTTTACAACATCGCGCAAAAGGTCAAGGCCTATCAGGAAGCACACCCCGACGCGCATCTCTATCGCATGGGCATCGGCGATGTGTCTCAGCCGCTGTGCCCCGCCGTGATCAAGGCGCTGCACGAAGCGGTGGACGATCAGGGGGCACGGGAAACCTTCCACGGCTATACGCCGGAATGCGGCGCGCCGTTTTTGCGGGAGACGATCGCGCAGTATTATGCCGCGCGCGGCGTCACGCTATCTGCCGATGATGTGTTTGTGTCGAGCGGCGCGAGCGACGAACTCGGCGATATCCTTGACCTGTTCGACCCGTCCGATACGGCGCTGGTGATCGAACCGGCCTATCCCGCCTATGTGGACGCAAACGTAATGGCGGGGCGCCGGATCGTGCATCTTGCAGCGGGGAAGGAAAACGGCTTTTTGCCGGAACCGACCGACGATATCAAGGCGGATATCCTGTATATCTGCTCGCCGAATAACCCGACCGGCGCGGTATTCGACCGCGACAAGCTGCAGCGGTGGGTGGACTTTTCCAACAAAACTGACGCGGTGATCCTGTTTGACGCGGCGTATGAAGCCTTCATCGAAGACCCGGCGCTGCCGCACAG
>JAFTBJ010000125.1 GCA_017455295.1 Clostridia bacterium
AGCCGCTTCTTCCGGGAATTTCTCGGCTTCTTTGCGGTCGACGATGGCGAGGAATTCTTCCGGCGTTTTCGCGTCTTTGAGTTCCTGCGTAAACGCGGGATCCATCAAAAGCTGCATCATCCGCGCCAGCACTTCCAGGTGTACATCGCCGTCGGTCGTCGCGGCGATCATAAAGATCAGCTTGCAGGGGTTGCCGTCCGGCGCGCCGTAATCCACGCCCGACGGAACGGTGATGGCGGTGAGCGCCGGGGCTTTGACCGCCTCGCTTTTCGCGTGCGGGATGGCGATCTCCATACCGATCGCGGTGGTGCTTTGTTCTTCCCGCTTGAGAATCCCGTCTTTATAGGCGGCCACATCGTTCAGATTGCCGCAGGATTCGTGGAGCGATACCAGAAGCTCGATGGCTTCGGCTTTGCTTGCAGGGGAGGCGCCGATTTGGATCCCTTCTTTTTTGAGTAGATCGGTGATACGCATAGCAACATCTCCTTTTTAGTGGTTTTTTATCGCTTGAAACTGCCGCAGGCAGTCATCAATCTCATCTTTTGTGGCGAGCCCGCTCGAAAACGCCGTTGCGTTGCCGCAGGCGCTGCCAAGCGTCAGCGCATAATCGTAGTCGCCGCTCGACAGATATCCGAATACGAATCCGGCCACCATCGAATCGCCCGACCCGACGGTGTTGATCGGCTTGCGGGGCAGGATGCCGATCAAATGGGTGTGTCCCGTTTCGTCGAGCAGCAAAGCGCCTTCCTTGCCGAGCGATACCAGCACGTTTTGCGCTCCCATCTTTTGCAGCTCCTCAGCGCAGGCGACCGTTTCCGCCGCCGTCTTGACCTCCCGGTCAAACAGCTCGGACAACTCCTGCCGGTTCGGCTTGATCAAAAACGGCCGGTAGGGCAGTGTGTTGCGAAGCAACTGTCCGGTGGCGTCGACCACGATGCGCACGCCGCGCCCGTCGATCCGTTTGAGCATTCGCTCATACACGTCGTCCGGCAGCGAGCGGGGGATGCTGCCCGAGAGGATCAGCGTGTCGCCATCCTTGAGGACATCCAGCTTGCCGATCAATCGATCCAGTTCATCCGGCGCAATATCCGGCCCCTGACCGTTGATCTCGGTTTCCGCACCCGCCTTAATCTTGACGTTGATGCGGGAGCAGCCTTCGCGCAGCGTGATAAAATCGGTTGCGATCCGTTCGTGCCGGATACCTTTTTGAATCGCGTCCCCTGTGAAACCGGCAACAAATCCGAGCGCGGTGCTGTCTGCTCCCAGTTCCGCTAAAATGCAGGATACATTGATGCCTTTGCCGCCGATCGACATCTCTTCACCGGTGGTGCGGTTGGTCAGGCCGAGCGTCAGCTGATCAAGATGCACCACATAGTCGATGCAGGGGTTGAGCGTGACGGTATAAATCATGCGTCCATCTCCTCTTTATATAAATAGGTTTATTCTTCTACCACTTTCACGATGGTTTCTTTGGTGAAATTGCCGCCTGGGAGCCGATCGGTCAAGATGCAGCAGCGCCGCAGCGGAGCAAAAGTAACGGGGGTGATGCGACGGAATTTGGTGTGATCCGCCAAAACAAAGGTGACATAACTTTTATCCACGGCGGCTTCTTTGATGAGGGCTTCTTCCGGATCGGGGGTGGTGAATCCGGCCTGCATATCGATCCCGTTGGTGCCGAGAAACGCTTTGGTAAAATTGAACGCTGCGAGACCTTTGGCTGCCCCTACGCCGACAACCGATTCGGTGAGCGGTTTGATCTTGCCGCCGATCAGATGGGTCTGCAATCCCTTTTGCATCATTTTCAGCGCGTGTACCACGCCGTTGGTCACATACACCGCCTGCCGGTTTTCAATATGATCGACAAGGCGAGAGGTGGTGCTGCCCGCATCGATGAAAATGAAATCATCGTCCCGGATCAGTGTGGCGGCGTAGCGGGCGATGCGATCCTTTTCGGCGCTCATCACCGTTTCACGATAGCTGATTGCATCCTCCCGAACTCCGTCGCTGCGGGAAAGAGAGGTTGCGCCTCCGAACACCTTATTCAGTTTTCCTTGTTTTTGCAGGGTAGTCAAGTCGCGCCGGATGGTCGATTCCGATGTGTGCAGATGTTCCGCCAATTCTGTGACTGTTACCGCTTCGCGGCGCTCCAAGATGCTCAGGATTTCCTGATGACGTTCTTCAGTGAGCAAAATCTATCACCTCATCTCTATTATACGCTGATTTTGCGCAAAGTCAAGCAAAAATGATCAAAAATAAGCAAAAATATTGAAAAAGAATGAAAAGTCAATCAAAAATGAGCAAATTTGGAAATAAACGGTGGAGATCCGACGACACGGCGATTCTTCGAAAAACGAGAGTGGCGGACGGTTCGCGATGAAAATTCACATAAAAAAGCCGCCGATCCGGGTGGGATCGGCGGAGAGAGTCTTTGAACAGGTGATGATTATGCTTGCCAGTATTTGCGGTCCAGACTGCGATATTGCAGCGCCTCGCTGACATGCGGCACGTCGATTTGATCGGCGCCGTCGAGATCGGCGATGGTACGCGCTACTTTGAGGATGCGGTCGTACGCGCGGGCGGAAAGCCCCATTGCGTCAAACGCCCGCCGCAGAATAGCGGAAGCGCCATCGGTCAGGGTGCAATAGGTTTTGAGCAGTCCGGCCGTGATGTGTGCGTTGCTCACGATACCGGTACCTTCGAACCGCTGATGCTGGATCAGGCGGGCGCGGTTGACCCGCTCGCGGATCGAGGCGGAGGATTCTGCTTTTTCGGTGGCGTTGAGCTTCTCAAATTCCACCGGCGGCACTTCGACATGGATGTCGATGCGATCAAGCAGCGGCCCGGAAATGCGGGACAGATATTGCTGCACCGCGCCGGGCGAGCAGGTGCAGGCGCGGGTGGGATGCCCGAAAAATCCGCAGGGACAGGGATTCATGGCCGCGACCAGCATAAAGGAACACGGATAGGTCAGCGACGCCTGTACGCGGGAAATGGTGACACGATGATCCTCGAGCGGCTGCCGCAGGCTTTCCATGGCGGCTCTGGAAAATTCGGGGAGTTCGTCCAAAAAGAGCACGCCGTGATGTGCCAGCGAGACTTCGCCCGGTCGCGGCACCGATCCGCCGCCGGTGAGAGCGGTGGACGAGACGCCGTGATGTGGAGAACGAAACGGCCGCTGACGCAAAAGGCCGACGCCGCCCGGCAGAGTGCCCGCGATTGAATGAATCTTGGTGGTTTCGAGCGATTCTTCGGCGGTCATGTCCGGCAGGATCGACGGAAGCCGTTTGGCCATCATGCTTTTGCCGCTGCCGGGAGGGCCGATGATCAGAATCGCATGCCCGCCTGCGGCGGCGATCTCCAGCGCCCGTTTGGCGGTCGCCTGTCCCATCACATCGGCAAAATCCGCATCGTCCCAGGCGAACAGATCGTGCTTGTCCGGCTGATAGACGGCGGGTGAGATCGGATGTGTACCAGCCAGATGGGCCATCAGCTGCGGAACGTGTTCGACGGGGAATACGTCGATGCCGTCGACGACCGCGCCTTCGGCGGCGTTTTCTTTGGGAAGGAATACCCGGCGCAGACCGGCGTCGCGGGCGGCGATCACCATCGGAAGTGCTCCGCGGATCGGACGCACATCGCCGGTCAGCGAGAGCTCACCGAGAAACGCCGCGTCGTTCAAATCAAAGGATGTTTGCTCGGAGGCCTGTAGGATGGACATCAGCAGCGGCAGATCATATACGGTGCCTTCTTTTCGAATGTCGGCAGGGGCCAAATTGAAGGTCATGCGCCCTGTCGGGTAAGCAAATCCACAGTTTTTAAGGGCTGCGCGCACGCGGTCACGCGACTCTTTGACGCCGTTTGTAGGCAGCCCTACGATGACGGTGGTGGGCATGCCGCTGGAGAGATCCGCTTCCACGTTGACAAGAAACCCGTCTACACCGAGCAGCCCCATGCTGTTGATTTGCGCAAACATCTGTCTGGCTCCTCTCGTTATTCCTTGACGGTGTGGGTGAGTCGCACGATGAGGCGTGCGATGAACTCAATCGCAGCGGGAATCAGCGACAGCATCAGCGCCAGCAGCCAGTTGACCGGCAGCACGGGCGTCAGGCCGAATATTCCGCCGAGCGGTTCGATGACGCATGGCAGCGCCATCAAAATAAAGCCGATCACCGCGACGAGCGGCATCACACGGTTGGCACTGTGACGGCTGCCGGCTCGGCTGCCGCGGATGCACAGCAGCAACCACAGGCGGGACATCACCAGTGTGATGAACGATGTGGTCATGCCGCAAAGAAGAAGTTGATCGTTGTTCAATGTGCTCGCGCCGCTTTGGCCGCTTTCAAACGCGATGTACGCGACAAGACCGGTCAAAATGCCCTGCCAAAGCATGGCGATCCAGGAAGCGGACGGCATCAGCCGTGCAATCCCGTGGCGCGTTTTTTCATAAAGCGCGTGGGCGTCGCCGGGCTCGTAGCCGATCGACATAGTCGCGGCCAAACCGATCACCCAATACAGCAGGATGGCGGACGGT
Organism: Clostridia bacterium; assembly: GCA_017455295.1. Lineage (GTDB taxonomy): Bacteria > Bacillota > Clostridia > Oscillospirales > Acutalibacteraceae > RGIG1959. Next base: position 4,532 of record JAFTBJ010000125.1, read on the forward strand.
GCAAAAGGAACGAGGCCATAGGCCACCAAGGTGATCATGGACACAACCAGCAAGGATAATGCGCAGGTCAGCGTGTATTGTGTGGCTTTTCGGATATTGGCATAAATGCCGCGCGCCTGCCGCACCGCATCGATCAGCGAGGAAAAGCGGTTGTCATGCAGCGTCAGATCGGAGGCTTCGCGGGTCATATCGCAATCGGAGATGCCGGTCGCGCAGCCGATATCCGCCGCTTGCAGAGCCGGGACATCCGACAGCCCGTTGCCGGTGACGGCGACGGTAGCGCCGCGCGCTTTCCAGGCACGGATCACCCGCAGCTTGTCCGCTGCCGTGATCTTGGCAAACACCCGATACTGATCGACCTTCTCTTCCAACTGTTCGTCGCTCAGTGCCGCCAGCTGTTCGCCGGTGATCAGTTCCCGGCGATCGTGCAGGATCCCGAGCTGTTCGGCAACGGCTGCCGCTGTGGAGGGGGTGTCGCCGGTAGTCATAATCGTGACGATCCCGCCGCGCGCCGCCGATTCGATCGCTTCGATCGAATCGTCACGCGGATGATCGGCCAGCGCGATCAGGCCGGCGAAGGTCATGTTGCTTTCGCAAGCGGGGGTGATTTCGTCGCCGGTCAACTCGTCAACATATTTATAGGCAATGGCGAGAACGCGCAGCGTACGCTCGCCCATATCCCGCGCCGCTTCTTTGGCTTCGGTCAGCTCGTCGGAGCAGAAGGAGAAGACGGCGTCGGGCGCGCCCATTGTGATCATCAGTTTTCGTCCGGAAATGAGGTGCACCACCGACATGCAGCGCCGCTCCGGGTCAAACGGGATTTCTGCGAAGCGAGGGGTGTCTTCCATCAATAAGCGGCGCTCGATCCCGATATCTCGGGCATATTCGATGATCGCCGACTCGGTCGGATTGCTGACCAGCGTGTTGTCTTTGCCGGCCTTTTGCGTATCGCTCGCCGTGCACAGCGTGGCCAGCCGGATCAGCGTGGTGGTGCGCTCGCTCGGCGTGCGGGACAAAATCTCGGTGTTGTTGCCCGTAAAAGCAAAGACGGGTTTTTTCTCGTCGCTGGTGAGCGTGCCCGTTTTATCGGCGCAAATGACCGATACGCGGGACAGCGCTCCCATCACCGACAGATCGCGCAGATCGGCGGTGTGGCGGTTGACATGATTCATGCCCATCGCCATCGCAATGGTTGCCACAGCCGTCAATCCGGAGGGGATGGCGACGCCTGCTACCGCGAGGATAGACGGGACCTGCATCAGGAAGTTGGCGCTGCGGAAGATGGAAACCACCAGCAGGATCGCGGCGATTACCAGCACCGGCAGCGAGATCAGGCGCTCCAGAGTCGATACTTCCTTGCGGATGATCGGCAGCGTCTCGTTCTGACGGTTCGGATCGTTGAGCAGCAGCGCGTATTCCGTGCTTTGACCGGTAGTAACTACAATGGCCGTGCCGCTTCCGTGGCTGACGCCGCAGCCGGCATAAATCATATTCACGCGGTCGGGCATCGGCGTGATGCCGTCAAGCAGCTCGTCGGCTGATTTGATGACTTCCGTTTCTTCGCCGGTCAGCACGCACTCGTCACAGCGCAGATCGTCCGCTTCGATCAGGCGGCAGTCCGCGGGAAGGATCATGCCGGTTTCCAGACGCAGCACATCGCCGCGCACCACGTCGGCCGCCGAGATTTCCTGCCATTCGCCGTCCCGCAGCACAGTGACGGCATTGGCCTGTGAATTGGTCAGCTTGTGCAGACGCGAGGTTGCCCGCTGCTGCCACAGGACATACAGCAAATGTCCCAGCGGCAGCAGGATCAGCACAAAAATGGGCGGCAGGACGGAGATGTCCGGTTGGCCGGTATAGATCGCAAAAATATCGACCGCCAACAGCCAGAGAGCGGCTAAGATCATCAAGACGGTGGGCAGCTTTTTCATTTTGGAGCCAAGCTGCGCGAGCACCGGTGAATTCTGCTTTTCGTAATACCGATTGTGTCCGTCCTCTGCCAGACGTTCTGCAACGATCTCGCTTGTCAGACCGGTTTCCCGATCGCTTTGCAGTTCTGTGAGGACAGATTCGGGGGGTTCATGATGCCAAATCATATCGTTCACTCCTTTATATTCCCGATGGCCGAAAAGGCCGCAAAAAAATCGATGAAATACGAATACAGAATTAGTATACCATATGATTCCTAAAAATGAAAGACTTGAACCATAAAGTTTACGATATCTTCATTTTTTGACGGTTTTTAATCGGGACGGTTGCCATATTCCCGCCGGGTGTGGTATACTAAATCGAATAAACAGATCCATGATCGAGGTGAACAACTATGCGGGATAAACGAGTGATCGGCGTAATCGGCGGCGGCGCGGCGGGCCTTTCGGCTGCCGTCATGGCGGCGAGACGCGGCGGGGCGGTGAGGCTTTTTGAAAAGCAGCCGCGTGTCGGGCGAAAACTGCTGGCAACCGGTAACGGCACCTGCAATTTGTCCAATCTTCATGCATCGCCGGAGCATTATCACGGCGGCGATCCCGGCTTTGTTTTTCCGGCGCTTCGTGCGTTTTCACCGCAGGATGCGATGGCTTTTTTTGCCTCGATCGGCGTGCCGTGCACCGTGCGGGAAAACGGCCGGATCTATCCCATCGTCGAACAGGCGTCGGCGGTGCTGGATGCGCTGCGCTTCGAAGCAGAGGCGCTCGGCGTGCAAATGCTGACCGATACTGCTGTGACCGCGATCGTTCCGCGGCAAGATGGTGTGCGGCTGCAAACCACAGTCGGCGCGTTTGATGTTTCCTGTGTGCTGGTAGCGGTCGGCGGTGCGGCTTCCGGCCGCCTCGGCGGCAGCGCGGATGGCTATCGATTGCTGACCGCGATCGGGCATGAAAAAACGCCGCTGTTTCCTTCGATTGTTCAGATTAAAACCGCCAAAGACCCGGTGCGGCCACTCAAAGGCCTGCGGCTGGATGCGGCGTTGACGCTTTGCCTTGATGGCAAGGCAGCGGCGACTTCCGAGGGGGAAGTCCTGTTTGCTGACTATGGCTTGTCCGGCCCCGCGGCGATGGAGATCGGGAGGGTGGCGGCCGATTGGGAGCGTCGAAAGCAAGGACATATGACCGTATCGATCGATCTGCTGCCGGGCATTGTGGCGCCGGATCTGCTTGATATGCTGACAAAACGGCGGGCGCTGCCCGGTCGCACGCTCGACCGCTGGCTGATCGGCCTTTTGCCGAAAGCGCTCGGCCAAACGCTGCTCAAAGTGGCGGGCGTCCAGCCACTCAGTCGCATGGCGGACAGCGTGACCGACGCGGAGCTGCGCGTCCTCACTGATATAATCAAAGGTTGGATGCTGCCGGTGGAAGGTGCGGCCGGGATGGATGCCGCCCAGGTGACGGCAGGCGGCGTCAAAACCGCCGGATTTGATCCGGCAACCATGCGGTCGCGCCGCTGCCCGTTCGTTTATGCAGCGGGCGAAGTGCTCGATATCGACGGCGACTGCGGCGGCTACAACCTTCAATGGGCCTGGGCCTCCGCTCATGCGGCTGTGACGGCGATGACGGAGGAGCGGACATGATACGGCTGACTGCGGTTTCATTGCCGCTCGATTATGAAAGCATGCCGCTGTCGCGTTTTGCGGCGAAGCGGCTGCATGTTCCGGAGAGTGTGATCCTCTCTTGCACGCTGGCGCGGCGGGCGGTGGACGCCCGCAAAAAAGACGACGTGCATTTTGCGGCGACGCTGGACGTGACCGTGTCCGGCGATGAAGTGTCGCTTGTGCGCCGCTGCAAAGGCGGCGCTTCGTTGTATGCGCCTCCGACATATGCGTTTCCTGTTTGCCCGCCGCCGTCTGTGCGTCCGGTGGTGATCGGCAGCGGCCCGGCCGGGCTGTTTGCCGCGCGGATGTTGGCGAAAGCGGGTGCAAAGCCCTTGCTGCTCGAACGTGGCGCGGCGGTGGAGGAGCGTGCCGAAGCGGTGCGCATATTCCGCGAAACCGGCGTGCTACGGGCCGACACCAATGTGCAGTTCGGCGAGGGCGGCGCCGGTACCTTTTCGGACGGCAAGCTTACCACCGGCATCAAAGATGTCCGCTGCCGCGCGGTGCTCGAAGCGTTCGCCGAAGCGGGGGATGCCCCCGATGTGCTGTGGCAGGCAAAGCCCCATCTCGGCACCGATCGCCTGTGCCGCATCGTCAAAAATCTGCGGCGGAAAATTGTGGAAGATGGCGGCGTGGTGCGCTTTTTGACGACGGTCACCGACCTGATTGTGAAGGACGGCGTGCTGCGCGGCCTGCGCCTCCGGACGCCGGAAGGCGAGGAGGAGATCGCCTGCGACACGGCGATTCTCGCCGTCGGCCATAGCGCCCGCGACACGATGGAGATGCTGATCAAACGTGGCGTTAAAGCGGAACAAAAACCGTTTGCCGTCGGGGTGCGGATCGAGCATCCGCGCACGATGATCGACCGCAGTCAATACGGCCGCTTCGCCGGGCATCCGGCGCTTTCGGCCGCCGACTATAAACTGTCCTGCCGTTTGCCGGACGGGCGCGGCGTCTATTCGTTTTGCATGTGTCCCGGCGGGGTGGTGATCGCCGCCGCGTCGGAAGAGGGCGGTGTGGTGGTCAACGGCATGAGTGCCTTTGCCCGCGACGCAGTCAATTCCAACAGCGCCCTGCTCGTCGGCATCGAACGCGCCGACCTGCAAAGCGATCATCCGCTTGCAGGCGTCGCTCTGCAGCGGGAGATGGAGCGAGCTGCTTTTATGCTCGGCGGCGGTGGCTATCGCGCCCCGGCGCAGCTGGTCGGCGACTTTTTGCAGGACCGCGCCTCGACCGCTTGCGGTGAGGTGGCGCCGTCCTATCTGCCCGGCGTGACCTTTGCCGATCTGCGCGACTGCCTGCCGCCGACAGTGGCGCAGTCGCTCAAAGCGGCGCTGCCGGTGTTCGGCGGCCAAATCGAGGGGTTTGACCGACCCGACGCGGTGCTGACGGGGGTGGAATCCCGCAGCTCATCGCCGGTGCGCTTTTTAAGAGATGAACGCGGGCAATCCTCGATTTCGGGGCTCATCCCCTGCGGCGAGGGCGCGGGCTATGCGGGCGGCATCATGTCCGCTGCCGTCGACGGCATCCGCTGCGCCGAATGGGCGCTGGCACCGAAGGGCAGTTGATCGTTATGGGTTCCGCTGACGCGGAACGCTATGAGCGCCTTGCGGCGCGTTATGGGTGCTTCGCGCGTTTACAGCAATATACGAAAAAGCCGACTGAAATCAAGTTACGCAGTCGGCTTTTTTACATATCAAATTTTCAAACTGCCAAGCACCTGCCCGATTGGTTCACGGATGACAAGATCGGCGTCCCGATCGGCGTTGGTGGCGGATTTGTTGATCAGCACCAGTGTGTGCCCGCCGAAATAGCGCAAGAGCCCCGCCGCCGGATACACCACGAGCGACGTCCCGCCCACAATCAGCGTGTCGGCTTCGGCAAGCGCCCGGATAGCGCCGGTCACCACCGCCTCGTCGAGCGGCTCTTCGTAGAGCACCACGTCCGGGCGGATGATCCCGCCGCAGGAGCAGCGCGGCACCGACACAGCGCGGTCGCGCACCGCCTCGAGCGGATACGATTTGCCGCAATCCATACAGTAGTGCCGCAGTGCGGAGCCGTGCAGCTCAAACACGTTTTGACTGCCCGCCTTTTGGTGCAGCCCGTCGATGTTCTGCGTCACGACCGCCGTCAGCTTTCCGGCTGCTTCCAGCGCTGCAAGCGCCTTGTGCGCTGCATTCGGTTCAATTCCGTCGAGCAGGATCTTGTTCCGATAGAATCGGTAGAATTCCGCGGGATTGCGGACGAAGAACGAGTGGCTCAGAATCATCTCCGGCGGGTAGTCGTATTGCTGATGATACAGCCCGTCGGTCGAGCGAAAATCGGGGATCCCGCTCTCGGTTGAGACCCCGGCCCCGCCGAAAAAGACAAGGCGCTCGGAACGGTCGACAATCTCTTGCAGCGTCATGGTTCAACCGCCCCTTCCATCGCCGACAGATCGGTCGCATAGCACCACGACCCGCCGGTCAGCTTGCCGAAAATATACAAATTGGACGCCGACTCGCACATCGTGTACAGCTTGCCGTCCACCATCTCGATCTCTTCCGCCATCGGCGGGAATTGGTAATCGGCAAGCAGCGAATCGCGGTCGAGCACATAAAGCGGCACGGCGTTCCCGTCGATCGCCAAGCTGCCGAAACGCGCCGCTTTCAAGGAGTCGTAGGCATACACATGGGAGAATGCGACGGCATAGGATGTGGACAAATATAGCCGTTCGCCGTCAAACGCCATACCCTGCACAAGATCGGGCAGCGACAGCGCGATCACCGGGTTGTCCCGCAGCCCGAGCAGACAGCGGTCGTCCAGCTCATACGCGAGCGCGAGCGCCTGATTGTATTCGCCCGTCGGGGTGGTGAATTTATGCGAATCGGGGGTCGGATAGTTGGGATCGCGATAGAATTCTCCCACAAACAGCAGCCCGTCCTTGACGGCTGTGAAGGCCACGCCGAGCCCGTCGTCCTCTGAGATTTTGGTATCAAACACTCCCAGCAGCGGGATGTGATCGCCCTCGGCGGCTTCGATCATCGCGTCGCGGCTGTACACATACAGCCCGTGGTCATAGCCACCGGCTACATACACGAATCGGCCGTAAACCGACAAACCGCCCGCGTGCCCGGTGAAATCGCCGCCGTCTTCATCGGTCAGCAGCACCTTTTTGGCGGTGTTGTCTGCCTCATTCACGAGATATACCGGTGACGCGCCGCCGCCTTTTTGATAACCGGTCACAAAAAAGAGTGACGACGACCCGTCATAGGACAGCCCCTGCGGCACAAAATTATCCGACAGCCCCGGGATAGTGAACGCTTTGTCGGAAGCCGCATAATAGCCGCCGACCGGCAGCCGGAAATACAGCCGCGCCCCGACCAATACGGTCAATATAAACGCCAGCAACACGCACAATACGACATACAGCACGCGACCGCGCTTTTTCTTCGCCATAAGGGGACCTCCTTTAATTCTTGAGACTCTGCATCGGCGCCGGGATGCGGCCGCCGCGCCCGATAAAGCGAGCGGGCGAATAGGATGAAAGAGGCATCACCGGCCCGCCGCCGAGCAGCCCGCCGAAGGACAGCTCGTCCCCGACGTCCTTGCCGATTGCCGGGATCACGCGCACCGCCGTCGTTTTGGAATTGACCATGCCGATCGCCGCTTCGTCGGCGATGATGGCGGCGATCACCTCAGCCGGTGTATCGCCCGGCACATTGATCATATCGAGTCCCACCGAGCAAACGGCGGTCATCGCTTCCAGCTTTTCGATCGAGAGCCCGCCGCACCGGGCGGCGGCGATCATGCCCGCGTCTTCGGTGACGGGGATAAATGCGCCCGACAAGCCGCCGACGTGGGAGGAGGCCATCATGCCGCCTTTTTTGACGGCGTCATTGAGCAGGGCGAGTGCCGCCGTGGTGCCGTGGCAGCCGCAGCACTCGAGCCCCATTTCTTCGAGAATATGCGCCACTGAATCGCCGACGGCGGGGGTGGGCGCCAGTGACAGATCGACGATGCCGAACGGCACGCCGAGCCGTTTTGAAGCCTCGGTCGCGACCAGCTGTCCCATCCGGGTGATCTTGAACGCGGTTTTTTTGATGAGATCCGCCACCGCCGTCAAATCGCAGTCGCCCGCTTCCGCGATCGCGGCGCGCACGACGCCCGGACCGGATACGCCGACGTTGATCACACAATCCGGCTCGCCCGCACCGTGGAACGCCCCCGCCATGAAGGGGTTGTCCTCCGGCGCGTTGCAGAAGACGACCAGCTTCGCCGGGCCGATGCAGCCGCGATCCGCTGTCATTTCGGCGGCGCGCCGCACCGTTTGCCCCATCAAAGCGACCGCATCCATGTTGATGCCGGTCTTGGTCGAACCGATGTTGACTGAGGAGCACACGCGATCGGTGGCGGCGAGCGCTTCGGGGATCGCTTCGATCAGCTCCCGGTCGCCGGGGCCGAATCCCTTTTGCACGAGCGCCGAGAATCCCCCAAGAAAATTCACGCCGCAGTCCACCGCCGCTCGATCGAGCGTTTTGGCGATCTTCACCGCGTCGCGGTCGTCGCAGGAGGCGAGGATCATCGCGATCGGCGTGACGGAAATCCGTTTGTGAATGATGGGGATGCCGAATTCCCGCTCGATCTGCTCGCCGGTTTTGACGAGATCCTTTGCGCAGCGGGTGATCTTGTCGTATATGCGGGTGCAGGCGACGTCGATCTCGCTGTGACAGCAGTCGAGCAGCGAGATCCCCATCGTGATGGTGCGAACATCCAGGTGTTCGTTGTCGATCATCCGGATGGTTTCCAAAATATCATGTGCGTTGAGCAAGAACGGTCACCTCTTTAGATAGTGTGCATGGCGTTGAAGATGTCCTCGTGCATCGTGTGGATGACGAGATGCATCTCCTCGCCGATTGCCGTCAGCTTGTCGGCAAAATCGGGGAAGGGGATGTCGCACTTGTCAATCTCCACCATCATGATCATCGCAAACATATCCTGCAGAATGGACTGCGTGACCTCCACGACGTTGATGTTGTGTTCGGCGCATTCCGAAGACACGCGGGCGAGGATCCCAACCATATCCTTTCCGAGAACGGTGATAACAGCACGCATAAAACGGCCTCCCTTTTTATGATACGTAACGAGAGCAGTATATCATAAATTCGCACCAAAAGAAAGCAATTTTTTCTTTTTTCGTATTTAGGACTGGAATCTCGCAAAAAAATATGGTATGATTTATAATTAGAGAACTGTTGTCAGGAGGGATCGGATATGTGGTACGCCGACAGCCATACCCATACAGAAGCGTCGGAAGACAGCGAAACGCCGATCCTGCAGGCGGTGCAGGCCGCGGCGGCGAAAGGGCTGCGCTTCCTCACCGTGACCGATCATGTGGAGATCGTCGATTTCAAAGAAGGCGCCTACGACGTGGCCGCCGAGCAGTCGTGGCACTTGATGGAGAGCTTTGAGAATCCCACCGACGTGCGGCTGTTGCGGGGGATCGAGCTGGGCGAGCCTGCTTTCGACCCCGCTTTGGCAGAGCGCGTGCTTGCGGCGCACCCCTATGATTTTGTGCTCGCGTCACAGCACCGCGTCGACGACACCCGCCCCGATCATTATTTCATCGAATACGCCGCATTTTCCGACCGGGAGATCGAGCGGGAGATGACCCGCCATTTTGAGGAAACGCTGCGCACCGTGCGCTGGAACGGCTTTGACAGCCTCGCGCATTTGACCTATCCGTTTCGCTATCTGCCGGAAAAATGGCGGCAGGGCGACTATCGCCCCTGGCAGGGGCTCATCGACGACCTGCTCGGCCTGCTTGCGCAAAACGGCAAAGCGCTCGAGATCAACACGTCCGGCATTCGCAAAGGGCAGGGCGTGACCTGCCCCGATCGCCCGTTAGTTACGCGGTTCCGGGAACTCGGCGGGGAGCGGATCACCATCGGATCGGACGCACATCGTCCCGGTGAAACGGGCGCGGATCTTGACGAAGGCGCGGCGGTCGCCCGCGACGCCGGGTTTGAAGAAGCGGTGGTATACATCGCACGGCAGCCGCAGAGCTTCGCGCTGTGAAAATACATATTCATCTCATCAAAGAAGATTGTAATAGAAAACGGAGGAATGCATCATGGAAAAATTGCTGAAACTGCTCGATGAAAACGCGCGGCTGAGCGACGCGCAGCTCGCCGCCATGCTCGGCACGACCGAAGCGGCGGTCAAAGCGGAGATCGCCGACCTCGAAAATCGCGGGGTGATCCGTGCCTATAAAGCAGTGATCGACTGGGACAAGACCGACCGGGAATATGTGACGGCGCTCATTGAGCTGCACGTCACGCCGAAACCTGACGCCGGGTTTGAGGCGATCGCCGAGACCATCATGCAGTTTGACGAGGTGGAGAGCATCTCGCTGATGTCCGGCGGCTACGATTTTTCCATCACCGTCACCGCCCGCACCTTTAAAGACGTCGCCATGTTCGTCGCGAAGCGCCTGTCGCCGCTTGAATCGGTGGTGTCTACCGCGACGCATTTTGTGCTGCGCCGCTATAAGCAAAACAACGTGATCTTTCAGGGCGGCGATCGGGACGAGAGAGGAGTGCTGTAATCTCTATGCAGTATGACACCTTGCTCAACCGCACGCTGCAGGAGATCAAACCGTCCGGCATCCGGCGCTTTTTCGATTTGGCGCATGAGATGGAGGACGTGATCACCCTGTCGATCGGGGAGCCGGATTTTTCCACGCCGTGGCATATCCGCGAACGCGGTATCGACACGCTGCAGCGCGGCAAAACATGGTATTCCCCCAATGCGGGCTTTTTGGAACTGCGCGACGCGACCGCGCGGTATCTCGATCGCCGTTTCGGCGTAAACTATGACCCCAAAAGTGAAATCTTGATCACAGTCGGCGGCAGTGAAGCTATCGACCTGTGCATGCGTGCGCTCATCAACCCGGGCGACGAGGTGCTGATCCCGTCGCCGAGTTTTGTGTGCTATGCTCCCCTGGCGGAAATGGCGGGCGGCGTCCCGGTCATGATCGAAACCAAAGCGGAGGATGCGTTCCGCCTGACCCCGGAGGCGCTCAAAGCCGCCATCACCGACAAAACCAAGTTGCTTGTGTTCCCGTTCCCGAACAACCCCACCGGCGCCGTGATGAAGCGGGAACACCTCGAGGCGATCGCCACCGTGCTGCGCGACACCAACGTGATGGTGCTGTCGGATGAGATTTACGGCGAGCTGACCTATGCGCCGGAAGGCCACACGGCACTCTCCGCGGTCGACGGGATGCAGGAACGCACCATGCTTGTGAGCGGCTTCTCCAAGACCTATGCGATGACCGGCTGGCGTCTTGGCTATGTTTGCGGCCCCGCGCCGGTGATGAAACAGGTCATCAAGCTGCACCAGTTCGGCATCATGTGCGCCCCCACAACAGCGCAGTATGCCGCCATTGAAGCGCTTGAACACGGCGACGAGGATATCCGCAAAATGCGGGCGGAGTATGACCAGCGTCGCCGCTTGATCGTCAACGAACTCAACGGGATGGGGCTGACCTGCTTCGATCCCGAAGGGGCGTTCTATGTCTTCCCGTCTATTCAGTCGACCGGGATGACCTCCGAAGATTTTTGCATGCAACTGCTCGAGCAAAAGCACGTCGCCGTCGTGCCGGGAACGGCGTTCGGCGACTGCGGCGAGGGCTTTGTGCGCATTTCCTATTGCTATTCGATCCAGCACATCGTGGAGGCCATGAAACGTATGCGGGCCTTCTTGTCCGAGCGCGGCCTGCTGCCGGAGGAGCGGGCATGAGCGTGCGGGTGACAGCGCCGGCAAAGATCAACCTGACGCTGTATGTGGAAGGAAAACGCGCGGACGGCTATCACGAGCTGACGTCCGTGTTTCAAACGGTGACCCTCGCGGATACAGTCATATTGGAACAGGCGGATCATATCAAGCTGTCTTGCTCCGACCCCGCGCTGCCCACCGACGAACGCAACACGGCCCATCGTGCCGCCGCGGCTTTTTTTGCCGCGACCGGTATTCAGGGCGGCGCTACTATCCACATCGAAAAACGCATCCCGCAGCAAGCGGGACTCGGCGGCGGCTCCGCCGACGCGGCGGGGGTGCTGGTCGGGCTGAACGCTTTGTATGATGCGGGATTATCCACAGCGGATCTTTGCCGCATCGGCGCTTCTGTCGGCGCCGACGTGCCGTTTTGCGTGGCGGGCGGGACCGCTATGGTGACCGGGATCGGGGAGATTCTGCGCCCGCTTCCGCCGATGCCCGATTGCGCGATCGCCATTGTCAAGCCGCCGATCGGCGTGTCCACCAAAGAAGCCTATCAAGCGGTCGACGCCCTACCCAAAAGCCCGGCCGACCGGGATGCCATGTGCCGCGCACTGCAAAACGGCGACCTCATCGCGATCGCTCGTCTGCTCGATAACGACTTCGAACGAGCGCTGTGCCTGCCGGAAGTGGAGCGGGCCAAAGATCAGCTCCGTTCTTTTTCGCCGCTCGGCGTTTCGATGAGTGGCAGCGGTTCGGCGGTGTTCGCGCTGTTCGACAGAGAAGAGACAGCTTTGGCCGCGGCAAAGGCCACGGTTGGCGTCTTTTGCCGCCCGTCGGCAACCGGCGCGGCCGTAACAATGGAAAATTGAAAAGGGAAAATGGAAAATGAACGGGCGCCGGGAGAGGACAGCATCCTCTCCCGGCGCCGTGCTTTTGTTTTTGGCGCGCTCGCGCTGCCGGAAATACCGCCCATACCTGCGGCGCGCTGAACGTGCCTTCTCCTTGAGGGGAAGGTGGGTGAGCGTCAGCGAACCCGGATGAGGTGGAACCAATGGTCACCGCATATATGTGGCGAACACCTCATCAGTCTCGGCGTTACCGCCTTGACAGCTTTTCCTCGCCGGAAACGGCCACCCTTTTGTCCGCTTCGCGGACATTTCCCCTGACAGGGGAATCTGCCTCGAGGAGAAGCCTTGAAGACGCGCCGCCGCTATTTTCGGCAACCTTCGCGGGCGGATATGGAATCCGCCCCTACGCTGGCACGGTAGATGGTGCGAAATCCGCACGAACCTGCGGCGCGTACACCCCAAAAAATGGCGCCGATTTCCGTTTTGCTATGTCATTTCTACCGGAAAACGCGGCAAAAATGCAAGAACTTTAAGGCAAATTCATAATTTTTTTGCATATTTTCAAAAATCCCTTTCTTTTTTGTATATATAGTGCTACAATAATGCTGGAAAGCCGTCTGGGGTTCCATTCCCGCTTTGCGCGCCAAAGCGGGAAACCACGGTAAAATTGCGGAGCGCCGAAAATGCGCAAGCAAAAAAGCGATCCGCCGACTCATTCTTTACTATTTTTTTCAATGCGCAAGGAGGTAGGTACGTATGATGAATCGTTCATTTATACGCGTAACCGCTGTCATCGTCACCGCTGTGATGATGCTCACCGTCCTTCCGGGACAGTCGCTTTCGGACCTTGGGTTCATTGCGGCGCCCGAGACGGTGGAGACCACCCCGATGACGGCCGAACAAATGGATGAGTTCGGCCTGAAAGTCGGGCAGGGGGACAACGCTGTCCCGCTGTCGCAGGTCTATTTTGACGAGGAAACCGGAGAATCCAAGATGATCTCCCAAGAAGGGGACACCCTCGTGGAAACGTCGGCCGAACCGGCGTCCGCTGCGGCGGAACCGGCTGAAGAGACCGTGATCTCCGAAGATCCGGCGGCGGAAGAACCCGCCGAGCAGCCGATGGCGACCGAAGCGGCCACCGAAGTGACCGAAGCGCCCGCTGAGGATGCGACTCCCGCTGAGGATGCTGAAGAAGAGCAGCCGGCCAAATCCGGTTCGGCTCTGTCGGGTGCGTCCGTTGCCGGTACCGGCACCGCCAAAGGCGGTCAGGGCTCGGATATCGATTCCTGGCTCGATTCCTCTGAGACCGGCACGATCTATTACGGCACCCCGGCAACGCCGCTCTATCCGATCTGCGCCTGGGCGGCCAACACCGCTCCCGAAATGAATGAAGAACGGGGGATCATCAACACCGGCATCGGTTACGACAACGCGACCCTGACCGGCACCTATGGCGGCGTCAGCGGCTGGAGCTATAACTACGGTCAGTGCGGCGTCGGTCTGTCGCAGTCTACAAAGCTGCTGCCCTCCGCCGGCTACACCGAAGTGGCGTTCAGCCAATACGGTCAGCCGTATCTCTATTATTCGATCGAGCAGGGCACGTCCGACACGATGGCGATCTCGCTGCTCGTCAAGAGGACCAGCGACAGCGGCACCACCGTGTATGACTGGTGGGCGGTCACCACGAAGGCGACCAGCTCGAACGTGCTGAGCACGTCGAACACCTCCACTGTCGTGTCCGGCATGCGCCAGCTCAGCATCGGCAACACATTGTCGTCCGCAAAATCGTATGATGTCCTGTCGACCTCCAATGTGACCAACAACATGGTCACCGGTCCGCAGACAGGTTGTATTGACCTGACCAACTATCTTGGCATCGGCGGTCTGACGCAGTCGAGCGGGTACACGGCAAACTTTAACGACAGCGACGTGTATTCCATCGCCGGCGTGGCGTTCACGATGGGCAGCGCCCACAGAGCGCGCGTCAACTATCTGTTCCTCGGCAACAGCCCGGCGGGCGATAGTGAGTCGCTTCTTCCGATGGATCGCTACAGCCCGAACTCCATCGGTGCGTACGAAGCCTACAATGGCTCCTCGCTGACGGCGAAGCTCTCGAGCAGCAACACCAGCACCGGTGGTTACTATCAGCAAAACTGCGGTTGGAACCATCCGGCAAACTTCGCGGTGCTCGGCAAAGCGGGCGGCGCGGAACTGGATCTGTATGCGGCGGGCAACGGGTATATCTACCGTGTCCCGGTGCATAAATGGGTGAACGTGTGCCAACTCCGTTCACTGACTTATAAGATTACGGCGAGCAACACGTGGGTCACCGTCTATGGCGGTAACCGCACCTCGTTTAATAACACGAGCGGCTCAGAGATCTATCCGCCGCGTGCTTCGACGGGCGATGCCTCGGCCGATCTGACGTCGGCGCCGCTCTTCTCGCTGCAGCCCGGCACCGCCGGTGCTGTCAGCACGCAGCTTTTGTCATCGCAATCGACAGCATATATTCCGTATTCCGGCACGATCTATTCGTCCCAAACCTACACCACCTTCGGTTATGTGTCCGGCACCGAAACGTCGGTGGACGTGACCGAGTCGGAAGCGGTCAAAAAATATACGAGTGATATGTATCGCGGCGGCAGTGATGATAATCATCAGTACCTCTACATCGATTTCATCGAGATCCGTATGACAAGCGGTTCCGGTAAAGTGGTCATCAGCAAGCTGCAGTTTGATCCATCGGTGGTCACAACGGGTACCACCGGCACGATTCCGTTCACCAAAGCGATGGGCTTCACACGCGGTGCCGGTTCTGTTGAAGCGCAGGATCTCTACACCGATCAGGCGGCAACCTATACACCGGCTTTTGACGGTAATGATGTAATCCTCGGCACCCTGAAAAAGGATCTGATTTCCACTAGCTTCGGCGCCAGTTCTCCCAACACGAAGCTGTCGGTTTCCGCCACCGCCACCGGTTCGTCCAGTGTGCCGGACAACACCAACACCTGGCGGTCCTATACCGACGCTGCGAATAGTTCGTATATGTTGGTGGATAATCGGGGACAGTACACCGACGAAAACGGCTCCACTGTCAGCGACGTTGTGCGTTTTTGTATCGACTGGGACAACGGCGTTCAGTGCACACAAGGTGCCGCGATCAAATATTCGTCCAGTGTGTCCGTTTCTTCCAGCGACATTCTGTATTACGACATTTATTTCCACCGCTCCGGCATGGACAGCACCAGCGGTTCGTCTGAGCTGTCATACAACATCGAATTCCTGACGGCAACCAGCGGCACGTGGCAGAGTATCAGTACCCAAATGAACCGCCTCGGTACTTCGAATGTGTACCCGACGGTAACATATAGCAACTATCCGGCGCAAAAGCTCAATCGTGAGCGCCGCGGCTATATTAAAGGATCGGACCTGATCAGCCTCGGCATTTCGACTATCTACGGTATGCGTATCCGTTATTATCAGAACGCATCCGGCTTCTCCGCATGCAAATGGTCCAATATCGCGATTCGCGACTTCAAGCTGTATAATGCACCGTCGACGGCGTCCATCAGCAATACCGGCGTCTTCCGCGACAACGGTTCCGCGCAGTATGTCGACGTGCTCGACACCACGGCGAACGTCATCACCGCCTTCGGCTCGGCGACCAACGTGACGGTCAAGGATAACGCCCGCACGCAGAACACCGGCACGAAAAACCGTCCCGGACAATGGGTCGTGAATACCACCGCAACCAACACCGGTCTCAACCTGACCTATTGGCATTCCACCGACGGAACGGGCAAGATCAATACCAACACCTATCGCTACCTGTGTTTCTCGGTCTATATGCCGGCGTCCGGTAAGTTTGCCTGGGCGTTGTTCCAGGATAACAACACCAGCCGCTATATCGGTTCAAATTATAGCCAAACCAGAGGTTGGGCTACTTCGACGAGTTCCGAATTTACGACCAACTGTTCGTATTATACTGCGTCGAACGGTCGCTATGTGACCGGTGTCATCGATCTTTATAGTTCCAACTATACCATTGATTCGATCCGGCTCTTCTTCAACGGCGCGGGCAGCTATTACATCAACTATTTTGTGTTGTCTACGGCGCTGCCGCAGATTTATCCGGATGCGGAGATGACGCACTATGTGTACCTCTCCTCGAACCAGACGGGCTGTGCGGCGAACACCTGCTACCCGACCAACTCGAACGCGACCGGCATCATCACCGCCGACTATGCGTCCGGCACCATCACGTCCCGCCTCAACCCGATCCGCGTCACCCGCGGCAAGACGATTGTCAACGGCATCTACAATATGTACAGCGGCATCTCGTCCGAAAGTTATGCGTGGCAGTATATGATGAAGCCTGCTTACGGCACCAGCTACTTCACCTATTCGGACGGTACATGGTACAATAGCATTTTCCATGCAACCGGCGACACATGGTCCGGAGCAAGCACAAACACTTATGCATCCTATAAAGTCGGATCGGAGCCGGTGCTCGGCAACTATTCGTTGTGGCGCAACATCAAGCGTAAAGCGCCGACTGTATCGGTTAGTACAACGGCGATCGACGTCAAGGCAGGCGGCTCCTACACGCCCAACCGCGACGCCACCTGCTCAAATGACCTGACGCCCGATCAAACGATCGCTAAGTGGTTTGTCACCACTTCGAGCTCCAACTCGACGAACAAGCACTACATCACCGAGTCGATGTACAGCGGGATCCTGACGGCAAACGCCACGTCCCACTCGTCCACCACAGCGACCAGCCGCTTAGCGTCGATCACCACCAACACCCGTCAGAAAGCGGTCGCGCTCGGCCAAACGGACAGCAACTTTGCGGGTGGCGCCTGCAGCGTTCCGTATAAGTACCTCTGGTGTGAGATGACCAACGAAGGCGGCACGACGATCACCTCCGGCATTCAGATCAACGCCTACTATCCGCCGTTGTCGGTCACGGCGACCTGGGATAAGACGGTGCTCTACAGCGATGAAACGGCGACCATCACTCCGTCGCTCCCGACGAGCTACACGAGCGGCTATTATGACGGCCCCGGCACCTCCGGCGGCACGACGTATTACAAGATCGTCTACGGCACCGGCTCTTCGCCGACAACGGCGGTCACCAGCTCCAACTATTCGGCGGTCTACCTGAACACCTACGATTCGACGGGAACCTACACCTTCACGCCGGATAAGAACAAGACGGATGCCGAGTATTATTATCGTATCTATGCGTACAACACCAACTGGGGCGCTGCTTCGGCATTCTATAATTCCATTTCGAGCAACACAGGTACATCGCCGGGGAAAACATATTCCACGGAGTATCAGCCGACCGTGTATCATAGATACAACGTGACCTATGACGCCAACGGCGGTACCTTCACCCAAAACGGCGTGGCGTCGGCGACCAAGCTGCGTAAAGAGATCTATCAAAACTATGTCTTCACGACCGGTCGTCCGCTGTCAAGTGATGGCACCTACAGCCGCCGCACCACAGCGCTTGGCACCCCGCCGACGGTGCTTGCCGCGACAGTCTATCCCGGCAATGATAGCACCGTGGAGCTCAGCAATCTCGGCAACACGTTCAGCAACTGGTATTATCTGGACGACAGTGGCAATGAAGTGACGGTCACAGCGGGATCGACCATCTTCCCGACGACCCGCACGAAGAACATCACGCTCTATGCAAAATGGACGTCGACCACCGGCCCGACGACCTATGCGCGCCTGGCGGCTACGAGCGGCAGCACAACCTATTACACGCTCAACGGCACGAAGAGCAATAACTACACGGTGACTCTGCCGCAGAATGTGACCATCGGCGGTACCCGCCTGAACGTCAAGGCGTGGGATATGCGTGTCAGCAGCTCGTCCGGCACGGTCATCAAGACCTACAACTCCGGCGAAAATGTGCGCATCGGCGTGCTCGCGCAGTATACCTACTTTACGCCGAACAACGCGGCGGTTTCAACCCACACGATCAAGGTATACGGCGGCAAGCTGTATAAAGACCGTAACCGCACCGTAGCGCTTGGAGCGACTTCTTCAAGCGGCAGCGGCGCGTCGCAGCTCAACACCTACACGGTCAACGACGGTCAGTGGCTGTGTGCTTATCCGAACAGCGGTACGGCGGGTTATTGGAGAATGCTGGATGGTTCCGGAAGCGGCACGGCGCAAGAATGCAGCCGCACCGCGACCTATGTGTTTGCGGCGGAAGGCGACATCTATCTCAGCTATCTCAACACGGTATACAGCGGAGAGGCCGTGATGGCTTTGAACCCGCAGATCGGCTTCAGCAAGGCGACCGTCAACAGCAAGCGTCAGACGAAGTTCGCCTGCATGCTGCAGTATGAGCTGGCGAGCGGCTGCGACTATGCGGAGATGGGCATTCTCTACACGACGGCGAGCCTCTGGACAGCCAAAGGCAACAGCGGCAGCCCGACGGCAAGTGCGCTGCAGAATGTCGATACCACCAACACGGCGATCTACAAGACGACCGCTACCGGAACGCCGTCGATGACCAGGCAGATCGACGTGGTGGTCACCAACAACGGCTCGGCGTCCAACACATCTAGAACATTCTACGCGGTAGGCTATGTGAAGTATACAAAGAACGGCAGCACATATTATAAGTACAGCAATATGTATAGTTACACCTATACGACCGCGTAATGGAGAAGGGGAGGAAAGGAGCATGACTATGAAAGCATTAGAGCTTGTGCCGGAAGAGGCACAAACGAAAAAGGCGTATGATGCGCCTTGGATGACCCTGACCCTGTTCGAGATGCAGGATGTGATTGCGGATTCCAACATTTATGTCCCGATCGTGGATGACGAAAACGACGATCCCGATTTCTAAATGTCGACTCACAAACACAAAAAACAGAGGCTGCCGCCTATGCGGCAGCCTCGTTTTTGCAAGAGTAAAACCACGCGTTAGACGCGTGGTTCGGGAAAGCCTAAGGCGATGAGGAAGAAATAAAAACTCCTTTGTTGTATAATGGAAGTGCGGTCTGCCAACTGCACAAAAAACAACAAAGGAGGACATTCATC
>JAFTBJ010000126.1 GCA_017455295.1 Clostridia bacterium
AGCTTTTTCATCAGCGGCGCGGCAAACTGCGTGAACGTATCGCTGAGAATGATGACCTGCGTTTTGGCACGCAGCGCATCCAGAAACTCTTTGGCGCCCGGCATCGGATCGATCGTGGCGATTGTATCCTGCACATCTTTCAGGCGCAGGCCTTTTTCTTTCAAAATGTTCAGCCGATACTTCATCAGCTTATCATAATCCGGTTCGTCGCGCGTCGTTTTTCGAAGCTCCGGGATGCCGCTCGCCTCGGAAAAGGCGATCCAGATCTCCGGAACGACCACGCCTTCCATATCCAAACATACGATCTCCATGATTTGTTTCCTCCTTGTATTGTCTGTCACCGGGACCCGTCCCGCGTTTGGGGCAACCGATTTTCGCGTTTTCGATAGCGGAATGCTGTGTACAGCATCGCCGTCAGGCCGACCAGCATATAAAAATAGAAATTGATGCCGCGATACAGCAGCATCGCGCTGTGCAGCAGACGGTCACTGCCGTATACCCCGCCGTAGATGCCGAGGAATACCGCCTCGCTGACCCCCATCGCGCCGGGAAGCGGGATGGACGAGACCGTCGTGTACAGCACCGCCTGCATCATAAAGATCGGAACGACGCCATAAGCGGTCAAGCCAAACGCCCGATAGACGAAATAGGCGACCAGATGGAAAAACATCACCTGCACAAATACGATCAGGATGGATCGCACAAACAGCAGCTTATGTGCTTTGATATACGCCGCGCTTTCGTGATAGTTCGCAAGACTTTCCTCGGCGCTGCGGCGGCGTTTTTCCACATCTTTGACATGCAGCAGGGTGAGCAGCCGCATAAACAGGGCAACCAGTTTGGCCGACAGCTTTTGAGAAAAGAGGCCGATCAGCATCACGGACAGTGCGCCGATGTTGATGGTCAGGCCGACCAAGAACAGCCAGAACAGCCAGCCGGTCAGCATGCCCGGCTGCAAAATGGCGCAGACGAGACCATAGGAAATGGTGCTGATCTGAAAGCCGCACAGCTGAATCAACAGCGCGATGGTCGCTTTGGCGCCCGAAACGCCTTCCCGGGACATAAAATAGATCTCCATCGGCTGGCCTCCACTGGCCGCCGGGGTGATGCCGCTGAAGAAATACTCCACCATGGTATAGCGCAGTGTTTGAGGCAGCGAAACCGATTCGCCGAGCGCACGCAGCAGCGACCAGACATTGACCGATCCCAATAAGAAATACAGCAGCATTGCAGCAAGGCCGGCCACCACATACCATATATCGGCTTCTTCTATAATATGCAGCAACTCGCCCATATCCTGATCCCGAAAAAACACCCAGAAGGTCAACGCGATCAGTGCCGCAAACAGCAGGCCGTTACGCAACCATTTTGTCACGTTTCCTTTTTTCACGGTATTTAGCATCCTTTTCCGTTATAAAGTATTTCTGCATGTTCAGGCGATATACCCGATCTCCCGCAGATAGTCCATATACACTTGATAAAATGCAGCGGAACCATAGGCCGTGGTATGATCCGCATTGCTGTAATAGGCCGGTTCATGGTCGAAGCGTTCGTCGTGCGACAAATCGAGATACGGCACGCCGGTCGCCTCGCAGACCGCCTGCAACGGTTCATAATAATATGTCTGCAGCTCATCTGCTGTGAAGGCGTCGTTCATCGCATAGTAGACCGGTGTCGTCAGCAACAGCACCCGACAGCCTTTTTCTTTCAGGAAAGCAATCATCTCGATCAAATAGTCCCGATTCCCCTCCATATACGGCTGCCCGGTCAGCAGATACCCGGAGCGCCAGCTTTCGGCGCGCGTCACCGCATGCGAAATCAATTCTTGTATGTGGGCCTCCTGCTCTTCTTTTGTCATAACGGCCCTGGCTCGAAGCGTTTCCAAATCGGTTTCGCCGCCGCTGATGGACGGAGAGACGATTTCTCCGTCGTTTTCTGCGGTGGTTGCCGCAGCGTCTTCCGTCGCGGCTTCTTGCGCCGTCGGTTGCTCGACAGCAGGTTGTTCGATCTCTTCCGCCTGCGCGATCATAACATCAAGTTCCTGATCTTTGATTAGATCCTTGAACAAATACTCCCCGCTGCGCAGCACCGGCAGATAGTTGGTATTAATCAGAGTCTCATAGCTGAAACCACGGATGTAAGATTTGTCAAGAATGCCGTAATACCGCTTTTCGGTCGGCGTATCGAGCGGCATGCAGAATTGGAAATAGGAGACCGGGATCGCCACGATGCAGCCGTCTTCGATATGATCGGCATATTGCTTTGCCAGCATATAGTTGTGATAAATATCGCTGCCGGACAATGCAAAATTAAAACAGGTATACCCGTTATCGGCCGGATACTGGAATGTGGCGAGGCCGTGGCTGGTGCCGAAGTTTGCCATGGTGATATGTTCCGGCACATCGTTGAACTTTTGCACTTCGCCATAGGTATCTCGATAATAAAACCCGTTGACGTACACCACGTTCAGGCCGCACAGAATCACGGCTGCCGCCAGCAGCAGCGTCAGCAGTTTGAGAATCAGTATCCAGCCCCGTTTCATCGGCACCCGTTTCCTCCTTTTATCAGAATTGGAAATAAATAAAGTCCTGCATATCGGATCGCGCCATCAAAGCCATGTACAAAATGATCAAGAGATACAAAATATAGCGCACGGCGGCCGGTCGTCTCGTGATCAGCCGCGACAGCGAAACTTTGTAGTCCAAAACAGAGGCGATCACAAACACGGGAAGCGTCAGGAGCAGCCGATACACCTCGGCGCGCGTGCCGAACATCATTTTCAGCACGCTGAAGACGGACGAAAAGGAAAGCGAATCCACCGCAAACAGATGGGTGATCACATATCCGGCGTCGTGCAGCGAGTTGGCGCGGAAGAAGATCCAGCCAAACGCCACAAAGCAGAAGGTGATCAGCATTTGGATCACGCCGTGCACACGCGGCACTTTATCCAATCGCACCGCCCGACAGCATGCTTCGCGCGGCCGTTTGGTGATGCGGCCGATCACCTGGAGCAGGCCGTGCAGGCCGCCCCAGATCACAAACGTCCAGTTGGCACCGTGCCACAGGCCGCTGACCAAAAAGGTGATCATCAAGTTGAGGCAGGTGCGCGCTTCTCCTTTGCGGTTGCCGCCGAGCGGGATGTACACATAATCCTTGAACCACGTCGACAGCGAAATATGCCATCGCCGCCAAAAGTCTTTGATCGATGTGGCAAAATACGGATGATCAAAGTTTTTCATCAAGCGGAAGCCCATGATCCGCGCACAGCCGCGCGCGATATCACTGTAGCCGGAAAAATCGCAGAAGATCTGGATTGTGAAAAGTAGCGTCGCCGCAATCAGCGCCACGCCATCATAGGCTTCCACATGGTTGTACACCGTGTTGACCGCCACGCACACCGTGTCGGCGATCACGATTTTTTTGAAATAGCCCCACGCCATCAAGCGAAGCCCCGCCGCCGCGTTTTCATAGTTGAAGCGGTGCACCTCGTCGAATTGCGGCAGCAGGTTTTTGCTGCGCTCGATCGGGCCCGCCACCAGCTGCGGGAAAAACGAAACAAACAGCGCATATTTGCCGAAGTGCTTTTGCACCGGTACGTCGCCGCGATACACGTCGATCGAATAGCCGAGCGCCTGGAAGGTATAGAACGAAATGCCGACCGGCAGCACCAGCGAATAGGGAATCTCCGTATAGGCGATGTGCAGCGCGTCGAGCACGGCGTAAAGTCCGGAGAAGAAGAAATTGAAATATTTGAATGTAAACAGAATTCCGAGGTTGATGACGATGCTCAAAACCAAAAACAGTTTTTTATACCGCTGCAATTTGGGAGCGGCCATCAGCAAAGAGGCGCCATACGTCACGACCGTGGAGGTCAGCAGCAAAAGTGCATACGCCGCATTCCATCCCATATAAAACACATAGCTGGCGACCAGCAGCAGCGCCCAGCGATATTTGTGCGGCACCAGGAAATACAAAATAACCACGATCGGAAAAAACAGCACGAACTGCAGCGAGTTAAAAAGCATCGTATCCCCCCTTTCAAAACAAAATACCTTATTTTTTATTTTACCATATATCCCCCTTGTTTTGCAACTGAAAAATTTCACGTCGACGGCGGCAGTCTCATAGGATGGAATAGGTCGGTTTATGACCGACTACCTCTATAATAGAAAGGATGATTGTTTTGGCAACCGGAACATTAGTCGTGACAGCGCGTGCCGGCGGCGAAGCGTTTTCCGTGGAAAACACGGTCATCACCGTCACCGCTGCCAACGGCAGCATTCTGCAGCAGGAAACGCTGACCGCCTCGACCGACGGCATCACGCAGGTGCTCACCGTTACCACGCCGGAACTGGATCTGTCGCTCTCGCCGAGCGATCAAACGCCTTATGCCATCTGTGACGTGGAAGCCGCGTGTCCGGGATACTACCGGATCCGTGTCGAAAACGTGCAGATCTTCCCCGGCGAAGAATCGGTTCTGCCGATCGAGATGCTCCCGCTTCCGGATGGCGAAGCCACAAACACATTGGTGTATACCATCGGCGTCACCGAGCTGTCGGACAACGGCGATGGCCTCCCGGCGTTTTCTCCGGCCGACGCCCCCTTCAGCCTGTCGCCGCGCGTGCTGTCCCGCGTCGTGATCCCGACGGAGGTCACCGTGCATCTCGGTGCGCCGACCGCGAATGCCCGCAACGTGACCGTGCCGTTTGTGGACTATCTCAAGAACGTGGCGTCGAGCGAGATTTATCCAACCTGGCCGCGTGAAGCGATCCGTGCCAACATTCTGGCGCAAATTTCCTTTGTGCTCAACCGCATCTTCACCGAATGGTATCCGTCGCGTGGGTACAATTTCGACATCACCAACTCCACCGCCTTTGATCAATATTTCGTTTACGGACGCAATATTTTCAAAAGCATCTCGGACGAAGTGGATGAGCTGTTTGACAAATATATCCGCCGTCCGGGCAATATCGAGCCGCTGCTTGCACAATACTGCAACGGCACGACGGCCACCTGCAGCGGCCTGTCGCAATGGGGATCGGTCACGCTGGCCAACAACGGCATGACCGCCGTGCAGATCCTGCGGTATTACTACGGCAACAACATCGAGATCGTCACCCAGACAGTCACCCAAAGCGTGCAGCCGTCCTATCCGGGCTCGCCGCTCTCGGTGGGCTCAACGGGCAGCGCCGTCAGCACCATCCAGCGTCAGCTCAACCGCATCGCCCGCAACTACCCGAGCATCCCCACCGTGACGGTAGACGGGCGCTTCGGCGCGGCGACGCAGCAGCAGGTACGCGCTTTCCAGCGCATTTTCAACCTGACCGCCGACGGCGTCGTCGGGCAGGCCACCTGGTATCGCATTTCGTCGGTGTATACCGGCGTCACACATCTTGCCGAATTGAATTCTGAGGGGGAACGCGCTATTTATAACGAATTCGAGTATCCCGGCACGCCGCTGCGCCGCGGCGATTCCGGTTCCGACGTACAGGCTATGCAGTTCTATCTGCGCACCATCGCGGCGTTCAACAACGCCATCCCGACCATCACCGCGGACGGCCAATTCGGAGCGGCCACAGAAAATGCCGTGCGGGCGTTCCAGCGCGCTTACGGCCTGACCGTCGACGGCGTCGTCGGGCAACTCACCTGGGACCGCATTGTGGACGTGTATATCGGCGTACGGGATGAAATCCCCGACAATGGCGACACGCCCACGCCCGATCCCGGCACCGATGTGCGACCGTATCCGGGCACGCTGCTGCGCGTCGGATCGCGCGGCACCGACGTCATCTATGTGCAAAGGCTGCTGAACGCCATCCGCACAGTGTTCGTGCAGATCCCGCAGCTCAATGTGGACGGCGTATACGGCAATGGTACCGCTGCCGCCGTTCGCGTGTTCCAGGGGCTGTTCGGACTGGCGCAGGACGGCGTCGTCGGGCAGCTCACCTGGGATGCGCTCGGTGACATTTACACCGCCGTGCAATCCGGCTGCATCCTCACCTCGTCCGACGCCCAGACGCGCGCCTATCCCGGCACGCCCGTGCGCTATGGCGCGTCCGGCACCAATGTGACCTATATTCAAAACGCACTCAACACCGCGCGCCGCGCACTGCCGAAGATCGCGTCGCTGTATGTCGACGGCCGCTTCGGCGGCGGTACGCAGGCGCAGGTTATCACCTTCCAGGGTATCTTCGGCCTGACGCAGGACGGCGTGGTCGGCCCGAACACCTGGGCGTATCTCTCGTCGGTCGCGGCGGCCGTTCGCAGCGGCTGCCTGCCGGTCGTGACACGGTGACCGTTTTTCGGACTGTCAAATAAAGAAGCACGAAAGGGCGCACTCACACAAAGAGATTTAGGTTTTGAACGGCTCTTTTTCGCCCGTACTGCCTGAAAAATGAGGGTAATCCGACAGGATTGCCCTCATTTTATCAGATTGCCCGGACAAAAAATTGCTCGTTCAAAACTGCCATGCACTGCCAAAAACAGAGATTTTTGCGCGAGATAAGGCAGAAAGCTCGGCAATCCTTGCCGGATTGCCGAGCTTGATAACGCCATATCGCACAAAAAGATCGTTTTTGCGGCTATATATCTTTATGTGAGTGCGCCCAAAGGCACGGCCCTGTGTGAACCAGGGCCGTGCTGTTTTCCTTATTTGATCATAGCGCCTGTCGATAAAACTCTGCGACACGCGCCAAAAAATCCGGATCGATTTCATTGGCTTTGAGCGGATCAAGCGGGGTCTCGTCGGTGGGATCGTCCTGCCAGCGATAAGCTGCCGCCTCTTCGGACAGCCACGCAGTCGCATGGCCGTTGCGATAAGGTGTGTCGATCGTCCAAAGTGTAATACGATCGTTTGTGCCGTCAATGCGACTTCCGATCCGGTTATCCTCTTTGACAGCCATATCCTCCGTCCCTTCCACAATCAGTACGGGAACGGTCGCCGACTCGAGCATCGTCACGGCGGAATTGTCCGCCTCCTCGCCAAACAGCAGTCGATCCTGCAGCCTGAGAAACGGATAACCGATTGCCGACAGCGGACCGACATAGTCGGCCGCCGCATCCCGCATCAGCGCCAGCGGCGAATCAAACCCGGCAATGCAGACGATTGCCGCCACATGATCGGTCTTTGCAAGCGCCAGCGCGGCGTAACCGCCCGCGCTGTGTCCATAAAGCAGCACCGGCAGCGACGACCATGCCGTCGTTTGCAGATAGGTCAAAGCGGCAGAGGTATCAAACCGGCTTTGTTCCAACCCGCGGCGACTGTTTCCTTCGCTCTTGCAGACACCGGTTCCGTCAAAGCAAAACACAGCGAAACCATGATCCAAAAAATATAAGGTTTCCGGCAGATGGCTGTCGGCATTGCCGCCGTAGCCGCTGATCGTAACGATCAGCGCATCCGCCGACCGATCCGGCGGTTCATACAGGTAGCCCTGCAACTCGTTGTCGCCGGATAAAAAGCGCAGCGATGTGCGCGGATAACGGGATGCATCGACAAACGCATAGGAAAACGCCGCCGGGTCGCTTGCCGTTTCAATACGAGCAAACAGGCGATCAACAACAATCGCCGTCGCGGCCATTGACAGCATGCAAAACACCAGTACCATTCCCAAAAAGAAGACTCCTATCTTTGTCAATAAACGCCAATGCGTTGGCTTTTTTTCCATATTGGTCTCCTTTCTCAGTATGATACCGGCCGTCGTTCATTATGCAAAAGCGGGCCCGAGGGTGCAAAAGCATCCCCGGGCAATCGTTTTCAAGCAAAACTGCATCAATTGCTGGCAAGAGCAATTATGATGATCAGGCAAATGAAGGTAAACACGCTGCCGACAATGAGGCCGACCAGCGACAGGATGCGGCCAACCTTTGCTCTGCCATACAGCGGGCCGTAAGAAGTGGCAAACGTATTCGCTTTTCCAAGGCCGATCGCACCAAAAATGATGCTGAGGAAGCTGAAATAGAAGGTGAAGGTAAACGCAGTCGCCAGAATACCGAAGGTCAAAAGCGATTTCGCCAGCGCCGACGCCGCCGGGTCTTCCGCTCTCGCCGGCTGCTGATACGGCGCTTGCTGATACGTCGTCGGCTGCTGATACTGATACGTCGGCTGCTGCGTCGGCTGCTGATACTGATACGTCGGCTGCTGCGCCGGCTGCTGATACTGATATGTCGGCTGCTGCGCCGGCTGCTGATAGGCGCTCGCATCCGTATACGCCTGTGCCTGCGGCTCGCCCATTTGGGGTGCACCGCAATTGGTGCAAAACTGCAGGCCGTCATCGAGTTGCGCTCCACACGATTTACATACCATAAAGAACTCCTTCTTTCTTTGCGAAATCTCTTCGCAACATAAATATTTATGTCAAAGCGATCACTCGCTTTTAACCATTATAAAGACTCCAAAAATGTCCGAATCGCCGCGTCATACCCCTCCACGTTGTTGACGCGGATGCGGGAGTGCGCGCCGTGTTCGAACCACATCAGCGTTTTTGGCGCAGTGCATGCCGCATACAATTCTTCTGCCTTTTCGGGGGTCGAGTATTGATCTTCCCGACTATGCAAAAACAGGATCGGTTTTTTGAGCTGACCGATTCTCTTAATCGGGCCGTCAGTCACCGGTTTGGCGCCGGCGATCACCCGCAAATACCCCATCACCTCAAGCGCATACGGGAACAGCGGGCGTTTTTGTTCGATCATATGGTTTTTGAACGACTCATAGAAGGTGACGTACATACCCTCCGCCACCAGGCCGGCCAGATAATCCGGCGCATCCGGCGCCGTCAGCGCAAACAGCGACGCCGACGACCCGATGCAAATCCCGTGAAACAGCACCGCTTCGTTGCCGAGCTCATCGTGCAGGAGCGCCGCCCAGCCGAGCAAGTCGCGATATTCCCGGAAACCGAGCGAGACGTATTTGCCGTCCGACAGGCCGTGCGCGCGGTTATCGATCACCAACACATTGTATCCGGCAGCGCGGTACGGTTCGGCGAAATAATAAGAATAGAGATAGGATTCGGTGCGTCCGGGCACGATGATGACCGCTTTTTTACCGCCGAAATCGAAGTATTCCCCCACGAGATGAAAGCCGTCGCTGACGATTTCGACCGGGCGGGCTTTCGCTTTATACTGTTCGTTCCACTCG
>JAFTBJ010000127.1 GCA_017455295.1 Clostridia bacterium
GGGTGGTGCCGGTGCCGATGCCGAGCGGGAGCTCGAGATCGACCGCGCTGACCTCACCGCCGGGGTTGCTGATGACCAGACTGCCATTTTCTTTATAGCTGTAGTCGGGATCGCCGAACCCGGTCTTGATGCCGTAGCCGAGTGCGTCAAGCCCGATATAATCGCCATATTGTGTGATGGCACACCAGCCGACCTTGCCGCTCGGCGTCGTCACTTTGCCCCAGCCGCTGCTGTTCAGTTCGGAAACGACTACCAATTCGCCTTTGAGAACCGCATCCACTACCTCATAATCGGTGGAGGCACCTTCGCGCACATTCAGCGACGAGGCGGTGATCTTATAAGTGCCGAGCTTCGCGGCGGAGGTTACGTTGCCGGTCTCGTAATTCGGCGTGCCGTAGCCCATGATCCGCGTGTTGGAGAGGGCATAGGATTTGTCGGCGCAGACGTTGCCTTCCGGGTCATACGTCGCGGAAGAGGTGTTACCTTCGACCGTGTACACCGTGCTGCCGTTACAACCGGTCACGATGCCGATATGGCTCGCCGAACCGCTGCTCTGGAAATAGATGATATCGCCCGCTTTGGGAACATACCCGCTGCTGCGGTCTTTCCAGATGTTGTGATTTTTATACCAGGTCACGCCGTAAGGACAATAGGCGTGCGGGTAAACAATGTCGGCCGGGATGCCCGCCTGATCGGCGCACCACGACACGAACATCGCGCACCAGGCGCCATAGCTGAAGCTGCCATTGCCGACGTCGTATTTTTTATCATACCATACGCCGTATTTCGTATAGTTGTTGCTGCCGGACGTGGTACCGGCGAGCGAGCCCTCGTGATAGCCGATCTGCGTTTTCGCCACGGCGACGATATCCGCCGCCTGATCGCCGGTGTTGACGTGGGTGTTTTCATACGCCGCAAACACAGACACGACCGGTAAACTGCAAAGAATGATCAGCAGCCCGAGTGTGACCGCAACGGCTTTGGCAAAATGCTTTTTCATAAAACCCTCCTGTATCTGTCACAATTCTTGGAATGAACATTTCCGCCCAAACAATCAGGCGGGAACGCAAGAAGTACGAAACGGGTTATTAGACATTACCTGAGATCGCCGTCAGCATTTGACGAACGTCCAACGTATCGACCTTGTTGTCGTTGTTATAGTCGCCCGCTTTTTGCTGCGTATCGGTGAACGCGCCGCCGCCGATGACGTATTTCAGAATGGAGCGCACGTCCGCGGTATTGACCTTTTCGTCGCCGGTCACGTCGCCTTTGATGATATTGACGACGTTGCCGGTGGAGGAGTCGGATTTCTGCACGCCGTCCGCAAACGAGCGGATGGTTTCACCGCTTGACATCTGGATGGCACTGACGGTAGCGCTGCCTTGTCCGCCAAGATCGATGCGCACTTTCTTAATCGTACTGACGCCGCTTGACGGCAGAATGTTATTCCAGGTGTAACAGCCGAGGAAGTCGAATGTCGCTGTTTTGGAAGTGGCGGGAACATAGGTGCCCGGCGCGGTCATATCAAACTGGTTGAAGAAGTCGTCGCCGAGAGTGAACCACCGGTCGCCGTCCGACGCCGTCACCATGAAGGAAATGTTGAAGCGAACATCGGAAGAAATACTCACAAGCAGCTTCGGCATATCAACCGGGGTGTATTCTTTGTTCAAGTTAAAGACGGTCGAGAAGCCGCTTGCCGTGTCGGAGGTCACCGTCAAGGTGCCGTTGTTGTAGGAATAGCTGCCCGCGTAGGCGCGGTTGTAGATATCCAGTTTGCTCGGATCCATCAGCGTGATGGAGGCGGCTTCGTCCGATTTCATCGTGTTGTAGGTGGTGGAGGTTACTTTGCCCGATTCGGCGGCAAAGTAAAAATAATTTACGCGGACGGTTGCGTGCGGCTGCAGATAGACGCGCACCGTGTTGATGCGATAGCCCGCCGTCGGTTTCCACCAGTTGGCGACGTTGATTTCGAGCGTCTCCATATTCGTCATATACGGGGCGCTGTCTTCAACGACCAGCTCGCTGGAGGAGGAGCAGTCCCGCATCATAAAGTAACCGCTGTTCGCCTGTGTCAGGCCGAAGAAGAAACCGCCGCTAATCGGCGCAATCTGGCAATTCAGATAGGGGGTCGTCAGCGTACCCAGTCTGACCGGAAGCGCCAGATCAATAACGCCGCGCCCGGTGCTGTTATTGGTGAGCACCATACTGCCGTTCGCGTTATAAGAATAGCTTAAGCCGTCGGTGATCACTGTCGGGGAAGCCAGCGCGTCCATGCCGATATAATTGCCCCAACTGCCGATGTTGCACCAGCCGGTCTGTCCGTCAATGGTGGTCTTGCCCCACGAACCGCTTAGTTCCGTGATGACTGCCATATCGCCGCTGTTGAACATGCCGATCTTATCATAACTTGTGCCGGCGCCTTTGCGCACATTCAGCGCATCGGTGGTGATATAGGTACCGAGTTTTTCCGCGGAGGTGGAGTTGATATCGGTCACATAGTTCGGCGAGCCGTAGCCGACGATGTAGCTGTTGGTCAGCAGCTTGTTCTTATCGGCGCAGCAGTTGCCGCTCGCATCATAATCGGCGGAGGAGGTGTTGCCTTCGATCGTGTACACACGATCGCCGCTGACATATTCCACAATACCGACGTGGGTGCATTCGGTTTTAGTAGTCGTGCTCTTGAAGTTGTAATAGATAATATCGCCCGCTTTCGGCGTATAGCTGCCGCCGCGGGAGGAAGAATAATGGAACCAGCCTTTATTTTTGTACCAGTTCATGCCGGTGGTGCAGGAGGCGTGGGGATAGTACCGGGACGAGGGAATGCCCGCCTGCGCGCCGCACCACGACACAAACATGGCGCACCAATACGCGTCGCGGAAGGTACCGCCGCCGCCGTTATAGGTATTGTCGTACCATACGCCGTATTTGGTGAGGTAAGAGGACGTACCGGTGCCGGTGCCGTCCAGCTTGCCGCCGTGATAGCCGATCTGCGTGCGGGCAATCGCCACGACGTCCGCGGCTTCATTGCCGGTGTTGACGTGGGTGTTTTCCCATTTTGCCAAAACAGTCACAACGGGGATACTGCATAAAATTATCAGAAGCGCAGCCGTGACGGCAACAGCACGAATAGTCAATCGTTTCATAAACAACGTCCTCCTCAAAAAGGTTTACCATCCTCAATAGCTTGATTATACTTGATTATATAAAATATAAAACCAAATAAAATATAAAACTAAAATGCAATTTGCATTTTGCATGAAAAAGGGATGTGCAAGTTAGCTCTTTCGTTCAAGGAAACATTTATCTTAGTTGCCGACCACGTCGTGCAGCAGACGCCGCACATCGGTGGTGTTCAGGCCGCCGTTGCCGTCATAATCAGCGGCGAGCAGTTGCAGTGGTGTGAGGGCTTTGGAAGAAGCAACTACCTGTAAGAGGTCACGCGCGGAAGCGGAGTTGGCAATGCCGTTGCCGCGGATATCACCGGTGACGGCGATGCCATACGAACGAACGGTTTTTCCGGAAACAGTTAATACCGCTCTCATGCCGGTTTTCAGTGTGTCATTGTCGCTGACAGCGGAACCGTTTGCGGTATAGAATATGATATATTCCGCCTTTTGATCAAAGTGCGATCTTGCTGCCGCGGCAGTCGTGCCGAGCGTCACACGGGAGATGCTGTCGTCTGTGACGGTGTATGCTACGGATGTTAAGAGAGTGGGGGTATCTTCATTGATTTCCCCGGATTGGCGAATGGTATTGGAAACGTAAACAATGCTGTTTTTACGCGTTGCTTGCAAAGCGGCAATCGACAAATCGCCTGTGCCGTAAACGGTGATCGTAACGCTTTTGACAATCGAGTTTTTGATGACACCGCCGTTCCACTCATAATACCCTTTTAAGTTCATATCATTGACAATCCAATGACCGGCGGGGAGTGCCGACGGAACGGCGGATAATCCGAATTTGTCAAAGAACTCGTTGCGCAGCTCCACGCTGGCGTTTCCGTTGGCATTGGTCAAATGCAATGTGATGTTGAAACGCGTGGTGGCGGTGAGATCGGTCATCAGTTTGGAAAAGACAGACGGATCAAACGGCACATTAACGGGAAGCGTCACCGTGTATGCACCGTTGGACATTCCACTGATGTTCAAAACACCGTTTTCATAGGCAAAACAGCCTTTATCACCGTCTTGAGCAATATCGCTGTCCGGCGTTAAAAAGCTTGCATACGGATCATCAATGGCAAATTCCGGCGTTAACTGCATGTCATACACTTTGACGTAAGAGTCTTTCGGACCGGTGATAAAATAGGTGACTTTGGTGTATTTCACGTTGCCGCTTGCCGGGATATGACCTTGCTGTGCAATATAGTTGCCGAGGTTGACAAAAACCTCGAGATACCCCGGCTCAAAATCGCTGCCGACACCCGCAATCTCCGAAAGGATCGCGTCATGTGCCGTGCCGTTTTGATCAAGATAGGTGACTATGGCGTTGAAATGAGCGGTGCCGTCTTTGCGGATGTAGACGTAGGCGTCATTGGCGGCGTCAAAGCTGTTTTCGTAGGTGATATATGCCGATGGCCATGCCCAGTTATTGTCGCTGTCCGCGCCTTGGTACATATCGATGGAATTATCAGTGCTGTTTTCATAAGCGAAAACGCGTCCGCCGCTCTCATATTCATTATAATGCAGATCGGTTGTGTTGGGGGTTAAGTTGCGATGCGCGCTCCAATACGCTTCTTCCCACTTGGCATACAGTGTAAAGTCATAATTGACAGGTTTGCTGAAATCATACGGATCGGTCAGTTCGGGATTGCAGTACCAGCCAACGAAGTTGAAAGCGTAACGTGACGGATTGGAGGGCGCCGCCACAGCGCTGCCTTGCTCAACTTTCTTAGAGGAAACGGCAGTACCGCCGTTTGAATTGAAAGAAACGGTGCATTTCGGAGAACTCTCATAGTTCGGCGTTCCGTAGCCGAGAATATTGGCATACGACAGCGAATAGGATTTGGCAAACACGCCGCCTCCGTTGTTGACTTCGCCTTTTTGACCGGAGGTGTTGCCCTCGACCGTATATACATAGCCGCCGCTTGAATAGCGAACGATGCCGACGTGAGTCGCGACCGAACTGCTGGAAGATTGAAAATAAATAATGTCGCCCG
The DNA here is from genome assembly GCA_017455295.1 of Clostridia bacterium. GTDB lineage: Bacteria > Bacillota > Clostridia > Oscillospirales > Acutalibacteraceae > RGIG1959. The sequence continues at coordinate 5,159 of JAFTBJ010000127.1, forward strand.
CTTTCGGCGTATAGCTGCCGCCGCGGGATTTGGATGAATAAAACAGGCCTTTATTTTTATACCAGTTCACGCCATAAGGACAATACGCGTGATAATAGCATGTGCTTGATGGGATGTTTGCTTGGTTGGCGCACCAGGAAACGAACATCGCACACCATGCAGCGTAGGTGCCGCCGATGTTATCGACGTTGGCGTCATACCATTGCCCGAATTTTTGATAGTTGTTGCTGCCGGCATAAGCAGGGTTGCCGGAAAGCGAACCTTCGCAATAACCGACCTGCGTCATGGCAACAGCGACAATATCCGCCGCCTGATCGCCGGTGTTGGTGTGTGTGTTGGGATAACTTGTCGCCGCTGATGCAGTCACAGCAGGGAAACTGCACAAAACAAACAGCAGTGCGGCGACAAAAGCAATTGTACGGGTGAAGGGTCTTTTCATTTCCGGGTACCTCCAGAGTATAAACTTTATAAATATATTTTATAAAATATAAGAATAAAAAACAAGATAACTAACTTCCGAAAATTTGGTGATTTTTTTAGGCATTTGTTACAATCCTATCATGATTTTTCATGAAAATTGTGGGTATAATCAAAATGATTGCGGGACACACTGGAAGTATATTGACGGTGGAGGGATCAAATTGTCGTCAAAGATATCGGGACAGTATGAAGATGACGTCGCTTTGCTGCGCAAATTGCTCAGGGCAAAAGAGAGTTTTGATATTCATGAACGGCAATTGGAAATCGCCGGCAAGTCCGCTTCTTTCTTTTTTCTCGAAGCGTTTGTTAAAGCGGACGTCATGGAGAAAATGTTTGAGTTTTTGCTCAAACTGCAGCCACAGGATTTGGATGGCGCATCGTCGCCGAAAGTGTTTGCGGAGCGGTATTTATCTTATGTGGAAATCAATCGGGAGCAAGAGGCGGATATCGTGGTAACGACGGCACTGACAGGGGTGCCCGTTCTGCTGATTGATGGGTATGATCAGGTGTTTTTGATCGATGCGCGCGGATTTCCTGTGCGCAGTATCGATGAACCGCAGGGGGATCGTGTGCTGCGCGGGTCTCACGATGGATTTGTGGAAACACTGGTTTTCAATGCGGCGCTCATTCGCCGCCGTGTACGCGACCCGCGGCTGACAATGGAGGTCACGCGGATTGGTGCAAAATCCAAAACAGACGTAGTACTTTGCTATATGGATGGGATATGCGATCCCAAAAAACTTGCTGCGCTCCGAAAAAAATTGCAGGAGATCCGTATTCCGGCGCTTGCCATGGGACAGGAGAGCCTGGCGGAATGCCTGTGCCGCACGCAGCGGTGCAACCCATTTCCGCGGGTGCGGTATACCGAGCGTCCCGATTGCGCCGCCGCCAGCGTGATGGAAGGGAAGATCCTCGTGATGGTGGACAATTCGCCGTCGGTGATGATCCTGCCGACCGGCATCTTCGATTTTATGCAGGATACCAACGACTATTATTTCCCGTCGCTGATCGGCACTTATCTGCGGATGCTGCGCGGAGGCGTATTTTTTTTGACGCTGTTCTTGACGCCGTTTTGGTATTTGATGATGCACAACGAAACGCTGGTGCCGCCGGGGCTTGCATTTTTGAAGGTGGCGGAGCCCAACAGCGTCCCGATCATCGTTCAACTGCTCATTGTGGAGTTGATCGTCGATATTGTCAAGCTTGCGTCGCTCAACACGCCAAGCGTGCTGAACAATGCGTTCAGTCTGGTCGGTGCGCTCATTTTCGGCGATTTTGCCGTACAAGCCGGGCTGTTTGTGCCGGAGGTGTTGCTCTATATGGCGTTTGTATCCGTTTCCGGCTTTACGCAGTCGAGCTATGAGCTCGGGTATACCTTTAAACTCTTTCGGATGTTGTTTCTCGTATTGACGTGGGCGTTTGACGTGCCGGGCTTTGTGGTTGGCGTACTGCTGTTTTTTGGGATGATGGCTGCTGTGCGCACGCCGCTCGGACGGGATTATTTATATCCATTGATCCCGTTCAACGGGGTGGCGCTGCGACGGCTGTTCTTCCGGCGGCCGATCTCCCGATTCAACAGTTGACGGATATTTTGATAAAAAATCGCGATTTGGCAAAAAATAGTGCTTGCAATTTTGAAAACCTTGTGGTATACTTCCAATGTTAACGCTTTTCCAAGGTTGAAAGAGGTGACACTCATGAAAGAGAATATCCATCCGAACTACAAGCAGACGACGATCACCTGCGCGTGCGGCGAAGTGATTGAGACTGGTTCCACAAAAGAGAATATCCGCGTGGAAATCTGCTCCAAATGCCACCCGTTCTTCACGGGTAAGCAGAAGCTGGTGGATACGGGCGGCCGCGTCGATCGTTTCAAGAAGCGTTTCGGCATGCAGGACGCGTAAACACAATAACGGCAAGAAAAGGGCAGCGCCGAGCGCTGCCCTTGTTGTCGTATTCAAAGAAGGGAGGGGCGGCCGATGTATGAATCCGCGTACCGCACATTAGTTCACGAAGCGCAGGATGAATTTGTCGAAAAACGCTCTCGTTTCATCGGATACGCCCGTCCCGTTCAAAGTGAGCAGCAAGCGCTCGATTTTATTGCCGCGATCAAAAAACGGCATTGGGATGCGCGCCACAACGTATACGCCTATTGCCTGCGCGACGGCGGGATCAGCCGGTATTCGGACGACGGCGAACCGCAGGGAACGGCGGGGGTGCCGGTGCTTGAGGTGCTGCGCAAACATGAATTGACCGATTGCGTTGTTGTGGTGACGCGGTATTTCGGCGGGATCCTGCTTGGCACAGGCGGCCTTGTGCGCGCCTATACGCATGCGGCTGTGCTCGCGGTGCAGGCGGCAGAGGTGGAGCGGCAGGTGCCCTGCCGCTCGTGCGAAGTTCGGTGCGGATATGCCGACTACGGCCGCATACAGCCGCTTATTTCGGCTGCTGGCGGTGTGGTGGACAATACCGTCTATGAAGACGATGTGCGGCTGTCGTTCCACATCATCGATGATGATCTACCGGCATTTGAAAAAGCACTGGCTGACGCGACGGCCGGTACGGTCGTTTGCGAAAAAGGCGACGTTCGGTTTTGGCCTTTTTTGATGAAGGAATAAGCGCCCGACGATCAAGAGATCTATTTCGAATTTTTTTGCGAAAAAAGAGGAAACGAGCAGCCGGGCGTCGTATAATGTTTATAGAATATAAAAACGGAGGGGTATCAGTATGACCATTCGGGAGCGATATGAGCAGACGGAGCGGTTGCTACTGGCTCCTCCCGCTTCCATTTCGGCGGATACGCGTGGGCGGGATCGCTTTGAGGAGCCAAGCCCCTATCGCACAGAGTATCAGCGGGATCGGGATCGTATCCTGCATTCCAAATCGTTTCGCCGTCTCAAGCAAAAAACACAGGTATTCTTGTCGCCGGAAGGCGACCATTACCGCACACGGTTGACCCACACGCTGGAGGTCTCCCAAATTGCCCGCACCATGGCGCGGGCGCTTCGCCTCAATGAGGATTTGACCGAGGCGATCGCGCTGGCCCACGATCTGGGGCATACGCCGTTCGGCCATGCAGGGGAGCGAGCGCTTTCGGATGCGATGCCGGGCGGGTTTCGCCACTATGAACAGAGCGTCCGTGTGGTGGAACGCCTTGAAAAGGATGGACAGGGACTTAATTTAACGTGGGAGGTGCGCGACGGCGTTTTGCATCACACGCGCGGCGAAGAAGCCGCGACGCCGGAAGGGCGGCTCGTGCGCTATGCCGATCAGATCGCGTATATCCACCACGATATGGACGATGCGATCCGCGCCGGTATCCTGCGGGAAGAAGACGTACCGGCTTCCGTGCGGCAGGCACTCGGCGATACGCGGGCAAAGCGGCTGGATACGCTCATCGGGTCGGTCATCGACTGCGGCCCCGATCACATCGGCATGGCACCGGAGATCGCGCTCCAATTTGACGCGCTGCATCGCTTTATGTTTGAAGCGCTTTACCGCAATCCTGTCGCCAAAGGAGAAGAAGGAAAGGTCGAAGAATTGGTGCGCCGGTTGTTTGCCCATTTCAGCACTTGTCCGCAGGAGCTGCCGGATGAATACGCGGATGTCTGCAAAGAAGAAGGCTCCGAGCGGGCCGCGTGCGACTATGTGGCCGGCATGAGCGATAATTATGCGCTGCAGATCTACCACGATCTGTTTATCCCGCGTACATGGTCCACCATATACGAGCAGTAAGACCTATAGCATTTTATTTAGGAAAGGAGGGTGTGCGATGCCGCTGCCGGATCGATTTATTGAAGATCTAACCATGCGCAACCGCATCGAAGAGGTGGCGTCTTCTTATGTCAATCTTCGTCAGCGCGGCCGCAATTTCGTGGGACTTTGCCCGTTTCACGGAGAAAAGACACCCTCCTTTACGATTTATCCCGAAAACAATTCGTTCTATTGTTTCGGCTGCGGCGCAGGCGGTGATATCATCACCTTTGTGAAAAAAATCGAGCATCTCGACTATTTGGATGCGGTACGGTTTTTGGCCGATCGTGCCGGGCTCGAGATGCCGCGTCTGGAAATCGACGATACCGTCTCCAAATTGCGCCGTCGCTGTTTGGAAGCCAATCGGGAAGCAGCGCGATTTTATTATGAATTGTTGTATTCTCCGGCCGGAAAAGAAGGCCTTGATTATTATCACAGCCGCGGTTACACCGATCGCACTATCAAGCATTTCGGCCTCGGCTTTGCGCCGAACGGCTTTCATGCGCTGCTCGATCATCTGCGCAAAAAAGGATTTCACGATGAAGAATTGCTTTCGGCCGGACTGTGCCGTCGCAGCCAAAAAGGGCATTTATATGATTTCTTTCGCTATCGTGTGATCGTGCCGATCATCGACGTGCGGGGAAACGTGATCGCGTTCGGCGGTCGGGTTTTGGATGATTCCAAACCGAAATATCTCAACACCGGCGACACGCCCGTCTTCAAGAAAACCAACAATCTGTTTGCGCTCAATTTTGCCAAAGAGGGCGAGCGGACGCTGATCCTTTGCGAAGGATATATGGACGTCATTGCCATGCATCAAGCAGGATTTACAAACACTGTGGCGGCGCTTGGAACTTCCTTCACAGAAGATCACGCCCGACTGATGGCGCGTTACGCGGACGACGTGTTTTTGCTGTTTGACTCGGATGCGGCGGGGCAGCAGGGGTTGGCGCGAGCGGTGGACAAGCTCCGCACGACGGGACTTCGCACCCGTGTGGTGCGCATCCCCGATGGCAAAGATGCGGACGAGTATTTGCGCAAGCACCCGCCCGGCGACTTGAAACTGCTCATTGAGCGATCTCCCGGCGATGTGGAATATCAGCTATCCGCCATTCGCGCAAGGCATACTCTCACGACTACAGACGGCAAATTCGCTTATATACAAGAAGCGGTGAAACTGATCGCGACGCTCTCAAATCCGATTGAGCAGGATCTGTATGCCGGCCGCCTTGCACAGGAAACGGATGTTTCCAAATCGGTGATCCTGCAGCAGCTTGACAGCATGAAGCGTCGACGCAAAAAGCGGGCGGAGCGGGAAGTGCTACCGCAGGAACTCAAAAAAGAGCGGCAGGAGACTCAGCGGATCAATCCGGAGGCGCTGCAATATCCGGAGGCGGCTGCCGCCGAGGAAGCGCTGATCGGCCTGCTGCTAATGCATCCGGATTATATTGAAGCGGCTGCACGAGAGCTGCCGGCCGAAGATATGCTGACGTCGCTCAATCGTAAAATCTATGCACTGCTGATCGAACGAAAGCAGGCCGGTCTGCTTGTGGAGCTTTCGCTGCTGGCAGTGTCTTTTGAAGACGATCAGATGGCGTACATCACGCGGATCTGGAATAAAGCGGGAACGCTGGGCGGTTCGGAAGACGATATGCAGCGGTACATCCGCGTAATCCGGGAACAAGGATCGCTGTCAAAGATCAACCTGAACGGCGATGGCTCGGATGACGATATGCGGCGGGCGATGGAAGCGCTCCGCAAAATCAAAACGTGATCAACTCCCGTTTTCGATAGAAACTATTTGAAAGGATGTATGGATATGGCAAGCAAAAAGAAAGACGCGATCTCTCCGGTGGAATCGGTGCTGCGGGGAGCGGCGGAAGCGGAAGCAGAAGCGGATATGACGTTGGAACCGGTTACGCCGAAAAAAGATCGGAAAACCCTGTTCCGCGAGTTGGTCGAGCTTGGCCGCGCCAAAGGTCGGCTGACGACGCAGGAAATCATGGACGCTATGGAGGATCTCGACTTTGATCCCGACCAGGTGGACAAGCTTTATGAGACACTGGAAGCCAACAATGTCGAGATCGTCGATGATTTGGAAATGGATCTTGGCGATATCGATTTATCTCCCGACAGTTCCGAAATGGCGGATAGCGATGCGGACGGCGGCGATGCGGTCGCAATCGACGATCCTGTAAAAGTGTATCTCAAAGAGATCGGCCGTGTGCCGCTGCTCACGTCGGAAGAAGAGATTGAACTGGCCATCCGCATCGGCCAAAACGATGAGCAGGCCAAAAAGCGCTTGTCGGAAGCCAACCTGCGCCTGGTTGTCAGCATTGCCAAACGGTATGTCGGCCGCGGCATGCAGTTCCTTGACCTCATCCAAGAGGGAAATCTTGGCTTGATCAAAGCGGTGGAAAAATTTGATTATACGAAGGGATTCAAGTTTTCAACATACGCCACTTGGTGGATCCGTCAAGCGATCACCCGTGCCATCGCCGATCAGGCGCGCACCATCCGCATCCCGGTGCACATGGTGGAAACGATCAACAAAGTGAAAAAAGTCAGCAGTCAGCTGCTTCATAAAAACGGTCACGAACCGACGGCGGAAGAGATCGCCGATGAATTGGATATGCCGGTTGAAAAAGTGCGCGAGATCATGCGGGAGGCACAGGAGCCGGTGTCGCTGGAAACGCCGATCGGCGAGGAAGAAGACAGCCATCTCGGCGACTTTATCCCCGACGACGAAGCGCCCGCTCCGGCAGATGCCGCCTCGCATACGCTGCTCAAAGAACAGCTTGCTGAAGTGCTGTCTACGCTGCATGAAAGAGAAGCCCAGGTCCTCAGCCTGCGTTTTGGCCTGGAGGATGGGCATCCGTGGACGCTTGAGGAAGTCGGCAGAGTCTTTAACGTGACGCGTGAGCGTATTCGTCAGATCGAAGCCAAAGCACTGCGCAAACTGCGTCATCCGAATCGCAGCAAAAAACTTCGAGATTTTCTGGATTGATCGGTGCGACGCTTGTAAGGCGAAATTGATGCAGCGAGGGGAGGAGTGCGCGTGGCAGACAGTGAGCGGCTCGAGATGATCGAGGCGGGGAAAAAGCCGTCAAAAGATCGCAAAAAGCGCATTCAGGAACTGATTGAGATGGGGCGTGCCAAAGGCCGACTGACTACGCAGGAGATCATGGATGCGCTGGAAGGTCTCCATGTCGATCCGGATCGGGTGGATAAGATTTATGAGATGCTGGAAGCCAACCACGTCGAGATCGTGGAGGATCTGGATATCGATCTGGATGAGATCACGTTGACGTCGGATATTATCGAACAAACGGAAGCGACTGCCGATAAGGACGATACGGCAGTGGCGGAGGATCCTGTAAAAGCCTATTTGCGTGAGATTGGGCAAGTACCTCTCCTGACGCCCGAAGAAGAGATTGAACTGGCTATTCGCGTCGGTGATGACGATATACAGGCGAAAGAACGACTGGTGGAATCCAATCTGCGGCTGGTCGTCAGCATCGCCAAACGCTATGTCGGGCGCGGTTTGTCCTTTTTGGATCTTATCCAAGAAGGTAATCTCGGCTTGATTCGTGCGGTGGAAAAATTCGACTATACGCGCGGATTCAAGTTTTCGACCTACGCCACCTGGTGGGTTCGGCAGGCTATCACCCGCGCTCTGGCCGATCAAGCGCGTACAATCCGTGTACCGGTACACATGGTGGAAACGATCAATAAAGTAAAAAAAGTCAGCAGTCAGCTTCTGCATGAAAACGGGCGTGAACCGACGATGGAAGAAATCGCCGCCCAAATCGATCTTCCGGTCGAAAAGGTACGCGAGATCATGCGCATCGCGCAGGAACCGGTTTCGCTGGAAACGCCGATCGGCGAGGAAGAAGACAGCCATCTCGGCGATTTTATTCCCGACGATGTGACGCCGGCACCGGCGGAGGCTGCGTCACGGCTGCTGCTCAAAGAGCAGATCGCGACGGTGTTATCCACCTTGACTGAGCGGGAGGCGAAAGTGATTCGCCTGCGGTTCGGCCTGGAAGACGGCTGTCCTCATACGTTGGAAGAGATAGGCGCCATGTTTGATCTCACACGTGAGCGCATTCGCCAGATCGAATCGAGAGCGCTGCGCAAGATGAGCCATCCGGCGCGGATGAAGCTGCTGGAAGGCTTTCTTGACAATTGATAGAAAGGGGCTCGCGGATGAAAACAAAAACAATAGCCATCCTCGCTGCTGTTGCTGTTTTGGTCGTATATCTCGGCATTGGGGGTATACAAACCGCGATTTCTTCTCAACCGCAAGTTATACCGATTCCCGAAAAGCTGACAGTGTGGTATGCCGAGAATTTTCAAAATATACATACGGAAGCATGGCTGGAAGCACACCATTTTCAAAAGCAGGCAAACGGCGAATATAGCATGAGTATTCCCACCAGCAGCGCATGGTCTCATCCGAGCTTTCAGTTCTCGGTCACTCCAGCAGCTCTTGTCGAACTTCCGCAGATCAAGGCAATCTCGATGCAACTGATCGAACCGACAGACAAACTGCAAAAAATCGTATTTTGGCCGACCTATCAGCCGACGTATACGGTATATACCTATCAGTTTACGGTAAATGACACGCCGGTGGCGTATATGCTGTTTGTCGGTGATCCGGAATATCCGATGGACAGCGCGATGACACAGGCCATATTTGAAATGCAATCCAACCGCTGGTGGATGTAAAAAACCGGATCGTAATTTTAAAAAACATAAGGCTGCCGCAAACTAAAAATCCGCGGCAGCCTTAATTTTGTGATCTAATGAGATTATGTGCGGTGAGATTATGTGCGGTCGGCAATGCCGACATACGGACGGCGCGGACCGACGTTTTTATAGGCCGGTCGGATGATCTTGCCCGCGTTGATCAGTTCTTCAATGCGGTGAGCGCTCCATCCAGCGATGCGCGCAATGGCAAAAATCGGCGTATACAGTTCGAGCGGCAGGCCCAGCATCCGATAAACGAAACCGCTGTAAAAATCGATGTTGGCGCTAACGCCTTTGTACATTTTTCGCTCCGAGGCAATGATCTTCGGCGCAAGCTGTTCCACCGTGGCATACAGCGCGTATTCATCCTGCAGCCCTTTTTCTTCCGACAGTTTTTGCACAAAGCGGCTGAATATGCGGGCACGGGGGTCGGAAAGCGAATAGACGGCATGCCCCATGCCGTAAATCAAGCCGGCTTTGTCAAAAGCTTCTTTATGCAGCAGCGCACGCAGGTAGGCCGCGATCTCGTCTTCATCGGTCCAATCGTGTACAGCGGCTTTCATGTCTTCAAACATCTGCACCACTTTGATGTTGGCGCCGCCGTGCTTCGGCCCTTTGAGCGAACCGAGCGACGCGGCGATGACCGAATAGGTATCGGTGCCTGACGAGGAGACAACATGCGTCGTGAAAGAGGAGTTGTTGCCGCCGCCGTGTTCCGCGTGCAGCACCAGCGCCACGTCGAGAATGCGGGCTTCCAGCGCGGTGTATTGACTGTCCGGCCGAAGGATATGCAGGATGTTTTCCGCCGTGGATAACTCCGGCTGCGGATTGTGGATGAACAGGCTGTGCCCGAGCTGATAATGGTTGTATGCCTGATAAGCATACACCGACAGCATCGGAAAGAGCGCGATCAGCTGAAGGCATTGCCGCATCACATTTTCGATGGAGGTGTCGTTGGCGTTGTCATCATACGCATACAGCGTCAGCACACTGCGCGCCAGGGTGTTCATCATGTCGGCACTCGGCGCTTTCAGAATGATATCGCGCACGAAATTGGTCGGCAGCGTGCGGTATTCGGCCAGCGTTTTTTGAAAATCCGCCAGCTGATCCCTGGTGGGAAGATGTCCGCAAAGCAGTAAGTAGGCGGTCTCTTCAAAGCCGGGCGTATCGCTGGCAACAAAGCCGTTGACAAGATCTTCCACATTGATGCCGCGATAAAACAACGCGCCGTCGCAGGCGACGGTCTTGCCGTCCACTTCTTTCGAAGCCTCAATCTCCGAGATCTCGGTGAGGCCTGTCAAGACGCCTTTTCCGTTGACGTCACGCAAACCGCGATTGACTTGATAGGTTTGATAGAGGGTGGGGTCGATACGGCTGTGCTCCAAGCAGTCGGCCGCCAGCAAACGGACGGCGGGAGTGATGTCGGAATAGTTGGGGTTTCCCATGATCGATCTCACATCCTTTCGTAAATTATAGAGAAATCAAACAAGAATATGCATCAGTATATCATATTTATGAGCAAATATTGTGTCTAATTTGAAAATTTTTTGCTTTTTTGAGATCGGCATCATACACACACGGCAGAAGGAGCGCGTATAGTGGTTGTAAAACGGCCCGAAAGGGGGACGATCCATGACGATTGGAAAGATGATCTGTCTGACACTGATCCTGCTCTTTGCGTTTTACGGCTTTGCTCATGCGGCGGCGGCGCTGGAAGACCGGTTTGCGCGTCCGCACCGGCAGCGATTGTATATCACATTGCCGCTGTCCGGCGGAGCGGATGACGTGGAACGGCAGGTTTGTTTTGCCAAACGGATCTGCAAAAAAGCGGCGATCGGAGGGCAGCTTCCCGTTTTTACAGTCCTGGATATGGGGTTGGATGAGGAAGGTCGAAAAATCGTGTCGCTGCTGCTGCATGACGATGTGGGGCGTGTGGTGAATTTGCAGGAGGAGGCTTGCATAACCGAACAAACCGGCGTATAATGGACGAAAAGGCCAAAACGGGATGTGAAGGAATGAACACGGAAGAATTATGCGGCAGTGTGGAGCGCATCGTTTTCCAAAAAGATAACAGCGATTGGACAGTCATCGAAGTGGAAACCGCAGCGGGCATCGTCAAAGTGACCGGGGAACTGCCGTCGATCGCCGTCGGAGAAACCGTGCGCTTGAAAGGTGCTTGGGTGGAGCATCCCAGTTTCGGACGGCAGTTCCGTGCCGTGACTTGCGAGAGGTATGCTCCCGATACGACCGATGCTCTGTATCGTTATTTGGCGTCCGGCGCAATCAAAGGTATCGGTCCGGCTTTGGCGACGGAGATTGTGCGAAAATTCGGCGACGAAACGATGCAGATATTGGAAAATAAACCGCTTCGTTTAGCAGAGATCAAAGGCATATCCGAGAAAAAAGCGCTGCAATGCGGACAGGAGTTTGCGACGCAGGCCGGCCTTCGCGAGATTTTGCTTGCCTTTTCTTTGTACGGTCTCACCCCGACCGAAGCGACGCGCGCGTACAAAAAATGGGGTCTTGAAACGGTCAAAGTTGTGAAAGCCAATCCCTATGAGCTTTGTACGAACGGTCTCCGCATCGATTTTGATCGAGCGGATGCGATCGCTCAAGGCTGCGAAGTGTCACTTGACGATCCTCGCCGGATTGCGGCCGGCATTCTGCATGTGCTGCGGCATAACGTCGGCAACGGGCATACCTGCTTGCCGCAAAGCAAACTGGTCGAGCGAACGGCAGCATTTTTGACGATTCCGTCTCAAGAACCGATTTTGAAAGAACTATATGAGCTGGAGTTAAGTTTGGAAGTGCGGCATCAGGAGACCGAAAAAGATACCTTTTGGTTTTTAACGCCATTCTTTCGCGCGGAGTCCTATATTGCATCTCGCATGAAACTGCTTATATCGCGCGGCGAAGCGGGACGAACGGATGTGGAAGAACGCATTGCCGCGCTGCAAAAAAACAAGGGAATTGTCTATGAAGAGCGCCAAAAGCAGGCGATCGTGGCGGCGGTAAACGGCGCATCGCTGATTTTGACAGGTGGCCCCGGTACCGGTAAAACCACGACGCTCAACGGGATTCTGGCACTTCTGGAAAGCTATGGTGAACGAGTGCTGCTTGCCGCGCCGACCGGCCGGGCAGCCAAACGGATGACCGAGTTGACCGGCCGCGACGCCAAAACAATTCATCGCCTTTTGGAAGTGCAATGGGGCGAAAACGACGAGCTGGTGTTTGCACGCAACGAGAAAAATCCGCTTGATGCCGATACCGTGGTGATCGATGAAGTTTCGATGGTCGATGTGCTGCTGTTCGAAACGCTGCTACGGGCGCTGCCCGGCAATTGCCGGCTCGTTTTGGTGGGGGACTGCGATCAGCTTCCGGCAGTCGGAGCCGGACGTGTTCTCGGCGATTTGATTGACAGCGAGGCCCTTCCCACCGTACAATTGACGCAGGTGTTTCGGCAGTCGATGGAAAGCCATATCGTTGAAAGCGCCCACCGCGTGGTGGCGGGGAAATGCCCACTTACCGGATATAAAGAAGGCGATTTCTTCTTTTTGCCCCGTTCGACGGCGTTCGACACCCTGCAGACGGTGGAAGACCTTTGTGCCAGACGCTTGCCGGATCGGTACGGCCTGTCGCTTTTGGATGGGATCCAGGTGCTGTCTCCCAGTCGAAAGGGAGAGCTCGGAACCATCTCGGTCAATGCCGCTTTGCAGGCGCAGATCAATCCGCCCGGCCCGAAAAAGCGGGAGATCAAGATCGAAAATGCCGTGCTGCGGCAGGGCGATAAGGTCATGCATACCCGCAACAATTACGATCTAGCATGGAAACGCGATGACGGGGAAGCGGGGACCGGCGTGTTCAACGGCGATATCGGCGTGCTCGAATCTCTTGACGAACACGGGGAGTTGCTGGTGGTTCGCTATGACGACCATACCGTTACCTATACGCGTGAAGACGCGAAAGATTTGGAACTTGCTTACGCTGTGACGGTACACAAAAGCCAGGGAAACGAATTCGAGGCGGTGGTGCTGCCCTTGTTCGGGTTTGATCGAAAACTGTGGTATCGCAACCTGTTGTACACAGCGATCACCCGCGCAAAAAGTTTGCTTGTGATTGTGGGCGATCCGTATTTGATGCAGGAAATGGTGCGCAATCAAAACAAATCGAAGCGTTATACCGGATTGCTGCGCATGCTGCAAGAGGAGGAAGGATTATGAATGCGATCGCGCGGACGCTGCTGACGGCGTTGTTTCCGCGCCGCTGCGCGTATTGCGGCGTGCTGATCGACAAAAATGCGCTCGGCTGCAATTCCTGCATGGCGTCACTGCCGCGTATGGCGTTTCCCACTTGTCCGCATTGCGGACGCTCCAAATCGCTTTGCCGCTGTCGCGGGCGCATGCGGGCGTATGACCGTTGTGTGGCGGCAATGCGGTACGAAGGCGGCGTAAGCTATGCAGTGCTGAAACTGAAAAAGAAACCGCTGGCCGATGTGGTGGAAATCATGTCGGTTGAGATGGCGGCGCGTTTTCGCGTGGAGCAGGAGTGCGAGGCTGATGTAGTGTGTGGGATCCCAATGACAGGGCGGGAACGTCGCGCTCGCGGGTACAACCAAAGCGAACTGCTTGCGAAAGAAGTCGCCAAGCGCTTGTCGCTGCCCTATCGTCCGCTGCTCAAAAAGATATATGAGACAAAACCGCAAAAAGCTTTGTCGGGAGCGGATAGAAACGGTAATCTGCTCGGAGCGTTTGATGTGACGGAATCGGTCGCAGGACGACACATCCTGCTTGTGGATGATGTCATTACGACCGGCGCGACCATGAATGAATGCGCCAAAATGCTGAAGATCTACGGCGCCGAAACGGTAACAGCTCTAACATTTGCCGCCACAGTGCCGCACGATCAGCCGACAGCAGAATAAGATGGACTCACCGGCTGGAACAGGATATCCCGGCCGGTGTCGTTTTTTATGTCGTTTTTGTCTTTTTATGGCAAATATGCCGCTTTTCCTTGACAATGACCCAATATATGGTATAAACTAGTACTATGTATCTATGAAAAGGAGCGGTGACTTTCGTGGCAAAACGAAAAGCGGAAGAATACGGAAATGACAGTATTTCTCAGTTAAAAGGCGCCGATCGCGTGCGCAAACGTCCGGCCGTAATTTTCGGATCGGACGGCCTTGAAGGCTGTGAACATGCGGTGTTTGAAATTCTGTCCAATTCCATTGACGAAGCGCGCGAAGGATATGGCGATCGCATTGTGACCACCTGCTATGAAGATCATTCTTTTGAGGTGCAGGATTTCGGTCGCGGCGTACCGGTGGATTTTAACCAGAAAGAACAGCGCTATAACTGGGAATTGATCTTTTGCGAAATGTATGCCGGCGGCAAATACAATACAAATGCGGGCGAGAACTATGAGTTTTCTCTGGGCCTCAACGGCCTCGGCGCCTGTGCGACGCAGTATTCGTCGGAGTATATGGACGTTGAAGTGTACCGCGACGGCTTTAAATATACACTGCATTTTGAACACGGGGAAAACGTCGGCGGGCTACATAAAGAGCCGTATAGCGGGCGTCAGCATGGCACGCGTATTCGCTGGAAACCGGACTTGCAGGTCTTTACCGATATTGCCGTGCCGCGGGAATATTTCACCGATATCTTGAAGCGGCAGGCGATCGTCAATCCCGGCGTGAAATTCTTGCTGCGGTGGCAGCAAGGTCGCTCGTTCGACGAAGAAGCATTTCAATATGAAAACGGTATCGTGGATTACATCCGCGAGATTGTAAAAGACGAAGCATTGACCGATGTGCAGTTTTGGACGGCGGAGAGAAGCGGCCGTGATCGCCCGGATCTTCCGGAATACCGTGTGAAGTTGAACATTGCCATGTGCTTTTCCAATCGCACCAATCTGCTGGAGTACTATCATAACTCAAGTTGGCTCGAATACGGAGGCGTTCCGGAAAGAGCGGTGCGTTCCGCCTTTGTTTCGCAGATCGACGCCTATTTGAAACAAAACGGAAAATACTTGAAGAACGAAAGCAAGATCTCGTTTCAGGATGTACAGGATTGTTTGGTTCTTGTATCGTCTTCTTTTTCCACCTCGACGTCTTATGAAAACCAGACCAAAAAGGCGATCAACAACAAATTCATCCAAGAAGCGATGACCGAGTTTTTGCGGCATTGCCTTGAGGTGTATTTCATCGAAAACCCGATGGATGCTGACAAGATCGCCGGGCAGGTGCTGATCAACAAACGTTCCCGCGAAAAAGCGGAGACCACGAGGCTCAATTTGAAAAAGACGCTGCAGAGCAGCAACGATATGACGTCGCGCGTCGAAGGTTTTGTCGACTGCCGCAGCAAAAAGCCGGAAGAGCGGGAGCTCTTTATCGTGGAGGGCAAATCGGCTATGGGTGCCTGCATCCAGGCGCGCAATCCGGAATTTCAGGCGATCATCCCGATCCGCGGTAAAATCTTAAATTGCCTCAAAGTGGAATATGACCGCATTTTCAAGAGTGAGATCATCACCAACTTGATCAAGGTGATGGGATGCGGCGTGGAAGTCAAATCCAAAGCCAATAAAAAGCTCAGCAATTTTGATTTGACGATGCTGCGTTTTTCCAAAATCATTCTGTGCACCGATGCCGACGTCGACGGATTCCAGATCCGCACGCTGCTGCTGACCATGCTGTACCGCCTGACGCCGACGCTGATCGAGGAAGGACTTGTATATATCGCGGAAACGCCGCTTTATGAGATCAATACCAAGACTGATACCTATTTTGCTTATAACGACCGCGAACAAGCAGAGATTTTGAAAACGCTGGAGGGGCAGAAATACACCATCCAGCGATCGAAAGGTCTCGGTGAGAACGATCCACTGATGATGTCGCTGACCACGATGAACCCGCCGACGCGGCGCTTGATCAAAGTGGAACCGGCGGACGCACAGGCGACGGCGGAGATGTTCGACGTGCTGCTCGGCGACAATCTAATCGGGCGCAAGGAATTCATCGCCGAGCGCGGCGCCCTGTATCTGGATAATGTGGACTTGAGCTGATGGGGGGAACCTTTATGATCAAACCGTCTGTTTGCCCTGCGGTGGCAGAGGATGCGGAACGCATCGCGCTGCTCAATGAAACCTGCCTCGGAAAAGCATACCCGCTCGGGAGAGCGCAAAGGCAGCTCAAGCAGCTGCTTTTGGATCCTTCCCAAAAAGTGCTGGTGGCGGTATACCACGGACAGATGATCGGGTATATTCACGCATCGGACGTGCTGACGACCTATCAGGAGCCTTCGAAGATCATCCACTCCATCGTGGTGGATAAAGAGTTCCGCCGTCAGGGCGTCGGACGCGCGCTGCTGCATGCGGTGGAATTATGGGCCGCTTCCGACGGCTGCAAAACGGTGACCGCCGCCGTGGCGGGCAATAAAGCGGCGCAAACCTTTTTTGTTGCATGCGGCAGTGAGGGGAAAACAAGCGCCAAATGGTTTGTAAAATCGACCGATCAATAAACGGTGAGGGATGGACAGAAAAATGGCGAAAAAAAGCAAGAAAAACTTAAGCGGCAACGATCCGCTGACGCTGCCGGAAAACACTCATATCGAGGGCGCCGGGCTGGTGGAGACGCAGCGTATCACCGATACGCTGGAGACCAACTACATGCCCTATGCGATGAGCGTGATCATGTCCCGCGCGATCCCGGAGATCGACGGATTCAAGCCGTCGCACCGCAAGCTGCTGTATACGATGTACAAAATGGGCTTGCTACAGGGCAGCCTGACCAAATCCGCCAACATCGTCGGCGCCACGATGAAGCTGAACCCGCACGGCGATTCGGCGATCTATGAAACGATGGTACGCCTCTCCAAAGGCTATCAGGCGCTGCTGCACCCTTATGTATTTTCCAAAGGCAACTTCGGCCGGGCCTATTCGTCCGAGATGGAGTATGCTGCTTCGCGGTATACCGAGGCGAAGCTCGACCCGATCGCGGCGGAGCTGTTTCGCGACATCGACAAAGATACGGTGGAGTTCGTCGATAACTACGACGCGACACAAAAGGAACCGACGCTGCTGCCGGTCACCTTTCCGTCGGTGCTGGTCAATAACAATGTCGGCATCGCGGTCGGCATGGCGAGCAATATTTGCTCCTTCAATTTAGCCGAAGTGTGCGAAACCGCCATCGCGTTGATGAAGAATCCGGAAGCCGACATCACCGACACGCTCAAGGCCCCCGATTTTCCGGGCGGCGGGCAGCTGGTATACCGCCGGGACGAGATCGAACGGATCTATGAAACCGGCCGCGGCACCGTGAAGGTGCGCGCTGTATATAGTTATGATAAAACCAATCATTGCATCGATATCACCGAGATCCCGTCCACCACGACGGTGGAAGCGATCATCAACCGCATCATCGACTTGGCCAAAGCCGGCAAGATCCGGGAAATCGCCGATGTGCGCAACGAGATCGGCCTCGACGGCCTGCGCATCACGATTGACCTCAAACGCGGGGTGGATCCGGACAAACTGATGGCCAAATTGTATGCGATGACGCCGCTGGAGGATGGCTTTGCCTGCAATTTCAACATCTTGATCGCCGGTGTACCGAAAGTGCTCGGCGTGCGGGAGATTTTGGAGGAGTGGACGGCGTTCCGTGTCGAATGTGTGCGCCGCCGTGTCTATTACAATTTGACCCGCGCCAAGGAAAAGCTGCATCTGCTCGAAGGTCTCGCCAAGATCCTGCTCGATATCGACAAAGCTATCCGCATCATCCGGGCGACCGAGGACGAGAGCGAAGTCGTCCCGAATTTGATGATCGGTTTCGGCATTGACC
>JAFTBJ010000128.1 GCA_017455295.1 Clostridia bacterium
ATATCTGGCGCTTCCTCTCTGTGGATTCTTGTTTTTATTCTAGCCATTTCTTTACGCTTTCGCAATATAAAAGCGGTAAGGTTCAAAAAAAGTTTACGAATTTGATGGATTTCCGCCAAAAACCTCGCCTTTTTGCGAAATCTATTTGCAATTCCGGCCAATCGGCGTATAATAAGTACGGAAAATGAAAGCGGTATCGGCCGCGAAAGGACGGGAGTCTATGCGATCGGCAACGGAGTTTTTTGAGTGGGTGCGCGGCAAGCGCATCGCGGTATGCGGCATCGGACGAAACAACACGCCGGTGGTGCGCCAGCTTTTGGCGCATGGTGCGCTGGTGACGGCGTGCGATCGCCGCACCGAAGATCAGCTCGGCGACGTCGGCAAGGAGCTTGCCGCACTTGGTGCGACCTTCTCGCTGGGGGAGAGCTATCTCGATCATCTTGCGGGAATGGACATGATCCTGCGCACCCCCGGCATGAAGCCGTATCTGCCACCCTTTATGGCGGCGCGGGAAGCCGGAATCCCGGTCACGTCCGAAATGGAGCTCTTTTTTGAGCTGTGCCCGGCGCCGATCTATGCGATCACCGGCTCAGACGGCAAGACGACGACCACCACCATCATTGCGGGGTTGCTGGCTGCCGCCGGCAAGACGGTATATCTCGGCGGCAACATCGGTCGCCCGCTGCTGCCGGAGATCGACAAGATCCGCCCGGAAGACGTGGCGGTGGTGGAGATCTCCAGCTTCCAGCTCACGATGATGACCCAAAGCCCACATGTGGCGGTGGTCACCAACGTCGCGCCCAATCATCTCGATTGGCACACCGATATGCAAGAATATATCGACGCTAAAGAGAATCTGATCCTTCATCAAAAGCCGGGCGACCGCGCCGTACTCAATGCCGATAACGCGATCACGGCGGGCTTTGCCAAAGACGTCAAAGGGGAGCGCCTGTTCTTTTCGCGGCAGCAAGCTGTCGAAGGCGGTTGGCTAAAGGATGGGGTGCTGTGCGTGACCAAAGACGGCGTCACCACTCCGATCCTCCCGGCGCGGGAAATCAAATTGCCCGGCGTCCACAATGTGGAAAACTATCTGGCGGCTTTTTGCGCCGTATATGGCGAGGTGTCGCCCGAAGCCATGGCAAACTATGCCCGCGAATTCGGCGGCGTGCCGCACCGCTGCGAATTGGTGCGGGAGCGCCGGGGCGTTAAGTGGTACAACGACTCGATCGGCACCAGCCCGTCCCGTACCATTGCGGGACTTCGGGCGTTTGACCGCAAGGTGATCCTGATCGCAGGCGGCTATGACAAACACATCCCGTATGACCCGCTTGGCCCGGTCGCGATGGAAACGGTCAAGGCCGCCGTGCTGATGGGCGCGACGGCGGACGCGATCGAAGCGTCCATCCGCGCGTGCGGCGAGCTGCCGATCGCCCGGGTGGGGTCGATGGAAGAAGCGGTGGCGACCGCCGACCGCCTGGCGCGGTCCGGCGACATCGTGTTTATGTCGCCCGCGTCGGCCAGCTTTGATCTGTACCGCAATTTTGAAGAGCGCGGCGAGCACTTCCGGCGCTGCGTTCAGGCGCTTTCCTAATATCGCTTTGGAGGGATCGTATGGCACGCGAAATGGCTTTGGCCGGTGTCAGCAAAGAAGAACTGAACGCCCCGCCCCCGCCGCCGCTCACGCC
The DNA here is from genome assembly GCA_017455295.1 of Clostridia bacterium. GTDB lineage: Bacteria > Bacillota > Clostridia > Oscillospirales > Acutalibacteraceae > RGIG1959. The sequence continues at coordinate 1,686 of JAFTBJ010000128.1, forward strand.
CAAAACACCCAAAGAAAAATGGGACAATTTTTGGTATCACTATAAATGGCCGGCGATCGGTGTGCTGCTGCTTCTCGGGCTGATCGGCTGGTACATCGTGCAGCAGGTCACAAAAAATGACCCCGACTACCATGTCGTCGTCGTGACGAAAGACGCAATCCTGCCGGATGAAGCCGCGGCGCTGGAAGACTATCTGGCCGCGGTGGGGGAGGATATCGACGGCGACGGCCGGGTGGAGGTCAAAACGGAAAATCTCTGTCCGTCATTCGACGAACGGTTGTCCCCGGCGGTCGGGCATTCCGACCAGCAAAAGCTGGTGACGTATTTTTCAAGCGGCGAGCGGATGCTGTACATCTTTGACCAGCCGAGCTACGACGGCTTTTATGAGTCGGTGCAAGGGGTCGTGTCCGAAAACTATGAATTTTTCGCTCCGCTTTCGGTGCAGGACGACGACTACAACGCCGAACGGCATTATTGGGACTGGGCGCTTGATACCCGCAAAGCGGATACGCTGCAAACATTGCCGGAGCATTTGTATTTCGGCGTGCGGGCGGCAAGCGGCACGGCGGGCGGCGACGTGGCAGAGACCGCGTCCGCACAAGGTCGAGCACTGCTCGAACGGCTGGTCGCCTCTGCCATTACCGGCACGACGGACAGCAGGGCAGAGCCGGTTGCCACGCTTTCCGAAAAAGAGCGGCATTGGAACGCCTTGTGGGAACGGTATGGCGACGGCACGCTGCAGGCCATATCGCCCGATGCGTTTTACCTGTGCGAATACGACGGCGAAATCGACGGAGAAGGACATGCCATTTTCTTTGTCAACCACGAGTTGGAGCTGCCGACGATTTTGGAAACGTTGCAGCGGCTGCTGCCGGAGCATCTCTATCAAAACTGTATGACCGCGTATGAATCGCGCGGGAGCGAAAACGAAGACCGCGTGTGTCTCGATGCCGATCTGTATTTCTATCAGCACGAAAAAGAGGTTTTTGATCTCTTACAGGCGATGGCGGATGCATTGGATATTTGAGAATTGAAAAAGCGAACAACCGTGTCACTTGGGCGCACTCACATAAAGATATATAGCCGCAAAAACGATCTTTTTG
>JAFTBJ010000129.1 GCA_017455295.1 Clostridia bacterium
AAATTGATCGTTGAAATAGGTGCAACTCATATGGTGGGACGCAAAATACACCCGTACCATCGAGCGCCGTGCTTTGGCCGTTTTCTTGGAAGTTGTCATGGTAAACCGTCTCCTTTCTTGCTTGACAAGGCCAGTTTACCACGCAAAGTGTCCAAAAAAACGGACTTTGCAACAACTTTTGCAAGGTCCGTTTTGGGAATCGGTTATTCGTAAAGTGCGGCGGTTTTGTGCAGCAGGTCGCCGAATTCTTCCCGGACAGCGGCGGGAGAAACAATCTGCACGCGGTCGCCGAAATTGAGCAGCCAGGCGAAAAACGGCGGACTGATATGTACGTTGACCAGCATATCAAAATGCTCGGCATCCGCCGGGATCAGCATCGTATCCATGCCGAAGCGATCGAACATCACCCCCGCCAGATCGTTTTGGCAGCACAGCCGGACCGTCTCTTCGCGGCCGCCGTACATACCGAATGTTTTTTTGGAGTAAATGGCGGCGTCAAACCGCTGCAGCGCCTCCTGCCCGGTGCGCGGGCGGTCGATCGTGCGGACGTCCTCCATCTTATCGACGCGGTAATGCTTGACCGTCCCGCTTTCGTCGTCAAAGGCGATGAGATAGTATTTTTCATCGTCCCACATCAGTTCCCACGGGCTGACCACATAGCGTTTGCCGTCGTGGCGCAGGCGTTTTTCTTTGCCCACCGTCCAGTCAAAATAAAAGAAGGAAACGCACTGTCCTTTTCCGATCGCCTCGTGAATACGGTCCACACCGGTATACACCGATTCGTTCATCGTTTTGACGCGGTTGATCACCTTGACTTGACGCTGCAGCTGACTCGCCTGATAGCGGCTTGAAAAGCTTTCCAGCTTACGGATCAGCTCACTGCTCTTTTTGACAGTGATGAACTTGGAGGATTGTACCGCATCCACCAACAGCTTCAACTCCGGCAGCTCAAAATCGCGGGTTTTGACATAATACTCCACCGCCGCACCCCGCCGCATCGCGATATCCATACCGTACTCTCGCAGCACCTCGATGTCGTCATACAGCGTCTTTCGCTCGGCGGTTACCCGATACTCCGCAAGCGCCTGCGCAATCTGCGCCAGCGTCAAGCCGTGTTCGCGGTCAGTGTGCTCATAGAATATCTTCATAAGATATAGAATTTTGATCTTTTGGTTGGCTTGTTTCGGCATGCGGCATCGCCCCTTTCGCTGTTTTTATTGTACCGCATTGCCGTCCGTTTTGCAATGGATTTTGACGCGGTTCCTCTTGCATTTACCATATAAGTTTGATATACTGTATTATGTAATATTGTGATTTTTTGCAGGGAGGCTGTTTTATTATGGTCAAAGCGATCGTCGGCGCCAACTGGGGCGATGAAGGAAAAGGCAAGATCACCGATATGTTCGCAAGCGAAGCGGACATCGTCATCCGGTTTCAAGGCGGCGCCAACGCCGGGCATACCATCATCAACGAGCACGGACGGTTTGCGTTTCACCTGATGCCGAGCGGCGTGTGCTACGATCACACCACCTGCATCATCGGCAACGGCGTGGCGCTCGACATCTCCAAATTCTGTGCGGAGCTCGAAAGCATCCAAAAAGCGGGGCTGCACCCGAAACTGCTTGTCTCCGACCGAGCACAGATCCTGATGCCGTATCACATTCTGCTCGATACCTACGAAGAGGAACGCCTCGGCAAAAACGCGTTTGGTTCCACCAAAAGCGGCATCGCCCCCTTCTTCAGCGACAAATTCGCGAAGATCGGCATTCAAGTCAACGAGCTGTTTGACGAGGAGACGCTGCGGGCAAAGCTCAAAAACATCTGCACGCTCAAGAACCTCACGCTGGAGCATATTTATCATAAGCCCCTGCTCGACGAAGAGGAGCTTTTTGAGACCTGTCTGACCTATCGCGACAAGATCGCGCCCTATGTGTGCGACACGCATCTTTACTTGCAAGAGGCGATCAAAGCGGGCAAAAACATCCTGCTCGAAGGTCAGCTCGGCACGCTCAAAGACCCGGATTTCGGCATCTATCCGATGGTGACCTCCTCTTCCACCCTCGCCGGGTACGGCGCGGTCGGCGCCGGTATCCCGCCGCACGAGATCAAGGACATCGTTGTGGTCACCAAAGCGTATTCGTCCGCTGTGGGCGCCGGGGAATTTGTCTCGGAGATCCTCGATGAGGATGAGGCGCAGGAGCTGCGGCTGCACGGCGGCGACAAAGGCGAGTTCGGCGCGACAACGGGACGTCCCCGCCGCGTTGGCTGGTTCGACTGCGTCGCCTCCCGTTACGGCATCGAATGCCAGGGTGCGACCACCATCGTGATGACGGCGCTCGACTGCCTGTCCTATCTGGAAGAAATCCCCGTGTGCGTCGGCTATGAGATCGACGGCGAGATCACCCGCGATTTTCCGACCACCCCGCTGCTCAAAAAAGCAAAGCCGGTGCTCAAAACGCTCAAAGGCTGGCATTGCAACATCAAAGGCATCCGCGATTATGATCTTCTCCCGATCGAAGCGCGGCAGTATGTGGAATTCATCGAAGCGGAACTCGGACATCACATTGATATGGTGTCGAACGGCCCGGAACGCGAAGCCATCATCAAACGCTGATTTTCGATTTAGGAAGTGCGCTCTATGGAAAAAATTCTTGTTCTCGATTTCGGCGGACAATATAACCAACTGATTGCCCGCCGCGTGCGCGACAATCACGTATACTGCGAGATCCTGCCCTACACGACCCCGCTTGCCGACATCGCGGCAGGCGGCTACAAGGGCATCATCTTCACCGGCGGCCCGAACAGCGTCTATCTCGAGGAGTCGCCGCATTACGACCCCGCTATCCTCTCACTCGGCATCCCGGTGCTCGGCATCTGCTACGGCGCACAACTGATGGCGTATATGCTCGGCGGCGTGATCCGCTCCGCCCCGACGCGGGAATACGGCCGCATCGAGATGGTCGCCGAACCGCAAAGTCTGCTGTTTCGGGACATTCCGCAGACCAGCGTTTGCTGGATGAGCCACACCGATTATATCGCCACCCCTCCGGCGGGCTTTTTGATTTCCGCCCGCACGGCAAACTGCCCCTGCGCCGCGATGGAAAACGCGGAACAAAAACTGTATGCCGTGCAGTTCCACCCCGAAGTGACCCACACGGCCTACGGCCAGCAACTGCTGCGCAACTTCCTGTTTGCCGTGTGCGGTTGCAAGGGCGATTGGGTGATGGACAACTTCATTGAGGAAACGGTCGAAGCTCTGCGAAAAGAGATCGGCGATCAGCCGGTCATCTTGGGACTCTCCGGCGGCGTGGACAGCTCGGTCGCGGCGGCACTGCTCAGCCGTGCCGTCGGTCGTCAGCTTACCTGCGTTTTTGTCGATCAGGGGCTGATGCGCAAAAACGAGGGCGATTTTGTGGAGCAAACCTTCACAAAGCTTTTTGATATGAATTTTATCCGCGTCAACTGCGGCGAGGTCTTCCTCTCCCACCTCAAAGGCGTGACCGACCCGGAAGACAAGCGCCGCATCATCGGTACGGAATTTTATAAAGTGTTCTGGGACGAAATTCGTGCCCACCACAGCGGCGGCTTCTTTGCGCAGGGCACCATCTACCCCGACCGGATTGAGAGCGGCAAGGGCGACGCCGCCACCATCAAGACGCATCACAATCAGGTGAAAATGCCGGAGGATATTGCCTTTGCCGGTGTGATCGAGCCGCTCAAAGACCTGTTCAAAGACGAGGTTCGGGCAGTCGGTGAAAAGCTCGGCATCCCGAAAGAACTCGTGTGGCGGCAGCCGTTCCCCGGCCCGGGGCTCGGCGTGCGCGTGATCGGTGAAGTGACCGCAAAACGGGTCGCCATTTTGCAGGAGGCGGACGCCGTGCTGCGGGATGAAATCGCAAAAAGCGGCTATGACAGCGAGCTGGCACAGTTTTTTGCGGTACTGCCGGGGGTCAAATCGGTCGGCGTGATGGGCGACGCTCGAACCTATTCGGAATTGATCGCGATCCGCGCCGTCACGACCGATGACTTTATGACCGCCGACTGGGCGAAGATTCCCTATGATCTGCTTGGACGTATCTCCAACTGCATCATCAACGAGGTGGATGGCGTCAACCGCGTCGTGTATGATATCACCAGCAAACCGCCCGGAACGGTTGAATGGGAATGACGCGAAAGGCGTAGTTTAGAACTCAGAGTGCAGAACTCAGAACTCATAGTTCTGCACTCTTATATTATTCGGAGTGTGTTTTATGCAAACTATTCTGTCTTGTGTCAATCAAATCAAACAAAAAACCGATTTTGTGCCGGAAATTGCACTGGTGCTCGGCAGCGGGCTTGGCGGCTTCGTCGACAAGCTCGACGTGGAAGCCGTGATCCCCTATGAAGAGATCGACGGCTTCCCCCGCTCCACCGTCGAAGGGCACGCGGGGCGGTTCGTGTTCGGCACGCTCGGCGGGGCAAAACTCGTCGTGATGCAGGGACGGGTGCATTATTATGAAGGCTACCCGATGAAGGACGTGGTGCTGCCGGTACGGGTGATGCGTCTGCTTGGCGCCGAAACCGTGATCCTGACCAACGCCGTCGGCGGCATCAATGAAGAGTATCGCACCGGCGATTTTGTCGCCGTGCGGGATCATATTGCGAGTTTTGTCCCCTCTCCGCTGATCGGTCAAAACTTGCCGGAGCTCGGCGAGCGGTTTCCGGATATGTCGCAAATTTATGACCCGACGCTGCAGCAGCTTCTCCTGATGATCGGCAAGGAGCGCGGCATCCCCGTGCACAGCGGCGTGATGCTGCAAACCACCGGGCCGCAGTATGAATCTGCCGCCGAAGTCGCGATGTATCGCAAACTCGGTGCCGACACGGTCAGTATGAGCACTGCTGTGGAAGCGATCGCGGCGAAGCACGCCGGGATGCGGGTGTGCGCGATCAACTGTGTCACCAACCCGGCCGTCGGCAGCGGACACGCGCCGCTCTCGCACGAAGAGGTGCAAGCCGCCGCCAAGCGTTCCGCCGATCATTTTGCCACTTTGCTGACCGAGCTGATCCGCGCGATCGACCGATAGAAGAATACAAAAACCGTCGTTTCTTTTGTTGACGAAACGGCGGTTTTTTGCTATACTATTGTCATCATATCATATCTTTTAGGAGGCTTTTTTATGCAGGGAAACGTCCGTCCGGAAACTATGGAACGCATCACGACCGAAGCGCTCGCCAACGCCTTTATTGACGAGCAGATCAAAGAACTGAAAAGTCAGATCGGCGACAAAAAGGTGCTGCTCGCGCTGTCGGGCGGCGTGGACAGTTCGGTCGTCGCGGCGCTCTTAATCAAAGCGGTCGGCAAGCAGCTCGTCTGCGTGCACGTCAACCACGGTCTTCTGCGCAAAGGCGAGCCGGAACAGGTCGTGGACGTGTTCCGCAATCAGATGAACGCGAACCTGATCTACGTCGACGCGGTCGACCGTTTCCTTGACAAGCTCGCAGGCGTCGCCGATCCGGAGACAAAGCGCAAGATCATCGGCGCGGAATTCATCCGCGTGTTTGAAGAAGAAGCGAGAAAGCTCGACGACATCGAGTTTTGGCGCAGGGCACCATCTATCCCGAC
>JAFTBJ010000016.1 GCA_017455295.1 Clostridia bacterium
AGGAAGAAGGCGGCCGTCATACGCCGTTCTTCAGCAACTATCGTCCGCAGTTCTATTTCCGTACCACCGACGTGACCGGCGTCATCAATTTGGGCTCTGACCCGAACGCAATGTGCATGCCCGGCGATAACGTCGAAATGGACGTGGAACTGACCACCCCGATCGCTATCGAAGAAGGCCTCCGCTTCGCTATCCGTGAAGGCGGCCGTACTGTCGGTTCGGGCGTTGTCACCAAGATCGCGGAATAATCGCGATTTTTCGTAACGACTGAGGACCCCGCCCGTATTTCCTTTTTGAAATACGGGCGGGGCTTGTGTTTTTTGAAGCCGATGATGAAACAATGGCATTGGGCGATGAACAACGCTTTAAAAGGAAGTAACAGAAAAAGGAGAAAAGCATGAAACGGACAATCCTCCGCATGATCGTGGTGACCGTATGTATAGCTCTTATATTTTCTATGGCTGTTTTTGTACCGGTAAATGCAGAGAGAAAACCGGAGTCAATCGGTACTGTGTGTGCTGCATATAAGGGATACCCCGATGTTCCGAAGGCGGCATGGTTTTATACGGCGGTTAAATATGTAAGTGAAAAGGGATATATGTCGGGATATAAAACCGGGAAATTCGGCCCGGGCGATAAGTTGCAAAGACAGGATTTTGCAGTATTGTTAGCGAATATTGCCGGCGCCCCGCTATATCAATATGCAGATTCTAACGGGTATTTTCCGGATGTTCAAAAAAGAAGCTATTATGCGCCATCTGTTGCATGGGCAAGCGATAAAGGGTATATTCTCGGATATAGCCCTCACGATTATGGCGTAGGGCACTCTATTACGCGGCAAGATTTGTGCGTGATCCTAAATCGCTGTGTAGGCTCTTCGGATGCCTACAGTGCTTCGGAAATGTCTAAAAAGTATCGCGACTGGGGAAAAGTGTCGCCATATGCGCAAGATTCTGTTGCATGGGCGGTTAAAAATGGCGTTATCTCCGGGATGGCTGACGGACGATTGGCTCCGACAGAAGCAGCGTCTCGTGCGATGATTGCTCAAATTCTTATGAATATGGACAAAGCAGGAAAGCTGAACTTGATTGCCTGCCCTTATCCGATTTCTGAAAATGAGGCATATGAGATTGCGTGCCGGTTTTGGAACTATACTCCCGGTATGACGTCGAGTGACGGAAAACCGATCAAAGTGTTTTATAGTTCGGTTGTTACCAGTACCGGCGGCAGCGGTGCAAGGTATTATAAATTTCTACTTAGATGGCTTGTCAATAATTCCTATTATTCCACGATTGACATGGTATATGTTAGTACGACGACAGGAGATTGTGCCAGAAGTGTTTAAAGGTAGGAGTATATTTTATCAACGGAGGTGGCCGAGTTGATTTCCCTGATTGTTCCCTGCTATAACGAGGAAGAGGCGCTGCCGTTTTTCTATAAAGAAGTGCGGCGGGTGCTGGCTGAGATCGGGCAGCCGTATGAGCTGCTCTTCATCAACGACGGCTCGAAAGACGGAACGCTCAAACTACTTGAACAGTTTGCGGCGGAAGATCCTTTGCACAATTTTTACGTTTCGTTTTCGCGCAATTTCGGGAAAGAAGCGGCGATGTACGCCGGGTTTTGCAATGTCCACGGCGATTATGTCGCGGTGATGGACGCCGATATGCAGGATCCGCCATCGCTGCTGCCGGAGATGCTTCGGTTGCTGGAATCAGGCGAATACGACAGCGTCGCGACGCGCCGTGTCAGCCGCAAAGGCGAGCCGCCCATCCGCAGCTGGTTTGCGAGACGGTTTTATCATCTCATCAACAAGATCTCCGATGCGGACATTGTGGACGGCGCACGCGATTTTCGCCTGATGCGCCGTGAGATGGTGGATGCGATCGTGGAGATGGACGAATACAATCGGTTCTCCAAAGGCATTTTCGGCTGGATCGGCTTCAAAACCTATTGGATGGCGTATGAAAACGTGGAGCGGGTCGCCGGGGAGACCAAATGGAATTTCTGGAAGCTGCTCAAATATGCCGTCAGCGGCATCGTCAATTTTTCGCAGGTGCCGTGCAGCATCGCCGGATATCTCGGCTTCGGCATGACGTTTGAGTCCTTCCTTTTCCTGATCGTCGTCGTCGTGCGCCGCCTGGCGTTCGGCGACCCGGTGGACGGCTGGGCGAGTACGGTCAGTATCATCCTGTTTTGCGCCGGATTGCAGCTTTTCTGCCTCGGCGTGATCGGACAGTATATGGCCAAAACCTATCTGGAAACCAAAAATCGCCCGCACTATATCGTGGCCAAAACCAACGTCGAAAACGCCAAAAAGGTGAAATGATATAGGACAGCAACATAAAACCGGCGAAGAGATCCTGCAAAATCTCTTCGCCGGTCTTGCTTGCCGCAAAAACCGGGAAAGACGTGTCCCGGCTCTTGACTTTTTTCAAAAAATCCGGTATAGTATTGTAGGATAGGTGAATAGGCGCAGTTTCGGGCGCTATGACAGAGGAGAGGGTATTCATGACAATCGGATTGAAAAAGTGGACGGCTGTGCTGCTGGCCATGGCACTGCTGATGACGTCACTGTTGACGGTCATGGGCGTGACGGCCGGTGCAGCTTCCGACGTGGAGATCACACTGTCGGATGTCAGCGGCCGCAAAGGCGAAACGGTCGAGATCGAAGCGGCAATTTCCGCCAATTCGTATCTCGTCAACGGCGACATGGTGCTCAACTTTGACCCGAAAAAGCTGCAGCTTGACGATACCGCCTATGAAGATCCGAACGATGAGAGCGTGACGGCGTGCTATACGTTTGACATGAGCCTCTATCCGAAAAACACGATGGTTCAGGGCGGCTCGCCGCGCGAAGGCGTCTTCAAGTTCAACATGGCGACCGGCAGCAACGTGGGTGTGACCGGGGCGATCACACTGTTCCGCGTCAAGTTCAAGATCCTTGCCGACGATGTGGAATCCACCGATGTGACCTTCTCCGCCGACCCGCTGTGCGGCAACGACGGCACCGGCTATGATGCAAATGGCTATCCGCTCGATACCAACCTGACCTATAGCGTCACCGGCGGCAAAGTCACCATCATCGATGCGCACCCCACCACGACCACCCGCCCGGAGGATCGCATTTATTACTGGCTGCTCGATGAGAGCTATATCGCGTCCGGCGCGGAGAATATCGAGCGCGGCACCGATCCCGATGGCAAGATCTATTGGAAGATCACCGGCCCTGTGGTGCTGACGCCGGGCCTGGAGTATAACTATAAGACCTTCAAATATGTGTCGCAGGATTTCAAATCGAACGGCTCGTACAAAATCACCTTCAAAGACGCCTCCAACAATCTGGACATCGGGCTTTACGACAACTGGATCGGGCCGGAGTATTTCCCGGGCGACTGGGTCAAGCTCAATGGCATCGACGGCGTCTACAACTGGAAGATCAACAATGAAGGCATGACCGATCCGCAAGGTAAAGCGCATGTCGATCAAATCGAGATCTCGCCGCAAAGTG
>JAFTBJ010000130.1 GCA_017455295.1 Clostridia bacterium
CATTTTAAGCCAGAAAAACAAGGTATCCAAAAACGACCGCTGTCTTCTGAGTATATACGATACCTTTCAAAAGTGCTTGAATATAACTATTCTGAGGTCAATGATTTGTCGCACGAGTCCTATCACATTAGAACCTGCAGGAAAAATCAATCATATTCTAGTTTTAATATGGGTGCAGGAGAGGATGCGATAATGATATTGCTCTCTTATATTCAGTCCATGCCCGATAATTCTTTGTGCATCATTGAAGAAATTGAATTAGGAATACACCCTGCGGCATTGTCTAAATTAGCGGAAGTGATTCAAGAAATCGCTTTAAATAAAAAAATGCAATTTATTATTTCGTCTCACTCCAGAGATTTTATAGATAATTTGCCCCGTTGCGCCCGTATTTTGCTACAACGCTTTGAAGACCATTGCCACGTCTTTAATGATCCAACGACCAGATATGCTATCAGTACAATGAGTGTTCGTCCAGAAGCAGAGCTATACATATATTGTGAAGATGATTTAGCAAAGAGAATTATTTTAAAATCTCTTTCAAACAACACACGACGCCGAGTAGAAATTATTGAAATTGGAAGTAAATCTGCATTTATTAAAATGCTCGAATACCACAGGAAAGCTATGCCAAAGATGAAATCTTTATTCGTTTGGGATGGCGATGTATCCGATGGAGAAGCTAAGAGCCAGTTTAATAATGATCTAAAACCAAATTATTTTTTCCTTCACCCTTCTGAGTCCCCTGAATACAATATTTTAATTTCTTTGAAAAATTCAGGCGTAGATTTGTTAAAACAAAAGCTGAACTTTGAGAGCAATCAAGAAGTATCTGATTTGCTAGATTCCTTATTGACTCTCGAGGACTTACATTCTTTCCCTTACGAGGTATCATGCAAAACAATGCTTTCTGAAGATGAGATAATTGGTATTTTCATCGACTGCTACAAAGTCGTGAATGGGGCAGATTTTAATAAGATTGAAACTCTCATCAAAGATACTCTGGATTTGCCCCCAGACAACACCTTACAAAATCATAATAGGTGACAATATGTCCTACACCGAAGCGAATTATGAAAATGCGGTGCTCCAGCTGATCGGGCAGTTGGGCTATGCACATGTCTACGGACCGGAGGTGGAGCGGGATTACCGCGACCCGTTGTATTCCGAGGTTTTGGAGAGCGCCCTCGTCGCGATAAATCGCAGCCTGCCGCGGGCGGCGGTCGACGAAGCGTTGTTCAAGCTCCGCAATATCGAAAACGGCAGCCTCGTACAGCGGAATTCGACTTTCACCGACTATCTGCAAAACGGCATCGAGGTAACATTTTCCCATAACGGCGAAGAGAGGCACGACCGTGTCCGCCTGATCGATTACGAAAATCCCGATCGCAACAATTTCGTCGTCGCCAACCAATGGACCTTCATCGAACACTCCGAAAAGCGCCCGGATATCGTGATCTTCGTCAATGGTTTGCCGCTGGTCGTCGTCGAACTCAAATCGCCCTCCCGCGAAGCGACCGACGCCTCCGAAGCCTACCGGCAGCTTCGCAACTATATGCAGGAGATCCCCTCGTTCTTCGTTTACAACGCCTTCTGCATCATGAGCGACATGGCCGAGACCCGCGTCGGCACCATCACCTCCGGCGAAGACCGCTTCATGCAGTGGAAGACCGTCGACGGTTCCTACGAAAGCACCGCCTATGCCGATTTTCACGTCCTCTTTGAAGGAATGCTGGAAACGCGCCGATTCTTGGACATTCTACGCAACTTCATCTGCTTTTCCCGCGACAACGGCAATGATGCGAAGATCCTCGCCGGGTATCACCAGTACTACGCCGTCCACAAAGCGGTCGTTTCCACCGTCCGCGCCACCGAGACCGACGGTCGCGGCGGCGTCTTCTGGCACACGCAGGGCAGCGGAAAATCCCTATCGATGGTCTTTTTCGCCCAGTTGCTTCAACGGGAATTGAAGAGCCCGACCATCGTGGTGCTCACCGACCGCAACGACCTCGACGACCAGCTTTTCGGGCAGTTCTCCAAGTGCAAGGATTTCCTGCGTCAAACGCCGATACAGGCGTCCAGCCGGGAAAATCTCCGGGATCTGCTTAAAGACCGCGAAGCCAACGGCATCATTTTTACCACCATGCAGAAGTTCGAGGAGTCCGGCTCCGCGCTCTCCGAGCGGCGCAACATCGTCGTCATGGCGGACGAGGCGCACCGCGGACAGTACGGCTTCGAGAAGATCGACAAAGACGGCAAGATCCACATCGGTATCGCCCGGCTCATCCGCGACAGCCTCCCCCATGCCACCTTCATCGGCTTCACCGGTACGCCGATCTCTCAAAAAGACCGCAACACCCGCGAAGTTTTCGGCGACTACATTGACATCTACGACATGACGCCGGCTGTCGAGGACGGCGCGACCCGCCCGGTGTTCTACGAAAGCCGGGTCGTACACCTTAATCTCGACGAGAAAATACTGAAAAAGATCGACGCCGAATATGAACTGCTCGCCCAGAACGCGGAGCCTTACGCCATCGAGAAGAGCAAAAAAGAACTCGGACAGATGGAAAGCATCCTCGGCGCACCGCAGACCATCGACGCGCTCTGCCGCGACATAGTCGAGCACTATGAGAATTTCCGCGCGCAGGAATTGACCGGCAAGGCGATGATCGTCGCCTATTCCCGGCCCATCGCGATGAGCATTTACCGTCGCATTCTGAAAATGCGTCCCGCCTGGAACGAAAAGGTTGCCGTGGTGATGACCGACGGTAACGACGATCCGGAAGACTGGCGTCCCGTGATCGGCAACAAGGCGAAGCGCGAACAGCTTGCCGTGAAGTTCAAGGACAACGACGACCCGCTGAAGATCGCCATCGTGGTCGATATGTGGCTTACCGGGTTCGACGTGCCGAGTCTGGCGACGATGTATGTTTACAAGCCGATGTCCGGCCACAACCTCATGCAGGCCATCGCCCGCGTCAACCGGGTGTTCAAGGACAAGGAGGGCGGTCTGGTCGTGGATTATGTCGGCATCGCCAGTGCATTGAAACAGGCAATGAAGGATTATACCGCGCGTGACCGGAAAAACTACGGCAATACCGATATCGGTAAGGCAGCGCTGCCGAAGTTCCAGGAAAAACTGGAAGTCTGCCGTGCCTTGCTGCACGGGTTCGATTATTCC
>JAFTBJ010000017.1 GCA_017455295.1 Clostridia bacterium
CGTTATCTGTCCGCGGCGAACCTGGAAGGCACCGGCTATTCCGCCGGCTACTATCAGTTCGACGAGACCGGCAAGATGCTCACCAAAGACGGCCCGGCGTTTGACTGCTACTTCTACTACAACAACGTCAAGCAATTGGCGTATCAGCTGCTCCCGTACAACGGCAACTATTACTTCATCGCGGAGAACAACAAGTTTGTCACCAGCGTCTCCCGCAACCTGTCGGCGGCGATGGTCGAAGGCACGCCGTTCCCGGCCGGCAAGTACGACTTTGATGAGACCGGTGCGCTGATCACGAAGAACGGCCCGAATGCGGACGGTTACTTCTATCTGAACGGCGTGAAGCAGAGAGCGTATCAGCTGATCGAGTTTGAAGGCGACTACTACTACATCAGCGATAAGCACATGTACTGCAAAGGTAGAGCGGGTTATTTGAACGAGACGATCGTGGAAGGCAAGACCTTCGCGGACGGCACCCCGATCCCGGCTGGCTACTACAGCTTTGACAAACAAGGCCGCATGATCATCAACTTTGTCACGGTGGAAAACATCGCGAATGTCCGTGATATCGGCGGCTATGTGACGATGGACGGCAAGACGATCAAAGAAGGCCTCGTGCTGCGCGGCTCCGAGCCGGACGGCGCGGTGCTCGAAGGCAACGTGCTCAATGAGAACGGCCTCAATCGCCTTGTGAATGAGTACGGCGTCAAGACGCAGATGGACCTCCGTGCGGAAGGAACCGGCGAAGCCGCTCCTCTCGGCCAGAGCGTCCTGCACAAGTACTATGACGCGGTGTCCTATGACGCCATCTTCACCGAAGAAGGCAAAGCGAAGATGAAGACCATCTTTGAAGACCTGGCGGACGAGAGCAACTATCCGATCTATATGCACTGCACCTACGGCATCGACAGAACCGGTACCGTGTGCTATGTGCTGGAAGCGGTCCTCGGCCTGGATACCACGCAGCTGCAAAACGAGTTTGCGCTGTCCAACTGGTATCGCACCTTCAAACAGAAGGACGTCAACAAGATCAAGACTGGCCTTACGGCCTACGGCGGCGCGAATATCAAGGAAAATGCGGCGCTGTATTTGCTCGACTGCGGTGTGACGCAGGCGCAGATCGACGCGATCCGTGACATCTTTCTTGAAGGCTGATTGAACGAGAGTCACCCCGACCCGGGAGGAGAGATCCCCCCGGGTCGGGTACCGTACAGTATTAAAGCCTCCACGCGGCGTACGGTGGGCAACGGCGAAATTCGCCGGCGAATTTAATCGAACTTTGGTGAATTGTTTATGAAATACATCTGCTTTTATGATACCGAGATCAACCGACGCACCATGAAAATGGCAGCGGTCAACAAAATCAATTATATCTGCTCCGCACTTCATCAAATCGGCTTTGATGCGGAGATCGTATCTTGCAGCACGACCGCGCCTTATGACATCCCGGCGACGACGGAAAGAATCAACGACTACACCACGGTGACCTATTTCAAAACCGATAAAGCGACGTCCTCCAAGCTTCGCAAGATCACGTCGCTTATCCGAAGAAACATGGCGCTGTTTTTCTATTTGATGCGGCATACGCAAAAAGGGGAGACGGTGCTTGCCTATCATTCTCTTTCGACAATGCGCTGCCTGCGCCTTGCCAAAAAGCTGAAAGGCTTCCGGCTGCTTCTCGAGGCGGAAGAAATCTATAACGATGTGTTCGTGCGTTCTTCCCGCAACCAAAAAGCGGAACTCGCTTTTTTGAAAAGTGCCGAGATGTATCTGTTCCCGACTGCGGTGCTGGCGGATAAGGTCAATCCCGACGGCAAACCGCAGGCGATCGTGTACGGCGCCTATGAAGTGGGCGGTGAGACGTCCGAACGGAAAAGTGATGGCAAGGTGCATGTCGCCTATACCGGCTCGTTCGACCCGAACAAAGGCGGCCTTTGGACGGCGCTCGAGGCAGCGCTGCATCTGAATGAGCAGTACTGCCTGCATATTCTCGGCACCGGCACACCGGATGTGATGGAAAAGCTGAACGCGTTTATCGACGTCCATTCCGGCAAGGATGCCTGTGAGATTCGGTATGACGGTCTCAGGCAGGGAAAAGACTATACCGATTATCTGCAAACCTGTGACATCGGGCTGAGTACGCAAAATCCGGACGCATCGTTCAACAACACCTCCTTCCCGTCCAAAGTCATCTCCTATCTCGGGTGTGATCTGCGGGTGGTGACCTATCCGATCGAGGTGCTGACGCGCTCGGAACTGGCGTCCGACTTGTTCTTTTATGAAACCAATTCACCGGAGGCGATCGCCGACACGATCCGGGCGATCGATTGCAGCGTGCCCTATGACGGAAAATCGCGGATCCGTCGTTTGGATGCCTCTTTCCGGCGGGATCTGCAAAGCCTGTTGCAAACGGAGAGTTGATATGAACAGAAAAGTTGGCGTGATTCTTTCCTATGTGCTGATGATCTTTGAGGTGCTCTCCACCTTGCTGCTGACGCCCTTCATCATCAGCACGCTCGGCGACGCCGAATACGGCGTATATAAACTGTCTGCGTCCATTGTGGCTTATCTGCTGCTTCTCGATCTCGGCGTCGGCAACGCGGTGACGCGCTATGTTGCCAAATATCGCGCGGCAAACGACCGTGAACAATGCCGCAAATTCTTAGGCATCACCACCATCTATTACAGCGGCATCGCGCTGCTTTGTCTGATCGGCGGCGCAGTGCTGATTGCCATTTATCCGGTGGCGTTCGCCAAAGGCTTGACGTCCGATCAGATCGCACTCGGGCAGCAGCTGCTGTCCATCACCATGATCAACGCGGCGGTCACCCTCGGCATGGCCGGCTTTAAAAACACGATCATTGCTTATGAACGCTTTGATATTTCCCGTGGCATCTCCATCCTGTCCATCATTCTGCGTATGGGTCTTACTGTGCTGGTACTGACGATGGGAATGGGCAGCATCGGCATTGTGACCGTGAATTTGTGCCTGACGATTGCCACTTGTCTTTGCTTTATCGGCGTGGTGATTTTCAAATTTGGGCTGAAGCCGGTCTTTAAGGGCATCAGCGGCAGCATGATCCGCGACGTGTTTGTGTATTCTTCGTTTATCCTCATCCAAATGGTCGCGACGCAGGTCAACGCTCATGCCGATTCCATCATGCTCGGCGCGTTTGTTGCGTCGTCGGCCGGCATCATTGCGATTTACAGCATCGGCCAGCAGGTCACACAGTATTTCCAAAGCATCGGCTCGTCGGTCAACGGCGTGCTGATGCCCGGCATTGTGAAAATGGTGGAGCGCGGCGCAAAGCCGCAGGAGCTGTGCGATGAGATGGTGCGGATCGGGCGCATGATCTTTATGGTGCTCGGCATGATCTGGTGCGGCTTTTTGGTATATGGGCAGCAGTTCCTGTCGCTTTGGGTCGGGCCGACCAAAATGGATGCGTTTTTGGTGGCGCTCTTGCTGATGACCGCCTATCTGTTCATCCTGACCGAGTCGATTGGCACCCAGATCCTGTGGGCGATGAACGAGCACAAAGAGCAGTCGATCCTCAAGATCTCCATCGTCGCCGTCAACATCGTGTTCACGTATTTCCTCATCCAGTGGCGGCCGCTGCTCGGCGCCACGATCGGCACGGTCATCTCGCTGACGCTCGGCGATATCTTTGTGATGAACCTGCTGTTTGTCAAAAAGATCAAGATCAGCCTGGCAAAATACTACGGCGGGCTGTTCAAGGGAATTTTGCCCTGCCTCGCGATCACGGGGCTTGCCGGCTTTGGCTTTTCGTTTATCGGCCTGTCCGGCTGGCTCGGGTTTGCCGTGAACGTGATTGTGATGGTGGCGGTATATGCGGTCGCCATGCTGCTCTTTGGCATGAACGCTTATGAAAAGCATTTGGTTTTCGGCGTAGTCAGAAAAATAACGTCTCGCCGGATTGATCGAGTAAAATGGGGCTCTGACAATTCTATTGATGTATATAAGCAAAAAATCGTTCCTTGCATTTTGCTTTCCATCGTGACCTTGGGGATCTATCGAATCTACTGGACGTATTTACTTGTCAAAAACATGCGATCTGCCCAAGAGAATAAATCAAGCTGTACAAAAGAGATGCTGTGTTTAGTATTTGTGCCGTATTATTCCCTGTATTGGTGGATCACCAGAGGCAAGATTCTTAAAAACAAGTTTGCAGAAAACGGATATACTGCACACGGCAACGAAATAACCTACCTGATTTTGAGCATCTTTGGATTGGAGATTGTTTCTATGGCAATCATGCAGAACGATTTCAATTCTCTTCCGTCTGAATCTGCTCAATCCATTCAGATAGATAATGGAATTTCTCATAGAAAGAAGGAAGAATCATGAGTGTATTTGAAGGCAAGACGCTGCTGATCACCGGCGGCACCGGTTCATTCGGCAACGCGGTGCTCAATCGCTTTTTGCGCACCGATATCGGGGAGATCCGCATCTTCTCCCGCGATGAAAAAAAGCAGGACGATATGCGCCATGAGTTCCAGGCTAAAATGCCGGAAGTCGCCGACAAGATCCAGTTTTACATCGGCGATGTGCGTGATCTGGAATCCATCCGCAGCGCCATGTATGGTGTGGATTATGTGTTTCACGCGGCGGCGCTCAAACAGGTGCCCTCCTGCGAATTCTTCCCGATGGAAGCGGTGCGCACCAATGTTATCGGCACCGACAACACCTTGACGGCGGCGATCGAAGCCGGAGTCGAATCGGTGATCTGTCTCTCGACCGATAAAGCAGCCTATCCCATTAACGCGATGGGTATCACCAAAGCCATCGAGGAAAAAGTCGCGGTTGCCAAATCGCGCCATTCCGGCAAGACGCGCATTTGCTGCACACGGTACGGCAATGTGATGTGTTCCCGCGGCTCGGTCATCCCGCTGTGGATCGACCAGATCAAAAGCGGCAACCCCATCACCATCACCGAACCGACCATGACGCGGTTCATCATGTCGCTCGAAGAAGCGGTCGACCTGGTGCTGTTTGCTTTTGAAAACGGCGAAAACGGCGACCTGTTCATTCAAAAAGCTCCCGCCTGTACCATCCACACGCAGGCCGAAGCTGTCTGTGAGTTGTTCGGCGGCAGAAAAGAGGAC
>JAFTBJ010000131.1 GCA_017455295.1 Clostridia bacterium
AAAACGCTGACCGAAGAAGAAGTCAACGCGTTCTGCATGGAACTGCCGCGGTATAAGCGCCCGCGCAAGGTGATCTTTGCCAAAGTGCCGCGCAATCCCACCGGCAAGATCGAAAAGCCGGTGCTGCGCCGCACCTACTGCGGTGAAAGCGTAGTTGCGCAGCAAAATGAGATTGATAAGGTTGAGAATTTGACCTGAAGAATAAAGGAGTGACCCGACATGTTCATCAAAATCCTGATGCTGGTGCTGTTCTTCGGCGTGATGATCGGCGTCGGCATCTACTGCCGCCGTCACGCGACCGATGTGCGCGGATTTGTGCTCGGAGGCCGCAGTGTCGGCCCGTGGCTGACCGCGTTCGCCTATGGCACCTCCTATTTCTCCGCGGTTATCTTCATCGGCTATGCCGGTCAGTTCGGATGGAAATACGGCATCGCCTCCACATGGATCGGCCTTGGCAACGCCTTCATCGGCTCGCTGCTCGCCTGGGTGATTCTCGGGCGGCGCACCCGCATCATGACGCAGCATCTCGACTCCTCCACCATGCCGGAGTTTTTCGGCAAGCGCTTTGACAGCAAGGGACTGAAGATCGGCGCGTCGATCATCACCTTTATTTTCCTGATCCCCTACACCGCGTCGCTGTATAACGGCTTGTCCCGCCTGTTCGAAATGGCGTTCGGCATCCCGTACATCTGGTGCATCGTCGCCATGTCCATCCTGACGGGCATCTACGTCATCGCCGGCGGCTATATGGCGACCGCGATCAACGATTTCATTCAGGGCATCATCATGATCATCGGCATCATCGCTGTCCTCGCGGCGGTGCTCAGCAGCCAGGGTGGCTTTATGGAAGCGCTGAATGGCCTCGCCTCGGTCACCGATGAAAGCGTGTCGACGACGCCCGGTGTGTTCAACTCCTTCTTCGGGCCCGATCCGCTCAACCTGTTCGGCGTGGTCATACTGACCTCGCTGGGCACCTGGGGCCTGCCGCAGATGGTGCAGAAGTTCTATGCGATCAAGAGCGAAAAGGATATCAAAAAAGGCACCATCATCTCCACATTGTTTGCCGTCGTCGTCGCGGGCGGTTGCTATTTCCTCGGCGGATTCGGCCGGCTCTTCTCCGATAACCCCGACGTGGTCGCCGCCGTCAGCCAAAACAACTACGACGCCATCATCCCGGCGATGCTTTCCACGCTGCCGGAGATCCTGATCGCGCTGGTCGTGATCCTCGTGCTGTCCGCCTCGATGTCCACCCTCTCGTCGCTCGTGATTGCGTCATCGTCCACCTTGACGATCGACCTGCTCAAGGACAACATCATCAAGAAGATGACCGAGAAAAAGCAGGTGCTCATCATCCGCGTGTTCATCGTGATCTTTATCCTGATCTCCGCGCTCATCGCCATCTATCAATATCAGGAATCCATGAACAACAGCGGCAACGAGGCGGTCAAGTATATCGCACAGCTGATGGGCGTGTCGTGGGGCGCTTTGGCCGGTGCATTCCTGGCGCCGTTCCTGTATGGCCTCTATTGGAAAAAGACAACCAAGCTCGCTTGCTGGGTCAGCTTCATCTTCGGCGCCGGCGTGATGCTGCTCAACATGTTCTTCCGCTCGGCGTTCCCCGCCTTCCTGCAATCCCCCATCAACTGCGGCGCATTCGTGATGCTGGCCGGTCTGGTCATCGTGCCGATCGTCAGCCTCCTGTCGCCGAAACCGCAAAAAGAATTGGTGGACAGCGCGTTTGCCTGCTATGAAAAGAAGGTCAGCGCCGCCCAGAAAAACTCGCTGGATTGATGCATCCCATTCCATAGTTTAAAACCGTCTCGGACGATCCATCGTCCGAGACGGTTTTTACGTTGACCGCTCATGTCGATTTTTCTACCGTCTGTTCTCCTCGCCTTGCAACGCCATTTTGGATACAGTATAATGAGAAAAAAGTCGAAGGAGGTTTGGTTATGAATCCGAAACTGCTCAAAACATTGATCCCGATCATCGCCATCGTCTCGGTCGCTGTAATGGTCATCTGGGGCTTTGTGGCACAGGATTGGTCGCTTTGCTGGATATCCCTGTTTGTCGGCGGCTGCCTGATGGGCATCCTGTCCATCGTGGCCGGCGCTCAAAGCGAGAAAAAAGGCAAAGACGACAAAGGCGACAATAAATAAGCACGCTGCAAAAAGCACGGTCAAACCGGAAGGGCGCACTCACATAAAGAGATGTAGGTTTTGAACGGCTCTTTTTCGCCCGTACTGCCTGAAAAATGAGGGGAATCCGACAGGATTGCCCTCATTTTTCAGATTGCCCGGACAAAAAATGGCTCGTTCAAAACTGCCATGCACCGCCAAAAACAGAGATTTTTGCGCGAG
>JAFTBJ010000132.1 GCA_017455295.1 Clostridia bacterium
ACCGATATTTAATGGAGGGAGAAAGTATGATTCGTTCACACATTCTGATCTGCGGCGGCACGGGTTGTACCTCTTCCGGCAGTCACAAACTTCAGGAACTGTTTGCGCAGGAACTCGAAGCCAAAGGCTTGTCGGATGAAGTCAAGATCGTGCAGACTGGCTGCTTCGGCCTTTGTGCGCTCGGCCCCGTTGTGATCATCCATCCGGAAGGCACCTTCTACAGCCGCGTGGAAGAAAAAGACGTCGCGGAGATCGTGGAAGAGCATCTCCTCAAGGGCCGCATCGTCGAACGTCTGGTGTATGCCGATACCGGAGAAAAAGGCGCGCCGGTGGACATCAACGTGTCGCTCAACGACACCGGCTTCTATAAGAAACAGGTTCGTGTGGCGCTGCGCAACTGCGGCGTCATCAACCCGGAAAACATCGATGAATATATCGCGATGGACGGCTATGCGGCGCTCGGCAAATGCTTGACCGAATACACGCCGGAGCAGGTCATCGATGAGATTTTGAGATCGGGCCTGCGCGGCAGAGGCGGCGGCGGCTTCCCGACGGGACGCAAATGGGCGCTCACCGCGCAGAACAAAGCCCCGCAGAAATACGTCGTGTGTAACGCCGACGAAGGCGACCCGGGCGCGTTCATGGATCGCTCGGTGCTCGAAGGCGATCCGCACGCCGTGATCGAAGCGATGGAGATCGCGGGCTATGCGATCGGCGCGACCAAAGGTTATGTCTATGTCCGCGCGGAGTATCCGATCGCGGTCGAGCGTCTGCAAAAGGCCATTGACCAGGCGAAGGAATACGGCCTGCTCGGTAAAAACATCTTTGACAGCGGCTTTGACTTTGACCTCGAGATCCGCCTCGGCGCCGGCGCGTTCGTGTGCGGCGAGGAAACCGCGCTGATGACCTCCATCGAGGGCAACCGCGGCGAGCCGCGTCCGCGTCCGCCTTATCCGGCGGTCAAGGGCCTGTTCCAGTCCCCGACGGTCGAAAACAATGTTGAGACCTTCGCCAACATCCCGCAGATCATCCTGCGCGGCGCCGATTGGTTCGCTTCGATGGGCACCGAGAAATCGAAGGGCACGAAAGTGTTCGCCCTCGGCGGCAAGATCAACCATACCGGCCTGGTGGAGATCCCGATGGGTACCACGCTGCGCGAGATCATCGAAGACATCGGCGGCGGCATCCCGAACGGCAAGAAGTTCAAAGCGGCGCAAACGGGCGGCCCGTCCGGCGGCTGTATCCCGGCGTCCCTCATCGACACCCCGATCGACTATGACAACCTCACGGCGATCGGCTGTATGATGGGCTCCGGCGGCCTCATTGTTATGGACGAAGACACCTGTATGGTGGACATCGCGAAATTCTTCCTCGAATTCACGGTGGACGAGTCTTGCGGCAAATGTACGCCTTGCCGCGTCGGCACCAAACGCCTGCTGGAGATCCTCGATAAGATCACGAGCGGCAACGGCACCCTCGAAGACATCGACCGCCTCGAAGAGCTCTGCCAGTACATCAAGGCGAACTCCCTGTGCGGCCTCGGCCAAACGGCTCCGAACCCGGTGCTCGCGACGCTGAAGTTCTTCCGTGACGAGTACATCGCGCATGTGGTCGACAAGAAGTGCCCGGCGGGCGTGTGCAAATCGCTCCTGCAGATCAAGATCGTGGCCGACAAGTGCAAAGGCTGCACGGCCTGCTCGCGCGTCTGCCCGGTGGGAGCCATCAGCGGCACGGTCAAAGAACCGCATGTGATCGATCAATCGAAGTGCATCAAGTGCGGCGCTTGCATGGAAAAATGTAAGTTCGGCGCCATCATCAAGGAATAAGAAAGGAGTACGCTGAAATGGAAATGGTCAATGTAAAAGTCAACGGCATTGCGGTCAGCGTGCCCGCCGGTTCCACCATTCTGGAAGCCGCTCGTTATGCCGGTGTGGAGATCCCCACGCTGTGCTTCCTCAAAGATATCAATGAGATCGGCGCTTGCCGCATCTGCGTCGTGGAAGCGACCGGGGCTCGCGGCCTCGTGACCGCTTGCGTCTATCCCGTGTCCGAAGGCATGGAGATTCAAACGAACACCGAAAAGGTGCGCAAATCCCGCAAAACCACGCTGGAGCTGATCCTCTCGACCCATGAGAAAAAGTGCCTCTCCTGCGTCCGCTCCACCAACTGCGAGCTGCAAAAGCTCTGCCGGGACTACGGCGTGGAAGAGAACGGCCAGTTCGACGGGTTCCGCCCGCATTATGAGCTGGATACCTCGGCGGCGCATCTCGTGCGCGACAACAACAAATGCGTGCTGTGCCGTCGCTGCGTCGCGGCCTGCAAACAGCAGTTTGTGTCGGTCATCGGCGCGAACGACCGCGGCATCGACACCCACATCGCGTGCGCTTACGAAAAACCGCTCAACGATGTGCCCTGCGTCTCCTGCGGCCAGTGCATCGTCGTCTGCCCGACCGGCGCTCTGACCGAGAAGGACGACACCGATAAAGTCTGGGCGGCTTTGGCCGATCCCGATAAATACGTCGTGGTGCAGACGGCTCCGTCTGTGCGCGCCACCCTCGGCGAAGCGTTCGGTATGCCGATCGGCACCAACGTCGAGGGCAAAATGGTCGCGGCGCTGCGCCGTATGGGCTTTGACAAAGTGTTCGATACCGACTTCGCTGCCGACCTCACCATCGTCGAGGAAGCGAACGAATTCGTCGAGCGGGTCAAGAACGGCGGCGTGCTGCCGATGATCACCTCCTGCTCGCCCGGATGGGTCAAGTTTGCGGAGTATTATTATCCCGATCAGCTCGATCATCTCTCCACCTGCAAATCGCCGCAGCAAATGGGCGGCGCGGTCATCAAGACCTATTTTGCCGAGAAGATGGGCATCGATCCCGCGAAGATCGTCTCTGTCTCCATCATGCCCTGCACCGCGAAGAAATTCGAGGTCGGCCGGGATGATCAGGACGCGGCCGGCATGGCGGACGTCGACTACGCGCTCACCACGCGCGAGCTTGCCCGCATGATCGAGCGCACCGGTATCAAGTTCACCGATCTGCCGGATGAAGAATTCGACAGCCCGCTCGGCGACGACACCGGCGCTGCCGTCATCTTCGGCGCGACTGGCGGCGTGATGGAAGCGGCGCTGCGTACGGCGAACGATTGGCTGACCGGCAAGGACAATGAGAACGTCGACTTCACGGAAGTCCGCGGCACCGACAGCCTCAAGGAAGCGACCTACAACATCGCCGGTATGGAGATCAAAGTGGCGGTCGCGAGCGGCATCGAGACGGCCAATTATGTGCTCTCGAAGATTCGCGACGGCTCCGCCCCGTGGCATTTTGTCGAGATCATGTGCTGCCCGGGCGGCTGCGTCAACGGCGGCGGCCAACCCATCCAGCCCGGTTATGTGCGCAACACGACCGACTTGAAGGCACTGCGTGCGAAGGCACTGTATGACCAGGATAAGGGCATGAAGCTGAGAAAGTCGCATCAGTCTCCGGTGATTCAGGAACTGTATACGAACTACTTCGACGGCTTCGGCGGCCCGAAAGCGCACCACGCGCTGCATACGTCCTATGTCGGGCGCAAAAAGTTCCGTTGATCGGAAAGACAAGCAATACGAAGCCCGCCCTGTGGAATTCTTCCACAGGGCGGAGTTTATTTGAACGTTACGTGCCGTAGGGCGGGGCCTTGGTTCCGCCGTGGATGATGCACATATTTGTGGCGACGGTGTAGGCACGATGCCTTCATCGCGCCGCGGGATTACGCACCGTGTTGCGGCATGCGATTATGCCTTCTCCTTGAGGCAGATTCCCCTAACAGGGGAAATGTCCGCGAAGCGGACAAAAGGGTGGCCGTTTCCGGCGAGGAAAAGGTGGGTGAGCGCAAGCGAACCCGGATGAGGTGGAGCCAAAGGGTACCACACATTTGCGGCAGACACCTCATCAGTCAGCCTGACGGCTGACAGCTTCTCCTCAAGGAGAAGCCTTTGGCAGGCGGTGCAAACCGCATTGTCATGACTTCACGCAGTGAAGCATCCCCCGTGGTCTGCAGCATTTACACGAGATTCTTCGACTGCGCATCTCCGCTCCGGATGACACGATCCCGCCGTTATGCCTCTTTTTATGATTGCTTTTTTTCCTTGGCTATGGTACACTATGTATATCGAAATTTGTAAAAAAGAGGGATACTATGGAACAAAGCGTGGTATGGGGGCTCGGGATCACACTCACCATCATCATCGTCGCGGTGGTGGCGCTGTTTGTGATCGCCGAGTGGCGGATCCTGACCAAAGCGGGGGAGAAAGGCTGGAAATCGCTGATCCCCTTTTATAACGTCTTCATCTCGCACCACATCGTCGGGATGGCTCATATCTGGTTCATTCTCGAGGTGATCGTCTGGATCTTGGAGCTCGTGTTTGAGGTCGTGAAGCTGCCCGACCCGGTCGTGATCGGCTTCGGTATCGCGGCAGGCATTTTTACGCTGGCGTCGGAGTTGACCCATATCATCAAAATGTGCAACTGCTTTGGCAAAGGCTGGGGCTTCAAGATCGGGATGATTTTCTTCCCGAATCTGTTTTTCCTGATCCTCGCCTTCGGCAAATCGGAATACCACAAACCAAATCATGAATAAAAAAGAAGGCGTGTATATGCCTTCCCCTTGAGGGGAAGGTGGCGCGAAGCGCCGGATGAGGTGGAAGCCCCATCGCATATTTGCGGCAAACGAAAAGAATAACTCAATACAAAACCGCCCTGTGGGAGCGATCCCACAGGGCGGTTGGTTTGTTTATCCGATTGCGGTCGATCAGAACTTGCCGGCTATTGCCGCTTCTTCCACCGAGACGGCGACCGACACGGTCATGCCGACCATCGGGTTGTTGCCTGCGCCGATCAGGCCCATCATCTTGACGTGCGCCGGGACAGAGGAGGAGCCCGCAAACTGCGCGTCGGAGTGCATACGACCCATCGTATCGGTCATGCCGTAGGATGCCGGGCCCGCTGCCATGTTATCGGGGTGCAGCGTGCGGCCGGTGCCGCCGCCGGACGCGACCGAGAAATAC
>JAFTBJ010000133.1 GCA_017455295.1 Clostridia bacterium
ACGTGCCGGACTCCGATGATGCGCGCGATATTTTTACGCAGTCGGATGAATCCGAACCGGATGAAGAGTCACAGCCGGACTCCGCCAAAAAATGGAAAACAATCATCATCATTGCGGCAGCGGCTGTTGTGGTACTGGCGACATTGCTGACGGTGATCCTGTTCAGCGTCGGCCGCGGCAGCGAGACGACGCCGACCGGTACGACAGTCAGCCACACGATGCAAACGACGCGGGACCGATCGCATGACAAATGGATGCAAACCTTCCTCGGCGACTGGGTGGATGAGCAAAGCACAGGGAAAAGCAATATCCCGCGGCAGGGCGGCGGTCAGCTGAATGTGATTGCCGTCGCAAACGATACGGTCACCTTTGATTTGATCTCTTACAGCGGCGGCGACGATCTGAAAGTCGCGGCGATCACCGGTGCGAAAGCAGCGCTTTCCGGCGATACGGCGACGTTCTCCTTTGCCGACGACAGCATGCACCACAGCGGACACGGCACCATGACCTTTCTGGAGGGTCACATCGACGTTCTGGTGGAACTGGAAGGCGTTCCGACCGATGCAAACGGGGTACAGCAAGCGGATGATCATTCGCTGGCTATTAATGTGCGCTTCTCCCGTGCGGCGCTTCCGGAGTCAAGCGGGTATGATATCCGTCGGTTTGAGACGCTGGCCGATGTGCAGGCAGTTGCCGGGAATCCGACGGCGGATCCGCAGGAGAATAAAGACGGCACGACGACCTATACATTTGATAATTTGCGGGTGCTGATCCGAAAAGACGGCAGCATTTCGCAGCTTTATGTGAAATTCTCCAAGGTGACGGCGGCCATCGACTATTGCTATGATCGGATCGACGGCACCATGAATTATGATGTGGTCAAAACCTATTTCGGTGAGGCGGAGCAGGATTATACCGAACAGCCTACCAATATCCGCGTGCTGCATTATATCGTCGACGTCACCAAATCGGTCACCTTCACGTTTAATGCGGAGGACGATCTGCTGGTGTCTGTGCGGTATAACCGCTGATGCGGACGCAACATAGAGAAACGGCAGCGAGTGGGCATATAAATCCCACTCGCTGTAATTTTGTTGCAAAAACAGAGAAAATATGCTATTATAGTTAAGGATTTGATTAAAAGCAGGGGGGAGCAATCTTGGTCGGGAGAGATGCCGCGATGACGGCAAGGCGCCGATATATCGCACGAGTATGTTTGATCGCATGCTTTGTTGTGACGATCGGGATACAGCTGTGGTATTTGTCACCGCTGCAAAATTGGTTGGTCGGCGATGACTCAACCTATCACTATTTGCGCGTGGATGCGTTGGCCGAACGGCTGCGCGCCGGCGATTTCCTGTCCGAAGTGAACAACGTGTTCTTCGAAGGCGCCGGATATGCCGATTTTGCCTACCCAACGGCTTTCCTGTACATACCGGCTTTGTTCCGTGTGATGGGCTGTGGGATCGGATTATCCATGAAACTGTTCCTGATCCTGTGCGGCGTGTGCACCTATTTGACCATGTATCTGTGCGTGAAAGATATCAGCGGCAGCCGGGTCGCCGCCACGGTCGCCGCGGTGGTGTATTCGCTATCGCAATACCGCATCGATTGTATCTTCACTCGTTTTGCGCTCGGAGAAGTACAGGCGTTTATCTTTTGGCCGCTCATCCTTTGGGGATTGTATGACCTGCTTGCAAGGGACGGGAAGCGTACATGGCTGCTGGGGCTGGCGCTCGGCGGCATGCTGCTCAGCCATTCGCTGTCCACGCTGCTGGCGCTCTTGATTTGCGCCATTTTTTGCCTGATATTCATCAAGCGATTCGTCACGAATCCTGCAAAATGGAAACGAATAGGAATTACCGCCGGGCTCACGCTGGCGCTGACCGCATTTTATTGGATCCCGTTTTTGCGGTTTTTATCGCTGCATGATCTGTCGCTGTTCCATCCGCGTACCGTGACTGCCGACAGCACCGTGGATCCGCTTTCGATGTTTTCTAATGTGCAGTTGGATGCCACGCATGCCGGTATCGGCGTCATTTTGCTGGCTTTGGCATGCTGTCGCCTGCTGCTTTGCCGTCGGTCTCCTCTTGGCGATCCGATGCGAAAGAGCGGTCTCTACGTTCGCTTCCTCGATGCGTGTCTCCTGATCGGCCTGATTGCGCTGTTCTGTGCAACGTCGTTGGCGCCGTGGAATATCCTCGGTTTCCTTCTCAACTCGCTGCGGCTTTCCTTCCGCCTCTATGTGGTTGTGACCGTTTGCCTCGCGATTGCCGGCGGAATATGTCTCTATTATGTGTTGCGTACCGCCAACGCCAAACGAATCGGCGTGATCGTGCTGTGCGCCGCTTGCCTGGTGAGCACCGCTCTGCATCTGGAATTTATCGAGCTGAAAAACTACGAAAGCCCGCCTGAGGATTATTTCTATGCTACGACCGCCAGCCGCATCGTATGTGAAGGCGAATGGCTGCCGATGGACGCCAAAAATGCGGTCACCGAATGGGAACAACACGCGAAATTGTTGGAGCTCAGCAACGGGACGCGTCCGACGTATAGGCGGTCAAGAGGAACCATCACCTTCCCGGTGGATGGAACATGCGCCTATGCCAATCTGCCGCTTGTATGGTATCACGACTACAAAGCGTTCGATGAAAACGGGCGAGAGCTTCCGGTCACGTCCAATGAACAAGGGCTCGTGCAGGTGAATGTGATCGGCGTGGTCGGGAATGTTACGGTAACGTACGTCGTGTCGTTTGTGACGAAAGCGGCGTTTGGACTGTCGGCTGTAACAGCCCTGTCGTTGCTGGCGGTCGTGATCATCAAGCGCGTCCGCCGCAAAAAAGCCGAACCAAGCGAAAGCGAAACGCCCGAAGCCCTTTGATGAGCTTGGATAACAAGCGCAACCAAAAAACTCGCGCAGCGATTGTCGCTGCGCGAGTTCCTTTCAATAATCACAGAATGCCATGTGGGAACAGAAAAATTGTTTGATGGAGGGATGGCTTATGCAAATTGTGTTTGCCGCTTTGCCGATCCTTTTCGTTATGGCTTGGACGGCGCTGACGATCAAAGAAAAATGGCCTGTTGCAAAGATCGTGTTTGTGATATTGGCTTTTTTGATCGGGGCCGTATGTCCGTATGTCTTTGAAGGCCGCCGGCTCTACAGTCACCATTATTATCTTGTGGATATATTCTGCGTCGGCGTGGTGTTGGCTGTCGGGATATATAGGCTGATAAAAAAGAAGAAATCCAAACAACCGGTGTCGGCCGGGGAAAAATGGATGTATGCCGCATACGGCGTTTTGATCATAGCGGATATCGTCCGCATTGTATATTTCAGCATGCTTCTTCTCATATCCGCGACGTTCTTTGACTTGCATCATTAAAAATGGTATAGCTGCGTATACGTTGGAAGCGGTAGATTGATATAAAAAATAAAAAGCACGCGCAGCGTTTGCCCGACCGTGATAAAGTAGATATCGACTTTGACATGACAGTGACCATCGTACTTATCGTTGTTGTGGACTTCGATGCGTTCGATCAGAGAATTCACAAGCGCGGGCGTCAGTTCTCTTACGTCGGTTTGCTCTCGTACAGTTTTCAAAAGCAGGCGGAGGTCAACGGACCTCTGGTCAAAGGTTTCAAGATCTTTCTTGCTCTTCTCCAATTGCGGCTCCAGATCGTACTGCTCCGATTCATATTCCTTTATCAAGCGACGATACCGCTTTTCTTCGATCTCGCCGAGTTTGTAATCGGAATATACGCCGGAGATCAGTTTGTCGAGATCTTTGATTCGCTTTTCACCGTATTCGATGAACTGCTTGAGCTTCCGGTATTCCATCTGATTAAGGATATGATCAGAGAATTCATCGGCTTTACCCGTATTTTTACGATCCTCGCGCGGGGCTA
>JAFTBJ010000134.1 GCA_017455295.1 Clostridia bacterium
ACGCGTGGTTTTACTCTTGCAAAAAGTCCGATCCGGACAACCCGGATCGGACTTTTGACTTTTGAAACCGTACAATCAGATCTCGACGACGCCCTCGAACGCCACTTCCGCATTGCCGGTCATGAGCACCGTATCGTCGGTATAGTTGATAATCAAATTACCGCCTTTAAGCTTGACCGTGATGTCTTCTCCTTTTTGGAAGTATCCGTTTTCCACAGCTGCCACGACCGCCGCACAAGCGCCGGTACCGCAAGCCCATGTCTCCCCGCTTCCGCGCTCCCACACCCGCATTTTCAGCGTGTGATTATCCATCACGCGAATAAACTCCGTGTTCACGCGTTCGGGGAATTTCTCATGATGTTCAAACAGCGGACCGATGGTTTGCAGATCCAGCGCATCGGGATTGTCACAGAATACGATCGCATGCGGGTTGCCCATCGAAACGCAGGTTACCCGGTATTCCGTGTCGCCGACCGTGATTGGCTGATCGATCACGCGCACCCCGTCAAAAAGCGCCGGGATCTTTTTGGGATCGAGTTCCGCTTTGCCCCTATCGACGGTGGCTTCCTTGACCTTGCCGTCAAATTTATGCAGCGTCACCGTTTTAATGCCGCTGAGCGTATCGATCCTCAGCGTCTCCTTTTTGACGATTCCGTGATCATATAGGTATTTGCCGACGCAGCGGATCGCGTTGCCGCACATCTTGCCTTCGCTACCATCCAGATTGAACATCCGCATTTTGGCGTCCGCCACGTCCGACGGGCAAATCAGTACCACGCCGTCGCCGCCGATGCCGAGATGGCGATCGGCCAGTTGGATGCTGAGGCCTTCCGGGTTATCGATTTGCTGACGCAGGCAGTCAAAATAAATGTAATCGTTGCTGCAGGCGTGCATTTTGATAAAGGCCAGCTTCATCTTGTGATCCCGCATGTGATTGATGTCGACAAGCTCCGTGTTGTTTGCATTCCAGCGCCCGCGTAAGCTGTCGGCGATCGCATTGGCTGTGTCGATGGACGTCAGGCACGGGATGCTGCGCTCCACTGCTTTGCGGCGAATCTTGACGCAGTCGCGCGTCGGGATACGGCCTTTGGCGGAGGTGGACACAATGTAGTCGATGACGCCGCTGTCCAGCAGTGTCAAAGGATTGTTGTCCGATTCGTGGATCTTGTTGACATGATGGACAAACAGCCCTTCCTGCTCGATCACCCGCGCCGTGCCATGCGTCGCATACAATTCAAACCCGAGATCAGCAAATTTCTTGGCCACGTCCCCGAGCTCTTTTTTATCGGTATCGCGGATGGTGAAGAACACGCCGCCGGTCTTGCGCATTTGATAGCCCGCCGCAATCAAGCCTTTGAACAGTGCTTCATCCAGCGTATTGGCGATACCGAGCACTTCGCCGGTCGATTTCATCTCGGGGCCGAGATGTGTATCCACATTGGTCAGCTTCTCAAACGAGAACACCGGCACCTTGACGGCAAAATACGGAGAGCTCGGATACAGCCCCGTGCCATAGCTAAGATCCGCGAGCTTTTCGCCGAGCATTGTGCGGGTCGCGAGATCCACCATCGGAACGCCGGTTACCTTGCTGATATACGGAATGGTACGCGATGAACGCGGATTGACCTCAATCACATACAGCTCGTTTTGGTAGATCAAATATTGGATGTTCACCAAACCGCGCGTGTTCAATGACACCGCCAGTCGGCGCGAGCAATCGATGATTTTCTCAATCATCGCGTCCTCGATCTTCCACGCCGGGTAAACCGCAATCGAGTCACCCGAATGGATACCGGAACGTTCAATGTGCTGCATGATACCGGGAATCAGAATGTCTTCGCCGTCGCAGATTGCGTCCACTTCGAGTTCCATGCCCATCAGATATTTGTCAATGAGAATGGGGTTCTCGATCTCCTGCGCCAGGATGATCGCCATATATTCACGGATATCCGCTTCATTGAATGCGATGATCATATTCTGTCCGCCGAGCACATAGGACGGCCGCATCAGCACCGGATAGCCGACCTTCTCGGCCACTTCCAGCGCCTCCTCCGTCGTCATCACCGTAAAGCCCTTGGGGCGGTGAATATGCAGTTCTTCCAGCAATTCCTCAAACCGCTCGCGATCCTCTGCGCGGTCAATGCTGTCCGCCGACGTGCCGAGGATGTTGACTCCCTGCTGCGACAAGAAGTTGGTCAGTTTGATCGCAGTTTGGCCGCCGAACGCCACCACGACGCCGAACGGTTTTTCCGTCTGGATGATGCTCATCACATCTTCGTTGGTGAGCGGTTCGAAATAGAGGCGATCCGCCGTATCAAAGTCGGTGGACACGGTCTCGGGATTGTTGTTGACGATCACCACTTCAAACCCGGCTTTTTTCAGCGCCCAGACGCAATGCACCGACGCATAGTCAAATTCGATGCCCTGTCCGATGCGGATGGGGCCGGAGCCGAACACGATCACGGTTTTCTTATCCGAGCCCTTTTTGGCGATAAAGTCGGCCGCTTCGTTCTCTTCGTCAAACGACGAATAAAAATAGGGTGTCTGCGCCGCAAATTCCGCCGCACAGGTATCCACCATTTTATATGATGCATAACGCGGATTTTCGATTGCACAGCCGGAAATCGCCGTGATCACCTTGTCGGGATATCCCATCTTTTTGGCGCGCAGATAGAGCGCATCGGTCAACTCGCCTTCTGCAAGCGTGCGATCCATCTCGACTAACTTTTGCAGCTTCCAGAGGAACCACTCATCGATCATCGTGATCGCATGGATTTCCTCCACCGTCACGCCGCGCGTCAACGCCTCATAGATGACAAACAAGCGCTCGTCGTCGCATACCGACAACTTGTTGTGAATCTCTTCGTCCGTCCGTTCCTTTAATGCGGGAGACTGTAAACTGCTGTGCGAGATCTCGGCGCCACGCACTGCTTTCATCAGGGCTTCTTCAAATGTCGCGCCGATCGCCATCACCTCGCCGGTCGCTTTCATCTGCGTACCAAGTGTGCGCTTGGCGTAGACAAATTTGTCAAACGGCCATTTTGGAAGCTTGACCACCACATAGTCGAG
>JAFTBJ010000135.1 GCA_017455295.1 Clostridia bacterium
CAGATCGCTCGATGCGACGGTGCCGTCCCCCGCACGAAACACGATACGAAAGGCGCTCGCCTGCTCAGCAAACGTCCCGCTCCACGAAAACGATACGGTCAGCGTGTGGTGTTCGCCCTGCGTGCCGCCGTACTGCGGCATTGCGGGGGACAGCACGCCGTCTGCCGCAAGCGTATACTGTAATTCTCTGTTCATATATCTTCTCCTTTGTCAGCGGTGCTCGACAATTCCGGCAGTCCGGCCGTCGAGGTCAGCAGCGACAGAATCCCGGCAAGCAGCGCCGCCGAGCCGACCGCGCCCCAGTTCACATCGCCCATCACCATGGCCGTGCCGATGGTCGCCGCCGCCGTCTGCGCTACGGTTTTCAGCGCCCGCACTCCCGCCGCTTTGATCCATTGTTTCATGTGTTTTCTCCCCTTTATTTCAGCACCAGCGCCATGACAGCGCCGAGCAGCGTTCCCACGATGCCGGTGATCACCGCGCCGATCACCGATTCCCAGCGTTTACCGGGCTGCTCAGTCAATTCCTTGACGTTGCTTTTGACCTCGGTGATGTCTTCTTGCATCCCGCCGATCTTCTCGTCCATCCGCGCTACGGCGCTCACAAGCGCCCGCGCGTCTTTGATCTCTGTTTCTACAACATCAAGACGATGATGGGCCGACTTGGCGCGCTGCAGCGCTTCGCTTGCTATTTTGGCGGTATCTTCAGCCGTCATCACACCGACGCCCTCCTTTGCTCCAGATGTCCACCCGGCAATCTTGGCTCGCGGCCCGCGTGCGTTTGCGGCTGTACAGCGACGCATAAAGATTCTGATTGTCTCCATCTCCGATGGTCTGCGCCATCAGCATCGCCACGCCATACGGCATCACATCATCCCGGATGCGTCCGGGCAGCATCACCGTGTCCGCCAAGCTGCCGAGCTGTTCAAATGTCGTGGTGTGGGTGGTGTACCATAGATCGCCGTAAATTTGATTCACGATATCCAGCGATCGCGCGTACAGATCCGCATACAAATCCGACCGCAGCCGCCCGGCCTGATCGACATAATGCAGCAGCGTCAGCGCCCGATCCCGGATCTCGGCTCCCGTTTTCATTCTTCCACCTTCTTTTTCGATCGGTCGCGCCGCGCCCCGGTTTTTGCGCCGGATGCGCGGTGCTTCGACGCATCCGGTTTGCCGCGCTCTTCCGGCACGATCTCATATCCTCTTGCCAACAGTTCCCGGATCACCTCGCCGCTCTCGGTCAGTTTTTCAATGTTTTGATAGCGTAACCGCATACGATTCCTCCTCGCCATAACAATGGGGCATCCGCGAGCCCCCTCGCGGATGCCCCGATGAACATTAATAGACGTACGCGTAGATCGCCGTCAGCAGGCTGTTTTTGAGGAACACATCGTAGTAGAGGCGATAATCGAATTTATACGCATCCGCTTTGATGTTCTGCTCCGGCGTCCAGGTGCGCAACGTCTCACTCTTTTTGACGAGCGACGCCGCGCGCTTCGGCATCACGATCAGGCCGATATCCTGCGCCGCACCGGTCGGCACGAATCCGCCAACCGTTTGATCGACCGCTGCGGCCGCCCCCGTTGCTTCGGTCACCGTCGTGCCGTCGTAGAAGGTATACGCCGTCTTCATGCGGGACTTCGGCACCGGCAGCAACCTAATGCCGTCGATGGATTTCACCTTGAAATTGACGCCGCCCTTTTTGAAGTCGGACACCGTGATGCTGCGGGCCACTTCCGGGCTGGCGTTCAGCGCCGCCAGAAAATCGTTGTTGACAAACGCCACCAGCTCCTCGTCAAAGCCTACGATCTCCTGCACATTCTTCACCGCTTCGGTGAACATCGCATACGCCTGCGTCGCGGGCGTACCGGTCACCGTCTGATTCTGCGACGCCGCATACCCGGCGATCTTCGAGAGGCAATAAGCGTCCACCTCCGGCACCACCTTGGTGCGCACAAATTCACTGAGTACCTGCCCGGCGAGATTCGCAATGCCGGTCTCGTCGTTGTCCTCGCGATCGAGCTGGAAGGTGCGCGCACGATCCTGCTGCAGCGTATGGGAATTGCTGGTCAGCGTGATCGCGCCCTGCACAAAGCCGTTGTCACGGTCATAATCGCCGAGCCCACTCATATCCATCGACGGGATCAGCACCGTTTTCGCGCCGACAAATTTGGCGCGCAACACGTTGTCCTCAAAGAACCCGGTCGTCGCGCCCTGCACGATCGCTTTGTCGAGTTCTTTGGTCATGTTAGTTCGAAATTGCAAACTGTTGATAGCCATAATGTTGTTTCTCCTTTTTCTTTGTTTCGTTTATTGTCGCCCATAAAAGCCCGACAGAAACGCCTCCATCTCCGGCATTTCCGGGATGCCGGACGATGCGAGCGAGCCGACCGCGCTTTTGCCGGCTTTGCCGCTCGCCTCGGCTGTGGCGCCCACTCGCTTTTGCTCGGTCAGTACAAACCGGTTTTGCGCATCCAGCAGCGAGATGCCTTTGGTCAGCGCGTTTTCGATCACGCTGCGAGGCACATCTTGGAACGTGCGTATATCCGGGTATTCCCGCTGCAGTTCCTCGAAATCCCGCACCAGCTTATCGGTGGCGTCGTCCTGCCGCTTTTTGGCGGCGGCCTTTTGCTCCTCCACCCGGCGCGTACGGGACTGCCGGTGCAGCTCATAAAACTCCCGGCCTTCCCGCTCGCCGTATGCCGCGATCGCCTTTTGCAGCAGCCGTTCTTCATATTGCTGCGCCACCGTGCCGACCAGCTCCTTGACCGAGGACATGCCGATATCCGCGGCGATCTGTCGGAGCATTTCGTATTCCGGCAGAAAATCCCGCTGCTTCATGCCAAGCTGCAGCAGCGTCGTGATCTCCTCCCGGTCGTCCGCCCGAATGGGACGAACCTCGCCGTTGAAAACGGGCATATACACCGTTTCCTCCGACGACGATGTGGATTCGGCCTCGTCCGGTTCGGTGGTTTCCTCCCCTTGCGATTCCGTCTCCCCATCCGACGCGACAGTCTGCGGGTCTGCTTCCGCCGCGTCCATATCCTCACCGCCCGGGGCAGTCGTATCCGCCTCGGAGGGATCGAGCATGATCTCTTGTTCTTCCATGATGGTTCTCTCCTTTATCTGTTTTGGTTATACTTCGCCCGACAGGATCTGCCGCACGAGTTCGTCGGTCATCCTGTCATCCGCCATATTTGTCGATTCGGCAGTCGTCGGCGCCGCTTCGGCTTCGTTTGACGCCGAACCATCCGCTCGCTCCCGCATCTCCCGCAACAAGCTTTGCTGCTGCGGCAATACGCCGTGCGGCAAACGGCTGACGTACTGCACCGGGTCGATGATCTCATGGGACAGCAGATTATCAAGTGTTGCCACCGTCTGCGATTCGCCCCACAGCGTCGACGCGCCGACCTCCACTTTCACGTTGATCACAAAATCCCGATAGCGCTTGCCGTCAAACGGCAGATACCAGCTTCCCTGCTCGTCGGTCACCTTCAGGCAGCGCGCGCCGTATTTCATCACCCAAAACTCCGCCCAGATGTGCGCGATATCCGCGATAAACCGATAAAATCGGTTTTTGGTGATCTGTAGCGGCATGGTTGCCGCCTCCCGCACGGCGATGATCGCCGACGTATTGTCCGGGCGGATATCGCCGAGCGCCGCGTCGTTGGCGCCGCTTTGCTTGAGCGTATTGGTGATCAGCGACGCGATGTTCTCGTCAAATTTGGAAGAGAAAGACGGCGGGCTGACATAATGCACCGCACCGGCCACATCCTCCGGCGTACCGAATACCCGGAGCACCTGCCCGGGGTCGTTGGTCACCGGCTGCTGTACCACGTCGCCGTTGACCACCGTGATGGGTACCCCCATCATCATCACCGCCCATACGCTTGCGGTGATCATGCGGTTGATCGCGATCTGGTTGGGGATCAGATAGGTGATCTCGCTGTCGCCGTAGCCGCATCCCTTGCGGCGCTCCCAATGGAACATCGCCAGCGGATACAAGCGAATGCCGGTGTCCCACACCGGGCGGATGACGGCGTTTTGACACACTTGGATCGCCTTGACCGTCTCATACCCATCCGCGCCGCGCTCTTTCCAAAACCGGGTGATCACGGTCGCCTTGCGGGACGCATACGGTTCATCCTGCGACCGGTCGCCCGCCATGTAAAACAGCTCGCTGTCCGGCCGGATCGCTTCGATTGCCGATGCCGACATGCCCGCTTTCCTGGCCGCCTTTTGCAGGTCGCTCACCCGCTTGCGCTGTGCAATCAAGATGTACGGCTGGGTTTGGATGTCGTCGCGGTTGGGGTCGCCAAGGTAGACATTTTCCACGTCCAGCGTCTCGATCGCCAGATCCCCCGTGATCGCGGTCTTGCGCGACAGATCGGCATATAACCCCGTCTTGACCGTCGGATCCCAATAGGTATACAAAAACGCCGTGCCCGAGATATAGGCGTCGCGCAGCACCCGATCTTTGTGCTCCTCAAACCGCAGCCGCTCGGCAGTGGTGTCAAAATAATCGGACAGCGCCGTCATCACAAGTTCCACCGTTTCGCCTGCCGGTACACCGGTGTCCGCTGTCGGATCGGGCAGCGTGCCGTCCGCCTGCTGCTGCCGCAGCTGCGTACGCAGGCGGTCAGCCTGCTCCTTGAGCTCCACTGTGTTGGGCACGCCGTCCGCCGAAAAGGACACGCTCAGCGGCGTCGAACCGATCACCGACATCTTGTAATCGCCGATGCGCTTGATCACGTTGTGCCGCACCAGCGGCCGCTCTCCGCCGCATCGCGCGCCATGCCACTGATCGCCGATGAAAAATCGTTCGTTGCGGCGGTTTTGCTCATACATGCCGTGTTCGCCGAGCCCCGCTTTGAAGCGGCGCCCAACGGTATATTCCTCCCATATCGTCTGCGGGGAGGGCGCTTGACTCTCGTGTTTCATTCGCGATATTCCTCCTGTTGTGTTCCGTCATACGACCAAAAATTTTGCCAGTAAAACCGTTCGCGTTCTTTTTTTTGCTCCTCGGCCGCCTGCTGCATCCGCTTCTCCCGCAGCTGCATCGCCTGCCGCCGTTTCCGGCGGCGGCACAGCCGGATCACCATCGCTTCCGCCAGCGCCCCAAAGAGCGCCGCCATCGGCAGCAATCCCCATACGATCTCGTTCATACCGTTCGTCCTTTCTGTTTTTTATGTTTTTATCCCCATCCGCCGATCAGATCCCCGGCGGCAATATCCGATGGCAGCAGCGAGCGCCGCGCCGCTTTCGCATAGGCACGCTGCTCATCCGGGCGGGATCGTCTCCGCCCGACATCGGTCATCGCATACCGCAGCGCATCCATCAGGTGATTGTCCCGGTCGATCGGGCGATTGATTCCGCTGCCGTCCTCCCGCTTTTCCCAGGCATACAGCGACAGCTCCCGCGCGGTTTCTTTGCAAAGCGGGTGCACCGTGATGCGGTATTCCTGCAGCACGGCGATACCGTGCAGGATGCTGTCTTTGCCCTTTTCGGCGGGCGTCACCCGCGAAATGCCGAGCCGCCGCAGCTCCTCGTTGCTTTTGGGCTCTGCGCTGTCCGCGCGAATGCGCTCTTTCGCATATCCCTTCTCCCGGATCATCCGGGCGATCTCGCTGTTGACCATCCGCGTTTGATAGTGTTCATCAAACACGAACAGCTGCTTATCCTGCGGATCCACCGCCGCCGCGATGAACGCCGTCGGATCGTTGGAATAGCCGTAATCGAGTCCGAAGACGCAGGTATATCGCCCGCTTTCTTTCCCGTGCAGCAGCTCCTCCACCGAAAACGGAGACACCACCCAGTTGTCATATACCAACCCGTCCGCGATCCCCCACTCGCCGAGTCCCGCCACCCGGTAGCGACGCGGATTGTCGATCTTCATCCGCTCAAACATCCGAAAGTCGGCGTCATCCAGCCACTCGTTGCAGGTATAGTCGGTGGTCATCGCGAACACATCCGGGTCGGGCTTGTCAAAAAACCGCGCTTTGAGCCAATGTTGTTCACTCCACGGATTGAAGGTCAGCGTCGTCTGCTTAAAGAGCGGCTTCGGCAGCTCGCCGCGGATGCTTTCGTCCAGCGTGTCAAAATCCTCCTCGCTGCCGATCTCATACGCTTCCTCGATCCACAGCCAGCAAAGATATCCCTGCTCCACCGTGATGGAAGTGATCTTGAACGGATCGTCCAGTCCGCGAAAATAGATGCGCTGTCCCGTGCGGCGGTTCTCCATCTCCAGCGGCGATTCCTTCGCCGCCCATTCCTCTTGAAGTCCCAGCCGCCGCACCGCCCACTTGAGTTCCGCAAAGCAGCTGTCCTTGAGTGTGCGGTAGGTGCGGCGCACGACCAGCAGATTTGCTTCGCGGTATTTTTCTTTGGACAGTTGCGCGATGTACCACAGCGCCGCCGTCTTGCTCTTTTTACTGGCGCGGCTGCCTTTGACCACGCGGTAGCGGCCTTTGAAGCGCCAAAACTCGTCGTATCCGCCTCCCACGATCGACCGCATCGTCACCTGCCCGTTATCCATGGAGATCATCCACGATCGTCACCGTCGGCGTGTCACCGCCAACAGGTTTTTCATTGAATAAGCCAAGCCGCTTGCCGAGCAGCTCAGCCGCTTTGAGCCGCTCCCGCTCACTGCCCGTCTCGCCGCGCAGCAGCGACGTCAAATACCGCAGCACCTCCGGCGGCTGCGCGATCGCGGCATCCGTCCCCTCCATCCCTCCCGCCGCCTCTGCGGCCGCATGCTTCGCCGCCTCCTCCACATAGTCGCGCACAGCCGGGATCGCCAAAAGTCTGGCAACCCCCGCCGCCGCGTCCCCGCCGCGATACCCCGCCTGCCTGTAGGCTGTCTCTGCGTCTCCGTTTTGCAGCAGCGCATCCGCAAACGCCTGTTGTCGTCGATTCATATAGGTTTTTCCTTTCTCGCTGGCGGCACTGCCGCCAATATCGCGCCGCCATCAGGCGGCATATCGCATCGGCGAAGCCGATATATCGCACGGACGCAACAGCGTCCGTATATCGCATCGCCGCCTTTGCGGCGATATATCAGGCTTCCTTTCTCTCTGGCGGCACTGCCGCCAATATCGCGCCGCCATCAGGCGGCATATCGCATCGGCGAAGCCGATATATCGCACGGACGCAACAGCGTCCGTATATCGCATCGCCGCCTTTGCGGCGATATATTTATGCGTCCTCCATCCATTCGTCGTGCTCGCACGCCCAATCGCGCTGCGCCTCGCTCAACCGGCTCCAACAGTCTTGCAGCACCTCCCGCGTTTCCTCCACACACGCCGGACAAAGGCCACTGCTCATCTCCTCTTCTGCGGCCATGCCGCCGCACAGCACACATTCCGCCTCCTCCGACAGCTCCTCACTGCCGCACACCGGACAGCACCCGCTGACCGGCACGTCAACGGAATACCCGCCATAGGCAACGCTGTCGCTTACCGTCTCGATCTCCCAGCTTTCCAGCCGTTCGTGACAATTCCTGCAAATCATACCGTTCCCTCCTTTTTTTGGGGGGCGGCCACCTCGCCGCCCGCTTTTTTATTTCTCCTGCCGCCTTATCATTTAAACTGTTCCATTTTTGGGACGATTTGGGTATAAAGGCGCCTTGGTTTGCCGGGATCTCTCGGCCGCTATTTCCGCCCTGCCCGGTCTGTTTTTACAAAACGAACATATGTTCGATTTCGGGCATATTATACCACAAGCGTCCGATTTTGTCAACCCAAAAATGGGACGGCCACCCGGGCACCCTTGTTTGTCAGCGACCTAGGGCGCACTCACATAAAGAGATGTAGGTTTTGAACGGATCTTTTTCGCCCGTACCGCCTGAAAAACGAGGGCAATCCTTGCCGGATTGCCGGAATTGATAACGCCATATCGCACAAAAAGAGCGTTTTTGCGGCTATATATCTTTATGTAAGTGCGCCCAATATTCGCTTATTTTTTGTGTTTTAATATTGACTGCTGTATGTTTTTTTGATATGATTTTGAAGTTGTAAATGTCCTTGAATAATGATTACTATGATTGTGAGCACGCGGTAGGATCCGTTCACAAAAAGCAGGGCCGATGACGCCTGAATGAAATAAGCATGCAAGGTGTTAACGTGATTTTCTGTACGGCTATACCAATTTGAAAACAATTGGGAGGTTAACACTATGGGCATCGGAAGTAATCACGGCGCTTTCTTGTATCAGCTTTTGGAAGAGTATCAGAAGTAGTTGGCCAAAATCATCACCCCGTCGCTTTGGGATGAACGATCCGGCGGCACCACGACGCCCTTCGGCAACGAAAAACTGCAAATGACAGAAACCAGAATATATATCGGACTGAATGATGCTCAAACAAAAGAGCAGAAACACGAAACC
>JAFTBJ010000018.1 GCA_017455295.1 Clostridia bacterium
AACATCGGCCGCCCGCTGACCAACTACACCGAGTACATTGTGGATAAATTCGGCGACATTGCGCCCTATGGCGTGATCGGCGAGCTGTATATCGGCGGCGTCGGCGTCGCTCTCGGGTATCGCAATCTTCCCGAAAAAACAGCGCAGGCGTTTGTGGACTATCGCGGACAGCGGATGTACCGTTCCGGCGACTATGCCAAGTTTGATCGCGATTATAACGTCATCATTCTCGGGCGGCTCGACAATCAGGTCAAGCTGCGCGGACTGCGTATCGAACTGGGCGAGATCGAAGGCTTGATTGCCGCGCAACCCGGCATAAAGAAAGTCGCCGTCGTGATCCGCAAGTTGAGCGGACAGGACAATCTGTGCGCCTACTTCACCGCCGAGCAGCACGTCGATATTGCCGCGCTGCGGGATGAGCTGAAAAAGCATTTGACCCACTATATGGTGCCGACGGCGTATCTGCAAATGGTCGAAATGCCGTTGACCGCTAACGGCAAGACCGACATTCGCCAGCTTCCCGATCCCGTTCCCGTATCGCTTGGAGAATATGTGGCGCCCGCAAACGACGCGGAAAAATTCTTCTGCGAATCCTTCCAGAAGGCGCTGAATCTGGATAAGGTCGGCGCGACGGACGACTTCTTTGAGATCGGCGGCACCTCGCTGGTGGTCACCGCCGTCGTGCTGGACGCTTCCGAAAACGGGTATCCGATCACCTACGGCGATGTATTCAAATGCACGACGCCGCGGGCGCTCGCCGAATTGTTCCAAGACGGGGACGTCGCCGCGTCCGGCGGGATGTTCGATTTCGATGATTACGACTATACCAAGATCGATGAGCTTTTGGAGAAGAACACGGTCGAATCCTTCCTCGACGGCACGCCGCGGGAGCTTGGCAACGTCCTGATCACCGGCGCGACCGGCTTTATGGGCGCACATCTCGTGGCGGAATATCTCGAGCAGGAGAAGGGGCTTGTCTATTGTATGCTTCGCAAAGGCAAGTTCAACACCGCCGCCGATCGTATGCGCAATATGCTCTTCTATTACTTCGGCAACCGCTATGAGGATGTGTTTGACAGCCGCGTGCGGGTGGCCGATGGCGACGTCACCGACTATCGGTATTTTGAAGCGCTCGAACAAGAACCGATCGACACCGTCTTCAACTGCGCCGCGAACGTCAAGCATTTCAGCAACGGCACGGACATCGAGGACATCAATGTCGGCGGCGTGATCAACTGCATCAAGCTGTGTGAGAAACGGTCTGCGCGACTGATTCATTTCTCCACCATATCGGTCTCCGGCACCACCGACGATATGGATAAACTCCGCCGTCATTCGCTGGATGAACAGAGCTTCTATTACGGTCAAACGCTCGATAATAAGTATACCTCTTCCAAACTGATGGGCGAGCGGATGGTGCTGGAAGCGGTCGCCGAGCGGGGGCTCGACGGCAAGGTCATTCGTGTCGGCACGCTGGCCGCTCGTGAATCGGACGGTGAATTTCAGATCAATTTCCTCACCAACAACTTTGTGGGACGGCTGCGTTCCTATGAGCTGCTCGGCTGTTTCCCGTATTCGATGATCGAGAATCAGGTCTGTATGGGGCCGATCGACACCTCCTGCAAGGCATTCCTGAAGCTCGCTGAAACACCGAAAGCGTGCACCGTCTTCAACGCGGTCAACAACCATACACTGCCGCTTGGCGATATCGTCCGTCAGATGAACGAAGCGGGCATTCCGATCCGTTTCGTCGAATATGGGGAATTTGCCGCGGCGCTGACCGAGGCGCAAAAGGATCCCGATAAGGCGGCGATCCTGTCCAGTATGACGGCGTATATGAATATCGCGCACGGCAAAACCGTGATCAATGTACCGTTTGAAGCGCACTATACCACACAGATTTTGGCGCGTATGGGCTTCTTCTGGAATGCCAGCAACACACGCTATGTCAACGACTTCATCAATGTGCTCAAGGGCTTCCGCTTCTTTGACAGCGATAACCTGACAAGATAAGGGGCGCGGGTATGAGACGAACCGGTACGCTGATCAATAAGACCTACCGCAATCTGCTGGTATCGACGCTGGCAATGACCGCCTCAATGTACCTGTCCAGCATCGTTGACGGTATTCTGGTCGGTCAAATTCTCGGCACGATGGAGCTGTCCGCCATCAACCTGACCTATTCCATTTATTTTCTGAAAAACATTCTGATCGCGATGTTCACGTTCGGCGGCAATACACTTGCTGTTATGTACAAAGGCAAGCGTGACAACCGTCAGGCGGATGTGGCGTTCACCATTTCGTTCTGGGCGGGCATGCTGTCGTCGCTGGTGCTTACCTTGATCGGTCTCGCGCTGATAGTGCCGACCGCGTCGCTGCTCGCACAAACGAATGCAGAGCTTACCGCGTTGATCGCGGCGTATTTGATCCCGCTGTGGGTGTTGACGCCGCTGACCGCCTTGAACAATCATATCGCCGCCTTTGCCCGTACCGATGGTATGAAGAAGCTCGCGACCGCTCTGCCGGTCGTATCCAATGTGATCAACCTCTTTTGCGACTGGCTGTTTATGGCCGTGTTCGGCTGGGGCATCGCGGGTGCGGGATGGGCGACCGTGGTCGGCTATCTGCTTGGCTCGCTCCTTGTGATCGCGTATTTCAAGGGGAAAGATCGCACGGTGCATTTCACCCGCGAGGCGTGGAAGCATTTGAAGATGATGGGAAAGATCCTCAGCGTCGGGATGCCGTCTGCCTTGATTTACGTCTGCAATTTTTTGCGGCTCTTCTTTACCAACGCGATCATCCTGTCGGCGACCGGTACCGTTGGGACGCAGATCGCCTCGGTATCCTTTTCATTGAACAGCTTGTGCTTCATCTTTGTTGAAGGCGCGACGATGACGCTCTTGCCGGTTCTCGGCGCTTTGTACGGCGAAAAGGACATCAAAGGCCAGCGGCTCGCGCTGCGCTACGGGATGTGGGTCACGCTGGCGCTTTCGGCGGTGATTTTTATTCTCTCCGAATTGTTCCCGCTGCAGCTGGCGGCGCTTTATAACCTGACCGACCCTGCGATCACCTCCGTCTTTGCGGTGACCTTCCGCATCGTCTCGATCAACATCCCGATCCTGGCGGTGATCTACGTTATGCGCACGTTCTTTCAAGCGACCAAGCAAAAATGGCTGGCGAATATCGTGGTCGTGCTGGACGGCTTTGCCGCGGTCGTGCCGCTGATGTACGCCTTTGCCAAAGTGGACATCTATTGGCTGTGGGCGTCCTTCCCGATCTCCAAAGCGGTCACCGTTCTCATTACGGTGCTAATTGTGGTAATTTATAAAGCGGTCAAGCGCAAAGACAATTATCTGCTGATCGACGGGGAAGAAGGCCCAACGCTCGATTTCTCCATCCATAACAACGTGGAGGACGCCACC
The DNA here is from genome assembly GCA_017455295.1 of Clostridia bacterium. Classification (GTDB taxonomy): domain Bacteria; phylum Bacillota; class Clostridia; order Oscillospirales; family Acutalibacteraceae; genus RGIG1959. Next base: position 3,423 of record JAFTBJ010000018.1, read on the forward strand.
GACGCCGCGCATACCGTTGTGGCATTTTGCCGCGAAAACGGCGTCGAAGACAACTTGTCTCACGATCTCGGCGTCGCGGCGGAGGAGCTGTGCGTCAACATCGCGAAGTATGCCGCCAAATCGCAGTCGGACAGCATCGACATTTACGTCAAGGTGTCCGACAAATCGCTGATTTTGAAAATTCGGGATAACGGCCGGATCTTCAACCCGACCGAGTATATCGACGATACCGGACGCGAGGTAACCGGCTTGATGCTGGTGCGATCGCTAGCGTCGTCCATCGAATACAATCGCGTGATCGGCTTCAACGTCACCGTTGTAACCGTGAATAGGGCAGGATGATCGTATGCATAAATTAAAATCTATTTTTGTAAAAATCGGATTGGTCATGGCGCCGATCGTGCTGTTGCTCGATCTGCTCGTTTTGGCGCTAACCTATAATATCACCTATGAGAACAATCTGGAAATTTGCGAGAATCGGATCCGTAACGCCGCTCAAATGATGGTGGAATACTGCGAATCGTACAATTTGTATGAGAATATGGAGCCAAAAGGGTACAGCAGGGAATATGATGAGATCTGCAAATTCTTTGACATTACCTATATTTTCGTAGTTGAGCCGGATGTGGAGACCAACAGCGAAACGTATCTGGCGATCGGGTTTGGCAAAGACGCGTTGCAAGAAGCAAAAGATACCCGTTATCCGGGCGTGAAAGTGGAGGGCTTCTTGAACGAATCGGAGATCGAGGCCTACAACGGCAACACCGACGGCGTGATCCGCCATGAATCCGGCTGGGCGGGCGAATCGTTGATCTGCTATATGCCTTGTATGAACTATTACCGATCCTCCGATCAGACGATGCAAAAATACGATACGCCGCTGATCGTCGGCGCCGAATTATCCTTGAATCGTATCGTCGAGAGCTTTCAGCAGCGTTTTCAGGGGATCGCGATCCTGACCGTGTCGTTGACGCTGCTGATGGTCGTCGTCTTCGGCGTGATCTTATATTGGAGAGTTTCAAGACCGATCCACCGCATCAGCAGCCGTATGAGCGGATTTATTTCCGATCGTAAAAAGGGTATCAAAAAACTCGAGGTAAAGGGCAACGACGAATTTGCGCAAATGTCCCGCGCGTTCAACACGATGACCGAAGAGATCGACACCTATATTCGGGACATCGACGCCTTGACCCGCGAAAAGCATACGCACGAGACGGAGCTGAACATCGCGCGGCGGATCCAAAAAGGTCTGCTTCGGCCGGATTGTTTTCACAATGACAGCGTCGCGATCGACGCGTATATGCTGCCCGCCAAGGAAGTGGGCGGCGATCTGTACGATTATCAGGTGCTCGACGACGGCCGCGTCTTTATCGCCGTCGCCGATGTGTCGGGCAAGGGCATTTCGGCGGCGCTCTTTATGGCGCACGCCGTGACGCTGCTGCACCAAATTATCCTGACCGAGCCATCGCCGGCCGAGATCCTGTCGGTGTATAACAATACGCTGGTTACGCAGAATCCGGGCGGTATGTTCATCACGACGTTCCTCGCGGTGTGGGATCCCGCGACCGGCGAGTTGACGTACTCCAATGCCGGACACAATATTCCCTATATCCTGGCCGACACCCTGATCGCGCTGGACGGCGCCCACGGTGTGGCGGCGGGGCTTTTTGAGGGAGAAGAGTACGAAAACGCGACCGTTATGCTGCGCGAGGGGGATACGTTGTTCCTCTATACCGACGGCGTGAACGAGGCAAAAAACACGGAGAGCGCGTTTTATTCGACCGAGCGTCTGGAAGAAAAGCTCACGTTGTGTTCCAAAACAAATCCCTGTGACGCGCTGCACATCGTACTCGATGACTTGACCGCGTTTACCCGCGGAGCGGAGCAAAACGACGACATCACGATGCTGACCCTTCACATCAAAAAGCCGGTTGCCGAAACGACCCTTTCGCTGCGTTCCGAATTGTCGCAGCTCAAGGTAATCAAGGACGCGATCGCGGCGCTGGACGTCAGCGACGAGGTGAAGATGTCGATTCAATTGGCGGCGGAGGAAATGTTCGTCAACATCTGCTCCTATGCCTACGATGCCGTCGGCGACGTTACGTTGACCATTCGGCCGGAAAGCGAGGGGGTCTCGCTCACTTTTGTTGACAGCGGTATGCCGTTTGATCCGACGACCGATCTGCCCGATATCGACGAGTACGACCACGATCACGCGATCGGCGGCCTCGGACGCTTTTTGACCTTTTCCGTTGCTGATCGGTATCAGTATGAATACCGTGACCATCAAAATGTTTTATATCTCTTTTTCAGCGAGGTGACAGCGAATGACCGTTTTGAAAACGCTTGACGGCGATACCCTGACCATCGCCGTTGACGGTTGGATCGACACGTTGACGGCGCCGCAGTTTCACGATGCGGTGCAGGATCTCGAAGGCACCAAAACCGTTACCCTCGATTTTGAGGGCGTCGAATATATTTCCTCCGCCGGACTGCGGGAGGTCGTCGCGTTGTTTCGCGCCGTTTCCGCACAAGGCGGCAACTTCTCGATACGCAACGTCGCCACCGGCGTGCGGGACGTCTTTACGCTGACGGGCTTTGATAAAAAGTTCGAGATACGCGCCGATTGAGGATATCAAAATCCCGATAGATATCCCTTGTATATTTCCAAATCATCATATTTTTATGAGAATAATAAGAATTCCACAGTAGATTTAGGAGGACACAGGCGATGCAGCAAGAACAAATCAAACATCTGGTCGCTCAGATGACGCTGGAAGAAAAAGCGGGACTCACCGCCGGCGAGAACGGCTGGTGGACAAAGGCGTGCGAGCGTCTGAATATCCCGGTGGTCCATATGACCGACGGCCCGCACGGCCTGCGCAACGTGATCGAAGAGAATCAGAATATGTTAAACGGCAACACGATGGAAGCGGTATGCTTTCCCGCCGAATGCGCGATGGCCTCGAGCTTTGACCGCGATCTGCTGTTTGCGGCCGGGCAGGAGCTCGGCAGAGAAGCGGCGGCTGCGGGCGTGGATATTCTCCTTGGCCCCGGCGTCAATATGAAACGCAGCCCGCTTTGCGGCCGCAATTTTGAGTATTTCTCGGAAGACCCGTACCTCGCCGGGGAACTCGGAGCCGCTTATGTAAACGGCGTGCAAAGCGAGGGAGTGGGCACCAGTCTCAAACACTTCTTTGCCAATAACCAGGAATATCGCCGCTACGACTCGAGCTCCGAGCCGGACGAGCGGGCGATGCGCGAGATCTACCTGACCGCCTTTGAAACGGTGGTCAAGAAGGCGCAGCCGTGGACGATCATGGCGTCCTACAACAAGATAAACGGCGTATATTCCACCGAAAACAAAACGGGTCTCACGCACATCCTGCGGGATGAGTGGGGCTTTCAAGGCACGGTTATCAGCGATTGGGGCGCGACGCACGACCGCGCGGCGGTCGTTTCGGCCGGCTGCGATCTGACCATGCCCGCACCCGGCA
>JAFTBJ010000136.1 GCA_017455295.1 Clostridia bacterium
CGGCAATCTCCTCGCGCAAAAGAACTATCCGGAGTTTCATATCGGGCAGGACCATCCCGAAAAAGAACTCGACATCGACATGACCGGCGTTTCCCTCAAAGGCGACGTCGACCAAAACGGCATCGTGAATATGGCGGATGCGTTCCTTCTGTATCGCGCCGTATCGGGGCAGGTGACGCTGACCGTGAAGCAGGAAGCTTTGGGCGATATGGATCAAAGCGGCACCGTCAACATGGCGGACGCCTTTGCGCTGTATCGCAAAGTGTCCGGTACGACGTGATCCCTTCCCGTTTAAACAAATCAAAACACCGGCCATCCTCTTTTCAAAGAGGATGGCCGGTGTTTGTTGCGCAAAAACATGTCAGCCATACAAATCGATGATCTCTTCCGCAATTTCGCGTTTAGAGACGCAGCGATCCATCGCTTGTTTTTCAATATAACGGTGAGCGTCGGCCTCCGACATGTTCATCTCGCTGATCAGCAGCCATTTGGCGCGGTTGATCACGCGGATCTCGCTGATCTTCCGTTCGGCCGACAGCACTTTTTCTTCGTTGATCCGAAGCTGTTCCCGTGCACCGGCCAGCCAGTTGAGCGCCATCGTGATGGTCGAGCGGGTCAGCGGCTTTTCCACCAGAAATACACCCGACGAGGTGAATCGTTCAAACTGGGTGGCATACTGATCGGAAGGCAACATCAACAGCACGATGGTCGTCCCTTTTTTGGCGGCGTCGATGGAAAAGCGCAGGCCGTCGTTATCGGGGAGGGGAGAGTTCACGATGATAAAATCAAACGGTTGCTCATCGACCGCGCATTTGGCCGCCCGAATACTCCCGGTGACAATGACAGGGTCATATTTCGGCGCCGGGAAAAAGTCCAGAAGTTTATTGTTAAAATTGGTTGAAGCCGAAACCAGTAAGACGCTGTAGGTTCGTTCTTTTGCATCCATACGATATATCTCCTTCATACAGTACCGGATTTTCCATATAGAAGTCGTCAGTTGGCAACATACAATCGTTTATAAGGGCTTTTGGTATTGGGGGTGACCACCGTAAACGGCGCATCCATTACATCGGCTTTGTCGGCGCCGAACAAGCGGCAGTATTCGTCGATATAAGCCTCAATCTCCGCAAGATCATCGACTGTCGCCGCCGCGGCGGTCACCTGCTGCGGAAAAGTGATCTCGGCGCAGTCGGAGCGCAGGAACATCTTGCCGCCGTGCATGCCGGTGCAGGGGAAATTGCCGACGATCCGGCGATCGTTTTCTCCGAGTCCCAGTACCACAATCAAGCCGCCCGCTTGATATTCCCCGAGGAAACTGCCGGCGCAGCCGCCGATAACCATCACGGGGATCTTGCTTTGATAGGCTTTCATGTGGATTCCGGCGCGATATCCTGCGTCGCCGCAAACAAAGATCTGCCCGCCGCGCATCGCGTATCCAACCGCGTCTCCGACTCGCCCATGGATCACGATGCGGCCATCGTTCATGGTGTCGCCGACCGCATCCTGTGCATCGCCTTTGACGGTGATGGACGCGCCGTTCAAATAGGCTCCGAGCGCATTGCCGGGCGTCCCTTCCATGACGATGGAGCGATCCGCCATGCCCGCGCCGAGAAACCGCTGACCGAGGCAGTCGATCACGGTATAGTCCGTGTCGGCTTCGCGAAGCCGGTCGTTGATCTCTTTATATCCGAGGCTTTTTGCTTGTATAATCATTTTATACAACGCCTCCAAACTTCTTTTTTCGGGTATCCTGCGAAAAGATCAAATTGGACGCCGCTTGTTTTGTAAGCTCCAAATCAATCGTGTCCAGCGGAATCTTTTCGCGAATCAGGGAGGTATAGATGCCTGCCCGATCGGTTTGCCCGATCAGCATAAAGCCTTTGAGCAGGCCGTCTTTTGTGAAAAAGCGTTTGACGATCCCTTCGGATCGTTCTTCGGTCATCTCACCGTCGCCGCTGCCCGCCGTCATGGTGTGCAGCCCGAAAAAGCCGATGGAGTTCATGGGGATCGCGTTGTCAAACACCGCGTCGCCGCCTGCCATGTTGACACCTGCCGTGTGCCCTTGCATATAGGCGTTGGGCAGGATCGCCAGCACCCGTCGCATACCGGCGGACGCATCATAGCCTTCGGTGCAGTCACCGGCCGCAAACACATGCGGCAGGCTCGTTTCCATCCGATTGTTGATCAGGATGCCGCGTCCGGTTTCACCACCGGCGTCTTTGACGAGCTCAATGTTTGCCCGCACGCCGACTGCCAGCACAAGAATATCAAACTCCACGGTTTGCCCGCTTTTCATATACGCCGTGTTGCCGTCAAAGCGTGCGGCGCTGTCCTGAAGCATAAACCGGATGCCGTTTTCTTCAAGATGGGATTGTACAAGAGCGGCGCAGTCCGTGTCCAGGATGCTCGACAAAACCCGGTCGGCGAGATCGCAAACCGTGATGCTGCCCACCCGGTCGCGGATACCTTCTGCACACTTCAAGCCGATCAGGCCGGCGCCGACGATCAGCACACGGGCAGTATCGGTCAGCGCGGATTCAAGTGCCAGCACGTCGTCCAGCGTCATGAAGGAGAAGGTCTGTTTGACCGTGTCGAGTCCTTCAAACGGCGGCACGAACGGGCGCGACCCGGTTGCTGAGCAAAGCGCGTCGTAAGACAGCGTTTCGCCGTTTTCCAAGGTAACGGTTTTGGCAGAAGGATCCAGCGCGGTCGCCCGCACGCCATAAATCACCCGGCAGCCGTTTTTCTCATAAAAATCGTCGCCGCGGTATTTCATGCGCTCGAGATCCGTTTTGCCTTCCAGATAATAGGAGATCAATGGACGGCTGTAAACAGAATGGTTTTCTTCCGAAACGACCGTGATCTCCGCGTCTGTATTGACACGGCGGATCCCTTCGATACAGCCGACGGCAGCCGTGCCGTTTCCGACAATGACATAACGACTCATGTGGCGTCGTTCCTTTCTTCATATACGATCGCGTTGTTCGGACAGCCGGTGACACATGCCGGTGCGCCGCAGGCGTTGCCCATGCACAGCTCGCATTTCTGCATCACGCCGCTTTCTCCCGGTGCGAGCGCCCCGTAGGGGCACACCAGCACGCAGGTGAGGCAGCCGACGCATTTGGTTTGGTCGATGCACACCACGCCGTCCAAGACGGAGATGGCGCCTGCGATACAGCTTTTCACACACAGCGGATCGGTGCAATGGCGGCAGGAAACGGCAAAGGTGATGCGGTCGTCGCCTTCCACATGGATGCGCGGAAAGATCTTTTTATCTTTGAGTGCCAGTGCCATATCCTTCATGCCGGAATTGGCAAACGCGCAGTTATATTCGCAAAGATGGCAGCCAAGGCACCATTCTTCGTTGACATATACCCGTTTCATACATTATTCCCCCGCGTGAGAGATACCGAGTATCTGCAGTTCTTTTTCATTGAGCCCGACACCGCGCAGCATCAGGCGATTGCCTTTGAGGGCTTCGATGGAGTTGATCCCCATGCCGCCCATGATCTCCATGATCTCATGTCGCCACGCGGTCATCAGATTGACGAGCCGCTGACTGCCGAGGTCAGGATTGAGACGCTTGACAAGATCGGGCCGCTGCGTCGCGATGCCCCAGTTGCATTTGCCGGATTGGCAGGTGCGGCACAGGTGACAGCCGAGCGCGAGCAGGGCAGCGGTGGCCACATAGCACGCGTCGGCGCCGAGTGCGATCGCTTTGACCACGTCGGCGGCGCTGCGGATGGAGCCGCCCGCGATCAGGGAGACGTTGCCGCGGATCCCTTCGTCGCGCAGGCGTTGGTCGACAGCGGCGAGCGCCAGCTCGATCGGAATGCCGACGTTGTCGCGGATCCGGGTCGGCGCCGCGCCGGTGCCGCCGCGGAATCCGTCGATCGCGATGATATCGGCGCCGCTTCTGGCGATGCCGCTTGCGATTGCCGCGATGTTGTGCACAGCGGCCACTTTGACGATCACCGGCTTTTGATAGTTGGTCGCTTCTTTCAGCGAAAACACCAACTGCCGCAAGTCTTCAATCGAATAGATATCGTGGTGCGGAGCAGGGGAGATGGCGTCTGTCCCTTGCGGGATCATACGGGTTCGTGACACATCTTCCACGATCTTTTCGCCGGGCAGATGTCCGCCGATGCCCGGTTTGGCGCCTTGTCCCATCTTGATTTCAATGGCGGCGCCGGCGTTCAGATATCCTTCATGTACGCCGAAACGGCCGCTGGCAACCTGTACGATTGTATGGCTGCCGTATTGGTAAAAGTCCTCATGCAGGCCGCCTTCGCCGGTGTTGTACAGAATACCGAGTTCAGTCGCGGCGCGAGCAAGAGAGGCGTGCGCGTTGTAGCTGATCGAGCCATAGCTCATGGCGGAAAACATAACCGGCATGGCCAGTTCGATCTGCGGCGGCAGCTGACAGTCCAGACGGCCATTCTCGTCGCGGCGGATGACGGTCGGCTTTTTGCCGAGGAACACGCGGGTCTCCATCGGCTCGCGCAGCGGGTCGATGGGTGGATTCGTGACCTGCGACGCGTTGATCAGGATCTTGTGCCAGTAAACGGGGAGGGGCTTCGGGTTGCCCATCGACGACAGCAGCACACCGCCGCTGTCTGCTTGTTTGTAAATTTCTTTGATTGTATCGTCCTGCCAGTTTGCGTTTTCACGAAGTCGACAGTCGCTTTTGACGATTTTGAGTGCTCTGGTCGGGCAGAGCGATACGCACCGCTGGCAGTTGACGCATTTTGCCTCATCGCTGACCATCGCCCCGCGTTCTTCACTGAATGCGTGCACCTCGTTGGCACATTGCCGCTCGCATACGCGGCAGGCGATGCAGCGGGTCGCATTGCGCACGACTTCAAATTCCGGATAAATAAACGATACTCCCATATCAATACGCACCGTCCTTTACCGTGATGATGACCGGTTCGCCGCCGACGGGCGCCCATATGTTTTCCA
>JAFTBJ010000137.1 GCA_017455295.1 Clostridia bacterium
CAGATCGCTCGATGCGACGGTGCCGTCCCCCGCACGAAACACGATACGAAAGGCGCTCGCCTGCTCAGCAAACGTCCCGCTCCACGAAAACGATACGGTCAGCGTGTGGTGTTCGCCCTGCGTGCCGCCGTACTGCGGCATCGCGGGGGACAGCACGCCGTCTGCCGCAAGCGTATAATTAAGCGTTCTGGTCATCATCCGTCACCTCCGGCAGACCGGCAAGAGATGTAAGCAACGACAAAATACCGGCGATTGCCGAAGCGGAAGCGACCGCAATCCAGTTCACGTCGCCAATCATGGCTGCTGTGCCTATGGTTGCCCCGGCTGTTTGCGCAACAGTCTTGAGCGCTCGCATACCTGCTGCTTTACACCAGTTTTTCCAGTTTTCGCGTTTCATCGCATTTCCTCCTCATTTCAGCACCAGCGCCATGACAGCGCCGATCAACGCTCCGACAAGTCCGGAGATCGCGGCTTTAATCACCGCGTCCCACCGCTCCCCCGGCTGATTGGTCAATTCCTTCACCCCGGCTTTTAATTCCGTGATGTCTTCCCGCATACCGCCGACCTTCTCGTCGAGCCGCCCAACGGCGTTTGCCAGCGCCCGGACGTCTTTGACTTCGGCATCCAGCGCATCGATTCTCTTGTGCGCTGATTTGGCGCTTTGAAGCGCCTCGGTTGCCGCGTTGGCGGCTTCTTCCAATGTCACAGCCATTCTCGTTTCTCCCTTCCGCTCCACACGTCGACGCGCCTGTCGCTTTTGGTCATACCGGCGCGCTTGCGGTTGTACAGCGTCGCATATAAACTTTGATTATCGCCGTCGCCGACGGTTTGCGCCATCAACATCGCCACGCCGTAGGGCATCACGTCATCGATAACGCGCCCCGGAAGCCGGATCGTATCAGAAAGTGATCCAAGCTCCTCAAATGCGTCCTGATAAAAGGAGTACCATATATCCCCATATATCTGATTGACCAGCCCCAGCGATCTCGTGTACAAATCCGCATACAAATCCGAACGGAGCTGCCCTTTGTTGTCGGTGTAATTCAACAGAGCGAGCGCTCTGTCTCTGATTTCTTCTCCGGTTCTCACTCGTCATCCTTCTCCTTGCGCAACGCCTTGTGATACTCACTGAGCTTTCTTTCAAGCACGTCTCTTTTGTCGTTGGGTCGATAATAGATGCCGAGTTCATCCAGCGTCTTTTTAAGTTCTTTGAGGCCCATCGGTCTCGTTAAATAATGACCGAGGCCGTTTTTCAGGTCTTCGCTTTTGTCGCTCGTATCCGTCACAATCGGTGCAGGCGTCTTTTCAACCTGCGGTTCCACATCAACCGGCGGAATGGCGTTGTCTTCGTCCGCCACAATCGCGTATCCGCGTGCCAACAGCTCACGGATTACGTCATCGTTGTTGGTGATCTTTTCAATGTTTTCAAAGCGCAGTCGCATAACAAATATTCTCCTTCCCACGTACATCCGGAGGGCGCCCGTATTCGGTTCGAGCGCCCTCCGGACGACGTTAGTGGACGTACACGTAAATGGCCGCTTTCATGCTGTTCTTGAGGAACACGTCATAATAGAGGCGATAATCGAATTTGTAAGCATCCGCCTTGATGTTCTGCTCCGGCGTCCAGATACGCATCGTCTCGCTCTTTTTGACAAGCGAAGCCGCCCGCTTCGGCATCACGATCAGACTGATCGACTGCGCCGCCTGCGTCGGAACAAAGCCACCGGCAGTTTGCCCGCTCGTCGTACCATCATAGAAAGTGTACGCTGTTTTCATCCGGGACTTCGGCACCGGCAGCAAGGTGATACCGTCAAGGGATTTCACCTTCAGGTTTACATCACCTTTTTTGAAATCGGACACCGTGATGCTGCGGGACACTTCGGAGCTGGCATTCAGCGCTGCCATGAAGTCGCTGTCAAGGAACGCGACCAGCTCCTCGTCATACCCGACGACTTCCCGCACCTTCTGTTCGGCCTCCGCAAACATCTTATATGCCTGCGTCGCGGGCGTGCCGGTGACCGTCTGACTTTGCGTCGCCGCATAACCGCCGATCTTCGAAAGGCAGTAGGCGTCCATCTCCGGCACAACCTTGGTGCGCACAAATTCGCCGAGTACCTGCCCGGCCAGATTCGCGATGCCAGTTTCGTCGTTGTCCTCCCGATCGAGCTGGAAGGTGCGCGCACGGTCCTGCTGCAGCGTGAAGGAATTGCTGGTCAGCGTGATCGCACCCTGCACGAAACCGTTGTCGCGGTCATAATCGCCGAGCCCGCTCATATCCATCGACGGGATCAGCACCGTTTTCGCGCCGACAAATTTGGCGCGCAGCACGTTGTCCTCGAAAAAGCCGGTCGTCGCACCCTGCACGATCGCCTTGTCGAGATCTTTCGTCATGTTCGTTCGAAATTGCAAACTGTTGATAGGCATGTTTCATTCTCCTTTTTTTGTTATACTTCCAATCCGCTTTGCCACGCAGCAAGCAGCGGATCCGCGCTATCATCACTATCCGATGATAGCGGCCCTGTGGAAGCCTGTTGGTTGTCTTCACTGCGCTTTTGGGCCGTCTTAGCCGTTCGGAGCGATCGCAGATAATAGCGATTGTAAGCGTCAAGCAGTGAAATGCCTTTTTCGAGCGATGCCTGAATGACAGATTTCGGGACGTCTCCGATCCCGCCAAACTTTCCTTCATATTCCGCTTGCAGTTCAACCAGATCTGTTGCCAGCCGTTCCGCAACGGAAATTCGATCACTCTCGGCATCGTGTTGCTCGATATCCGCCACCGTTTGACAGCGCTCGTCGCGCTTGGCCTTTTGCATTTCGTAGAACGCTTTTCCGTCTACTTCGCCATATTTCTCAATTGCTTCATTCAAAAGGCGCTGCTCGTTCGCTTCTAGCGATGCCGTTAAAAATTCGTTGGCAGATTTGTAACCAAGTTGAGCCGCCAGCCGGTTCAGACTGTTGGCCGTATCCACATAGCTGTCCCACTTCATCCCTTTCTGGATAAGCGTGGTTACGCGATCCTTGTCGCTTGCCGCGATCGGCACGACCTTCCCCTTGAAAATCGGAAGATACACGCCGTAGCCGTCTTCCGGCACCCCTTCGGCGTCTTCCGCTGCGGCGCTTTCCGTACTTTCGGCCTCGGTGGTTTCCTCCGCCTCTTGAACGGGTCGGCTTTCCGCTCCGTTTTCGGTGTCTTCCTGTTCGCTCTGGACAACGTCCTCGGTGGTCTCCTCGGTCATTGCCTGCATCGTGTCTTCCATTCTGTTTACCTCCCTCACTGGTTTGTGAGTTATTATTGCAACGCATTACTGCCAATTGCCCTGTTTATCACCGCTGAAGCGGTTTCCTGATCCATGGAAGCAAGTTGCTGCTGATATTTCGGCGGCAAGCCTTCCAGCACCTCAGTAACGTCCATGGTATCCGCTTCCTCCACCGGTTCTGTCGGATTGTTTGGCATAGCCGTTTGGCTTTGTGCGGCCATGCGCTGCCGCACTTCTTCGATCAGCTTGCCGCGCGACGGGATCACGCCGTTCGGCAGCCGCGTCAAATACTGTACCGGATCGATCACACCGGCGGAAAGCAGGCTGTCCAGCGTCGCCACCGTCTGCGATTCGCCCCAAAGTGTCGAGGCGCCGACGTCAATCTTGACGCTCAAAATCAATTCCTTGTATCGCTCTCCGTCAAACGGCATATACCATGTCCCGTTTTCGTCCGTGATCTTGAGCGCCCGCTTGCCGTATTTCATCACCCAAAACTCGGCCCATATACGCGCCACATCCGCAATAAACTCATAAAACCGGTTCTGCGTGAGCTGCATCGGCATCGTCGCCGCCTCGCGGACGGCAATGATCGCCGACGTATTTTCCGGACGCATATCGCCGAGCGCCGCGTCATTCGCGCCGCTTTGTGTAAGCGTGTTGGAAATGAGCCCGTTAATACTCTCATAAAAGCGCGGGGAAAAGTTCGGCGGATTGACATACCGAATGGCGCTGTTCACATCCTCGGCCGTGCCGAACACCCGCAATACCTGCCCTGGATCGTTTGTGATCGGCTGCTGCACCACATCTCCGTTGACCACCGTGATCGGCACGCCGAGCATCATCACCGCCCATACGTTGGCCGTTATCATCCGGTTAATGGCTATCTGGTTCGGGATCAAATAGGTGATCTCGCTGTCGCCGTAGCCACAGTTTTTCCGCCGGTCCCACTGAAATCCGGCAAGCGGATACAATCGAATTTTTAAATCCCACTCTTTTCGGACGATCACGTTTTGACAGCACTGCATTCCCTTGACGGTCACGTTGCCGTCATCGTCTGTTTCCTTCCAAAGCCGCGTCAACAAGGTCGTTTTCTTGCTTTCCGATGGCTCCTCCTGCGAGCGATCCCCCGCCATATAACCGATCTCCGTGAGATCCGGCTGGATGGCCTCGATCTCCGCTTCGCTTGCCCCGCTTTTCTTTGCCAGCTTTCGGATATGACCCACGCTTTTTCGCTGCGCGATCAAAATATACGGCTGCCCCTGTAGGTCGTCGCTGTTCGGATCGCCGAGATATACATTCTCCACGTCCAGCACTTCAACCGAGATATCGCCTCGAATCGCCGTCTTGCGGTCCTCGTCGGCATATAACCCCGTTTTGACCGCCGGGTCCCAGTACGTATAGAGATATGACGTGCCTCCGGTATATGCGTCCAGCATGATGCGGGATTTCTTATCCTCCAGCTTCACGCGTTCCGCCGTCGTCTCAAAATATTCCGACAACGCCGACATGACAAGATTGATCGACACGTCGTCGTCCCCGATCGCGTGATCGTCCAGCATACCTTGCTGTGCAATAACCTGCCGCCGCGCTTCCTCCACCTGCGTCTGGATCAGGTCCATCGTATTCGGCACGCCTTCGGCCGAATATTGCACCGTCAGTGGGTTGGATCCGATCACCGACATCTTGTAATCGCCAATACGCTTGATTACATTATGCCGTACCAGCGGCCGCTCGCCGCCGGTCTTTGCTCCGTGCCATTGATCACCAACAAAGAAACGCTCGTTGCGACGGTTCTGTTCGTACAGTCCGAGGCTCCCAAGCCCCGCTTTAAAACTCTTACCAGAGGCGTATTCATCCCACACAGATTTTGCCGTTAATTCTCTGCTCATAGATCCTCCTCCGCTTCCTCAAAATCCCGCTGCTCGGATCCGTCGTAATTCCAAAAATTGTTCATGTAAAATCGCTCCCTGGCTTCGTCGCGGCTCCACCGCCTTCTCTCTTTTCCTCTCTCGGCCTTTTTGCTCGTTCTCGCTGTTGCCGCTTTCTTGTCTTTATCAAACGCTTTTCTCAACCATTCGCCAAGGCTCATCATTACGCCCAGCCCCCTTGAAATTCCGTCATCTGCGTGTCTTCATACCCTCCGCCATGCCCGGTATACACGTACCCGCCGTCGCACGGCTTCCATCCGCCAAACACGCTGTCGTCTTTTGGATGAAAACGTTTCACGTCCGCCATCGCGTAACGCAGCGCGTCCATCAGGTGATTATCCCGGTCTACCGGCTTGTTCACGCCGTTACCGTCCTGCGATTTCCCCCAAACGTACGCCGATAATTCCGCCTGCGTACTTTCACACGCCGAATGCACGATCATCCGGTATTCCTGTAACACCGCGATCCCGTGCAGGATGCTGTCTTTTCCCTTTTCTGCCGGCATAACCCGCGATATGCCGCACCGCCGCAGCTCCTCGTTGCTTTTCGGCTCCGCGCTGTCCGCGCGAATGCGCTCTTTTTCATATCCTTTTTGCCGGATCATCGCCGCAATATCGCTGTTGACCATACGCATTTGATAGTGCTCGTCGTATATATACAGCACCTTATCCACCGGGTTGACAGCCACCGCTATGAACGCTGTCGGGTCGTTGGAATATCCGTAGTCGAGCCCGTACACGCATTTATATTTCCAGCCGTCCGGCCCTCGCAGGATTCTTCTGATATCAAAACTTTCTACCGTCCAGTTATCAAAAATCAGCCCGTCCGAAATGCCCCATTCGCCAAGCCCCGCCACCGCATATTTGCGCGGGTTGTCGATTTTCATCTGCTCGTATATCCGACGGTCCGTTTCATCCAGCCACTCGTTACAAAGATAATTGGTCGTGAACGTCCCAACGTCCGGGCTCTCTTCATCGAAAAAGCGCTTTTTCAGCCAGTGCTTTTCGCTCCACGGGTTGAAGGTCAGCGTCGTTTGCTTGAACAGCGGCTCGTCCACTTCGCCGCGTGGCGCCGACCAGTCCAGCAGATTGAATTGTTCCTCGCTGCCGATCTCAAACGCTTCTTCGATCCAAACCCAGCACAGCTTCCCCCGCTCCACCGTAATAGATGCCAGCTTCAATGCGTCATCAAAACCGCGAAACAGAATCTTTTGTCCCGTCGGCTTGTACCGGATCTCAAACGGCGAGCGGATACAGTCCCAATAATCGCCGACTTCCAGCCGCCGGATCGCCCAGTTAAGTTCCGCAAACGTGCTGTCCCGGTGCGTGTCGTATACGTTCCGAATACAAAGCAGATTCGCGTCCGGGTATTTCATCATGTGATAGATGTACCACAGCGCCGTTGTCTTGCTCTTCTTGGACCCCTTGC
>JAFTBJ010000138.1 GCA_017455295.1 Clostridia bacterium
AACCACCGAAGCGCCGACCACCACGACGGAAGCGCCGACTACAACCACCGAAGCGCCGACCACCACGACGGAAGCGCCGACTACAACCACCGAAGCGCCGACCACCACGACGGAGGCCCCGACCACCACAACGGAAGCCCCGACCACGACGACGGAGGCTCCGGCCACCACGACCACCACCGAACCGCCGGTCGTGATCGACGATCCCTATAACTTCTTGCAGGAGAAGTACATCGACGAATACCGCGAAAATGTGCAGATCAATGCGGACGGCACCTGGACGGTCACCGGCAACTTCTCGTTGAAGCCGAACGTCACCCTGGATTATGCTGTTTATAACTATTTCTATCAAAACTTCACCACTAACGTGCCGGTGAAGATCACGGTGGTCGATCGTGATCCGACCGCCACCGGCTGGGATCCCGGTTATGGCGAACACCGGATCGGGCTGTATGATAACTGGGAAGGCCCTGAATACTTCCCGGCGGGTGCCCATGATCGTTGTGACAAGTTCAAGGGCATCTACGATTGGAACATCCCGAACAACGGCTGGAAAAACACCGGGACAGCGACCATCGCGGAAATTTATTTTGAGTTCCAGGGCTCGAATATCCATGCGACCTTGCGGGATCTCCGCCTTGGCGATACCGGCCCGGACGAGCCCACACCCGACTCCGGTTTCCTCAAAGAAGGATTTATCACAGAAGGACGCGAGCATATTACAATCAACGAAAACGGCTCCTGGACGGCGACCGGCAATTTTGCGCTGACGCCGAACT
Organism: Clostridia bacterium; assembly: GCA_017455295.1. Classification (GTDB taxonomy): domain Bacteria; phylum Bacillota; class Clostridia; order Oscillospirales; family Acutalibacteraceae; genus RGIG1959. The sequence continues at coordinate 780 of JAFTBJ010000138.1, forward strand.
TCACGTTTAATTACAGGAACCGGGTGGACATTATCCAACAGTTCACGTCCAATGTGCCGGTGAAGATCACGATGCTTGACCGCGATCCGGACGGCGTGTATGGCGACCACTGGATCGTGCTGTATAACAACTGGGTCGGCCCGGAATACTATCCGGCGGGCACGACCGATCGCACGGATAATTTCTCCAACATTTGGACTTGGAACACCTCCCACAACGGGTGGATGAATACCGGAAAAGCGACCATTCGCGCGATTTATTTTGAGTTCCAGGGCGCAAATGTAAGCGCGACCTTTGGTCGTTTGGCGCTCAGCATCGAGGTTCCCGACCTCACGACGACTACGACCACAACCACCACCGAAGCGCCGACTACCACGACAACGGAGGCCTCAACCACCACAACGGAGGAGCCCACGACTACGACGACCGTTGTAACGACGACTACCACAGAGCCCACTACCACTACGACGGAAGCTTCGACCACAACCACCGAAGCTCCGACCACGACAACCGCGCCGCCGCCCGTTTCAGACGGGGATATCGACGGCAACGGCATTGTGAATATGGCGGATGCGTTTGCACTTTACCGCGCGGTGTCCGGGCAGGTCACACTGACCGACGAGCAATCGGCAAAGTCCGACATGGACGGCAACGGCATCGTCAACATGGCGGATGCGTTCGCGCTCTATCGCACGGTGTCGGGACAGTAAGGGCCGTGATATATCGCGCTTAACAGCGCGAGATGATATATTCGCCTGTCGGCGAATGCGATATATTTGCTTCGCAAATGCGATATGCCGCATGATACGCGGCGCGATATCTTTGCGGCGATGCCGCAAACGAGAAAGCCGCGGATGCGCACAAACCTATGGCGCGCGGCCGCCTCCTTTGTGTAAAGGGAGGTGGCACGGCGTAAGCCGTGACGGAGGGATTGTCAAGGGATAACCCACAAACCTGCGGCAAGGGGCGCGCAGAATAGGGAGCTAATAGGTTTTGAACGGCTCTTTTTCGCCCGTACTGCTTGAAAAATGAGGGCAATCCGTCAGGATTGCCCTCATTTTGTCAAATTGTACAGACAAAAAATTTCTCGTTCAAAACTGCTTTGCACCTCAAAAAGAAAGATTTTTGTGCCGGGCAAGGCAAAAAACGCAGGAATGCTTGACGCATTCCGAGATCAACTCCCAATCTTGTTTTCTAACCTCTTACCTCTCACTTCTCACGTCTAAAAAAGCCGCCCCCGGCCGATTGGCCGGGGGCGGCATAATCTTTATAGTCTTTTAAACCGGATTTATCGTTTATCACCGAGGAAGAAAAGCGCCATGGTGCCGGGACCGGAATGGGAACCGATCACCGAACCGATTGTGTTATACAGCATCACATCAAGACCGGTGTACTGCTTGACAAATTCCGCTGTCTTTTTCGCTTCCTCGAGGCAGTCGCCGTGGCTGATGAACACCGCTTCGTTTTCGGGAAGCATCGTGTCCTTCATCCGTTTGGCGAGTTCTTCGAGGGATGCGAGTCGTCCGCGCGCTTTGCTCACGAGGATCAGGTGGCCTTCGTCGTCCACATGCAGGATCGGCTTGATGCCAAGCAGCGAGCCGAACACCGCCGATGTTTTGGATACGCGACCGCCGCGATGCAGGAACATCAGGTCGTCCACGGTGAACCAGTGGCAAACGTTCAGTTTATGCTCTTCAAGCCATTTGGCGTTGTCTTCGAGCGACATGCCGACGTCCCGGTTTTTGATGCCGTAATAAACGAGCAGTCCTTCACCGGACGAGGCGCACAAGGAGTCGACCACGACGATCTGGCGGTCGGGGTATTTCTCCATCAGCTCCGCAGCGCCTTGTGCGCAGGATTGATAGGTGCCGGACAGGCCGCTGGAAAAGCAGATGTGCAGCATATCTTCGCCCGCTTGCAGGAACGGTTCCGCAAAGTCGATGAATTGCGCGATGTTTACCTGATTGGTGGTGCAGGTCTCTTTTTGACGCAGGCGGGCGTACACTTCCTCCCGGCTGATTTCCTGCGTGGCGGATTCGATATAGGTTTTATCCCCGATGGCGAAGCCGAGCCCGATGCAGGGGACGTCATGCTCTTCAAGGAACGAATACGGCAAATCACAGGTGGAATCGGTCGTCAGACGATAGCTCATAAACGGGAACCCTCCGGTTTCTATCTGGTATCGAATACTATATTACATCATTCCAAACGGTTAGTCAAGGGCGATTTTGTCGTTTGCAGGCACGCTCAAAAAGAAAACAAGCGGCGGCAGAGCGCGGCGGCGCGGTCGCCGTCATAGCCGCCCGGGACGCGGGCAAAATGGGGCAGATCGGCAAACCGCACGGCGCAGGCTTCGAGCTGCTCCTCGGTCATGTGTATGTGAGCGGTGACAAGAGTGTGCAGAATGTCGGTTAGTCGCTCTTCGCCACCCGCAAGGGCAAAGCAGGCGGCCGTCCGATCGGGCGCGGCAATTTTGGCGACGGCGAGCAGTTCCGGTAAAAAGACGGCGCAGGCCATGCCGTGGGGGACGCCGTGTTCCTCGGTCAGCACATACCCCATCGGGTGGGGAAAGGCGGTGCCGCACGCATTGAGCACCATCCCGGCCCAGAGCGCCCCGTCAAACAGGCGGTCGCGCCCGGCGCGATCGGGCAGATCGTGTTCGGTCAAATCGAACAGGCCGTCCGCAATCAAAGGGATCGCTCGTTCGGCGCACAGGGTGGACACCGCGTCGCACGCGGGATTCAAATACCCTTCCACGGCGTGGCACAAGGCGTCGAGCGCGGTGGACACCGTCACCGATCGCGGCATCGAGTCGGTATAGCGCGAGTCGCAAAAAGCGGTTTTCGCATAACAAAACGGCGATTTAATGCTGCGCTTTTTGCCGCTGTCATCGGTGATGACGGCGACGGCGGAGACTTCGCTGCCCGTTCCGGCAGTGGTGCCGCAGACAAAGAGCGGCAGCGGCGGGTGGCGCAGCTTGCCGCTGTACACCACATCGGGATCGATCACAAAGTTGGTCGTTATCCAGGCGGCGGCTTTGGCAGCGTCCATCACGCTGCCGCCGCCGATCGCGAGGATGCTGTTCGCTCCCGCGGCTTCGGCGGCTGATGCTGCCTGGCGGCAGATCGCCATCGTCGGGTTTTCTTTCACAAGCGGAAAGACGGTCGCCTCCACGTCGGCTTCTTTGAGGGCGGTCAGTGCGTCATCGAGTGCGCCGCACCGGGCGGCGCTCGTCTCGCCGGTGATGATCAAACAGCGCTTGCCCGCTTGCCGGATGATCGGCCCGGCTTCTTTGAGTGCGCCTTCCCTGCGAATCACCTGCACCGGCATATGAAATCGGATCGCATCCATCCAATATGTCTCCTTTTCCCTTGCGTTTTTTTATAAACTGTATATAATAGAAACAGTATATCATAAAATCGGCCGTTTGCCAAGAGGAGGTGCGCCGTGAAGCGGATACCGATTTCCGTATGGATGGACGGGCTGATCGTGCTGCTCGTCATCGGAGCGGCGGCGCTTTTTGCCTTTTGGCCGCGCGGCGGCGGGCAGACGGCGCGGGTGACGACGCCCACCGAATCGTTCACGTTGCCGCTTTCGCGCGACGACACGCGCACGGTGGAGGGAAAAGACGGCCTGACGCTGGTGATCGAAGTGCAGGACGGCGCGGTGCGGGTCAAGGAAGCGGATTGCCCGGACAAGCTGTGTGTGCAGACGGGATGGCTGAAAGCGGCGGGACAGACTGCCGCCTGCCTTCCTGCCGGGATCACAGTGACCGTTGAGGGCGAACGGGATGTAGACGCGGTGATTTGACGCCGCGCAAACGAGTGAAAGGAACAAACACGATGCAGGAGTTTCACTATCGCGGCGGGGCGCTGTCGCTGACAAATACCGCCGTCATGGGCATTCTCAATGTCACGCCGGACAGCTTTTCGGACGGCGGGCGGTTTGACAGGCCGGATGCCGCTCTTATCCGCGCGGCCGAGATCGAGCGGGAGGGCGCGGCGATCCTCGATATCGGCGGGCAATCCACCCGCCCCGGGTATACGCTGCTCTCTCCTGAAGAGGAATGGGCGCGGCTTTGTCCGGTGCTGACCAATTTGACCGTGACGATCCCGGTGTCGGTGGACACGTTTTATCCCGCCGTCGCGAAGCGGGCGATCGAGGCGGGGGCGTCCATTATCAACGACGTGTCGGGTGATCTGCAAAACGGCATGATCCCGCTTGCCGCCGCGACGGGGGCGGGGCTGATTCTGCTGCATGCGGGCGACCCCCAAGACGCGATCGCGTTTTTTGACGAAGCGCTCCAAGAAGCGGCGAAAGCCGGGCTGCGAGAGGAGCAGCTTTGCTTTGATATCGGCGTCGGCTTCGGCAAAACGCGGGAACAGGATCTCGAAAGCATACGGAATATCCCGCGGCTTTGTCAGGCATACCCGACGGTCCCCATCCTGTGCGGCGCGTCCCGCAAGCGGGTGGTGGCGGCCGCCGCAGGAACGACCGTGCCGCCGGTCGAGCGGCTCGGCGGGACGGTGGCGCTGCACACGGCGGCGCAGCTTTCCGGCGCTCGGATTTTACGGGCGCACGACGTTAAAGAATCAGTACAGGCGGCGACGGCGATCGACAGCCTGATGCGGGGAGGACAGGACGCATGACCGAAAAAGAACGGGCGGCGGCCGGGTTGCTTTACAATCCGGATCACGATGAAGAACTGACAAAAGAGCGGCTGCGCTGCAAGGACTTGTGCGCGCAGTATAACCGCTTGATGCCGAGTCAGACGGACGAGCGGCTGCGGCTGCTCAAACAGATTTTCGGAAAAACCGGCGAGCACCTTTGGATTGAACAGGATTTCTGGTGCGACTATGGATATAACATCGAGGTCGGTGAGAATTTTTATGCCAATCACGGGCTGGTGATTCTGGATACCGCCCGGGTGGTGTGCGGCGACAACGTGTTCATCGCGCCGCATGTCGGCATCTATACGGCGGAACACACACTCGATGCTCCGCGGCGTGCCCGCGGGCTGGAAGTGGCGCTGCCCGTCACGATCGGCGACAACGTCTGGATCGGAGGCGGGGCGACTATTCTGCCGGGCGTGACCATCGGCGACAATACGGTGATCGGCGGCGGCAGCGTCGTCACAAAGGATATCCCCGCCGGGGTGATCGCGGTGGGCAATCCCTGCCGTGTGCTGCGCCCAATCACACAGGCGGACGCGAAGCAATACGGATCATATTAAGGAGTGAGAGGATGCCGCGCTTTTTTAAATCGATGGCCCCGGCTGCTGTCGGCGAGACGGTCGAGCTTACCGGGCAGGATGCGGTGCATATCGGGCGGTCGCTGCGGCTGAAGGTCGGTGACCCGGTGCTGCTGTGCGACGGCAAAAGCACCGAATACGACACGGTGATCGACACGATCACCGCCTCGGCGGTGACGCTGCGTGTCGAGGCGGTGCGGCCATCCAAAGCGGAGCCGTCGGTGGAAGTGACGCTCTATCAAGGGCTGCCAAAGGGCGACAAGATGGAGTGGATCATCCAAAAAGCGGTGGAGCTCGGCGTCACCCGGATCGTGCCGGTGGAAACGGCGCGATCGGTCGCCCGGCTCGGCGAAAAGGCTGACAAAAAGCGGGCGCGCTGGCAGGCGATCGCCGAGGAAGCCGCAGGCCAAAGTGGGCGCGGGACGATGCCGGAGGTGGCGGCGCCGCGGCTGTTCAAAGATGCGCTGGCCGAGATGGCGGGCGAGCCGCTCATCGTATGTTATGAAGGCGGGGGACAGCCGCTGTCGGCACTGGTGTCGCCGGACGTGAAACGCCTGTCGCTGTTTATCGGGCCGGAGGGCGGCATCGCGCCGGACGAGATGGAGGCGCTGACCCGCGTCGGCGGCCAAGCGGCGTCGCTTGGGCCCCGCATTTTGCGCTGTGAGACCGCGCCGCTCGCCGCTTTGGCGGTCGTGATGGCACTGACGGGGAATATGCAGGCCGCGGACTGAATGTCCGGCAATGAATGTGGAAGGGAGAAAATGTGAATGCTGTTTTCCAGCGTATCGTTTTTATATTGGTTTCTTCCCGTGGTGCTCCTGGGCTATTTTGTGCTGTTTCGCAAAAGCCGGACGCTGCAAAACCTCTTCTTGCTGGTAGCCAGTCTGTTCTTTTATGCGTGGGGTGAAAAGTGGTTTGTGCTGGTGATGATGGGTTCCATCGTTGTCAACTGGCTGCTCGGCCTCGCGGTGGATAAAGCCCGGGAAAAGCCGGCGCTTGCGCGGCTTTGGATCGCGCTCGACGTGGCCTTCAACCTCGGGCTGCTTTTTGTGTTCAAATATCTCGGCTTTGCCGGGCAGATCGTGCAGCGGCTGACGGGGTCGACGCTGTCGCTGCCGGCGATCGCGCTGCCAATCGGCATCTCCTTTTTCACCTTTCAGGCGATGTCCTATGTCATGGATGTATACCGCCAAAAAGGGGACGTGCAGAAAAATGTGCTGAACGTCGGGCTGTATATCGCCTTTTTCCCGCAGTTGATCGCGGGCCCCATCGTGCGGTATGAAACGATCGCCGAGCAGATCCGCAATCGAAAAGAAACCTGGGCCGATTTCACGAGCGGGTTTGCGCGGTTTATCGTGGGCCTGTCCAAAAAAGCGCTGCTGGCCAACGCCTTCGCCATTTTGGCGGATCAGGCGTTCCAAACGGTGGAGACCGGGCAAACGCCGTCGGTCGCGTTCGGTTGGCTGGGGGCGGTCGCCTACGCCTTGCAGATCTTTTTTGATTTCAGCGGCTACAGCGACATGGCCATCGGGCTCGGGCGGATGTTCGGTTTCCACTTTCTTGAAAACTTCCGCTATCCGTACATGGCGGATTCCGTCTCGGATTTTTGGCGGCGCTGGCACATCTCGCTCGGGACCTGGTTTCGGGACTATCTCTATATCCCGCTCGGCGGCAGCCGCAAAGGCCGGGGACGCACGATGCTCAATCTGTTTATCGTGTGGCTGCTGACCGGCCTGTGGCACGGCGCCAACATGACGTTTGTGCTGTGGGGGCTGCTGTACTTCGTGTTGATTGCCGGGGAAAAACTGACCGGAATCGACAAAAAAGGCGGCGCGTGGCGAGTGATCAGGCGGCTCTATACGCTGCTGTTTGTGCTGCTTGGCTGGGTATTGTTCCGCGCGCCGAACCTGTCGGCCGCCGGGGCGTATCTCGGCGCGATGTTCGGGTTTGGCGGCAGCGGAATTATTGATGGATTATTTGTCGGATGGAGCGTGCAGTATGCGATCCTGCTGTTGATCGCGCTGTTACTTTGCACGCCGCTGCCCCGGTGGATCGGCAACAAGCTGCCCGATCACGCTACGATCCGGGCGGTCAAAGCGGTAGGGCTTGTACTGCTGTTTGTACTGTCGGTCGCGACGCTGGCGGCAGGATCGTATAATCCGTTTATTTACTTCAACTTTTAAGAGGCGAGCGTATGAAAAAAATCGGGTATCAAGGCATTGTGTTTTTCCTTGTGACGTTGTTTGTACTGTTCAGTGCGGCCAACAGGGATATGTTAACGGCGTGGCAGGAGGCGTTTGCTGCACAAACGGACGGGGGCGTGGACGCATTTACCGACGCGCTCGAGCAAAAAACCGCCGAGACGCTTTGCTATCATGGTGAATGGCTGATCGGATTGCAGTCGATCAAAGAAAACCTGCTCGGCACGCGGGTGATTTTCAAAGACGATACGACCGTGGTCAAAGCGGATTCGGGGCGGCTGATTGCCGAAGTAAAAGCTGTGCCCGACGAGGATATCGAGCAGATCGCGTCGCAGGTTGCCGCCTTCCAAACGACGGCAGAGCAAAACGGCGCCGCCTTCCTTTATGTGGCCGCGCCGCAAAAAGAATGCTATGAAACCGCGCCGCCGAATATCGAAAATGCCGCAAAAGACAACATGGAGCGGCTACAAGCCGCCCTGACCGAGCGGAGCGTCCCGTATCTGGACATGGCCGCTGTGTTGGATTCGCAAGGCGCGGAGGATCTCTTTTACGTCACCGATCATCACTGGAAGACCTCAACCGGTCTGACGGCGGCCGGCGCGATCGGCGAGCGGCTGCAAGAGCTTTACGGCTTTGATTTTGACGCGGACAGCGCGTCGATCGACAACTATAAAGTGGAAACATACCCCGCGTGGTTTTTAGGGTCAAAGGGCAAAAAAGTCGGCCGGTTTTTCACCGTGCCGTTTGCGGATGATTTTGACTTGATCACCCCGGCATTTGAGACGGACATGGTGGAGGAGCAGCCGCAAAAAGGGGAGAGCAAGGAAGGGCGCTTCGAGGATACCGTGCTCGATTTGAGCAATCTGACAAAGGACTATTATAAAGTCAATACCTATGCGACCTACAGCGGCGGCGACTTCCGGCTGCAGATCATGAAAAACCGGCTGCGGCCGGACGGCCGAAAAATCCTGCTTGTGCGGGATTCGTTCGCCTGCGTGGTCGCGCCGTTTCTGTCGCTGCAAACGAGCGAGCTGCATGTGTGCGATATCCGGGAGATGCCCGGGTTCGGCGGGCAGCGGCTGGACCTCGAGGCGTATATCCGGGAGATACACCCCGATTACGTCGTGGTGCTGTATAACGGCGTCAGCCCGCTGGATGATTCGCAAAATAAATACGACTTTTTGCCGTAAAACAAAATCATGCAAAACGCCGCTGACAGCCTCGCTGTCAGCGGCGTTATTATACTTTGCAGGAAAAATCTCAATCCTCGTCGGGGCGATCCCAGTTGTGCCAGACATTCTGCACGTCGTCGTTTTCCTCGAGCATATCAAGCAGCTTATCCATCTTCTGGCAGGCTTCGGGGTCGTCGATCTTCGTGTACACGTCGGGGATCATTTCGAGCTCGGCGGAAACAAACGAATAGCCTTTGGCTTCCAGATCGTCGCGCACGGCGGAAAAATCGTCCGGTTCGGTGGTGATCTCAAACACATCGCCGTCAAAGAGAAAATCCGATGCGCCCGCCTCGAGGGCATCCTCCATCACCTTGTCCTCGTCGAGGCCTTCCGCTTCGATCGCCAGAATACCATTTTGATGGAACATGAACGACACGCAGCCGGTTTGGCCGAGGTTGCCGCCGTATTTATCAAAATAGTGGCGCATCTCGCCAGCGGTGCGGTTGCG
>JAFTBJ010000139.1 GCA_017455295.1 Clostridia bacterium
AGGATACCGCTTGAGGTCAGCTCGTCAAACAATTCGTTTGCGAACAGTTCCGCCGCCTTTTTATACATCTTATCCTGCACAGTCAAAAGCTCTTGTGTAGGTTCGTCAATCAGAAAATTGACAATATATCCGTCTTTCTTCTTTGCCAGCAACCCATATCCTTCAAGATTCTCTATCTCACCCTCCACATATACCGGCGATACGCCGAGGTCGTCCGCGATCTGTGCGACGGTTTTCGCTTCGTTACGCACGTCGTAGCAGATATTCTGTGAAAGCGCGGATCTCAGCATGTCTTCCGGCGGCCTTTTGCCTACGCTGCCGTTCAGACCGATATAGCGGAATTTTACGGGATTGAATCTCAATTCGTTCGATTCTCTCATTTTTCCCATACCTCTTTTTAGCTCTTTTTTTGCCTCAAACAAGTGCCATTTGACCGTTCCGAGAGGGATGCCGAGTTCGTCTGCGATATCCGTCTGTTTTCTGTTTTCGTAATAGTACGCGATGACGATCCTGCGCTGCAACTTTGACAGATACGCGATCTCGCTTTGCAGACGTTTGATAATTACACCGTCGGGATCGTTTGAAAACAGGTCGGTCGGGTCTTCCGCTTCGGCGATCATGTCAAGCGATATACCGAATGCGTTTTTGGACGCGTCGCGGTAATAGTTCGCAAGCGCGTTGTGCGCGACCGTCCATATGAACTTTCCCGCGTCTTCTATGTCGTCGCGCAGAAGCAAAGCACGGTAGGCTTTCAGGATGATATCTTGCGATAAGTCCTCTGCGTCGTGGATGCTTTTGCATCGTTTCAGCGCGAAACCGAAAACAGGTTTCAAATATTCGGTTGTGATTCTCCCGGCGTTCTCTCTGTTCACTTGTTTGCACCTCTGTGAATGCAGCATTCACCCATATAGACACAAAAAAACGAAAAGGTTGGGGTTTTTTATATTTTTTTGCCGCCGAATTTCTCCGGCGGCAAAAATCATTTAATCATTTCTTGTTTATAAAGTTTTATTCTATCCCCGCGGCTATCTTCACGCATTCGTAAGCGCCGTCGTAGTATCCCTGCGCCTTCAGCGTGTCGATCTGGCGGCACAGATGCGGGAGGATCTCGCGGTCGGTCAGCAGCCGGTCGATCGCGCGGCAAAGATCGGGCGTCTTCGGGTATTCGTCGGTCGAGTCGCCGAACTCCCGGCCGTGGATCGCGCCGTATACCTCGTGCCCGCCGATGTGCTTCATAAACAGCTTCGGGATCGGGTAATAAGAGAGCTCGCTCGGCTTGGTGATCATCAGGTCGCAGACCGGCATCAGCCGGTTGGTGGAATACACCGCGCGGAAGATGTCGCTGTTGCAAATCAGCGAAATGCCGTTTGCGTCGGCGTGACGGATCGTATCGATATAGGACGTCAGCGCGTCATAATCGTCTTGGAAGCGCCGCACCGGCACACGATCCCCGATGTGCGCAAGCAGCTGCTCATACACGCCCGCGTGGTCGCCGGTGTTGAGGAACAGCGCGACGGCGCCTCTTTTGATGTAGGGGATCAGGTGGTCGATGATCTCCTGGAACGTCTTGCCGCCGGCGCCCGCGCCGCCGACGTTGATGAGGATGCGCACCGGCTTTCCGCTTGCCATGCGTTCGACACGCAGCGCGTTGTCTTCCTCGAGGTGGACGAGCAGCTCATGGTCGACAAAGCATCCCACCGCGCGCAGGCTGTCTTCGGGGATGCCGTGCAGCGGTTTTTTGGCAAAGCCGTCGAGCGTCTTATATCCCATATAAGCAAACGGCGTCTGCACCGCATGGAACGCGCCTTCGGACAGATGCAGCCCCATTGGCCAGTTGTCGGGGATTGCGTTGACGACGTGGGTCATACCGGCGTGAACAGCCGCCTGACTCGGCCAGACGTGGGTCGCAATATAGGGGATATCCTTTGGAATGTTCTTAAAGATCGGAACGAGCAGCTCGCTGTTCTTCTGATCTTTCGCGTTATAGGTGATCTTTTTGAACCCCTCGCTGTTGAGTGGTTCCCAGACAAGCTTATTAAAGAGGCGCGATTTCTGCGAGATGCGCGAGGCAAGCGAATACATCTCGTTTTGCTCGCGGATCATCTTGGAACCCGTCGCGTCAAAGGACGCGAGATCCAGCCAGTAGGGGGTGAACCCGAGCGCGCGGGCGCAGGAGGCCATCGCGATCGAGATGCGGTAATGTCCAAACCCCATGCGGATGTTGCCGACGATCAGCGGGTTTTCGCCGAAGCTTGCATTTTGCTCGCCGAACACGATGTTTTGAACAGCCATATCGCGAAGCGCGTCGATCGGCTGAAAGGCGATTTTGTAGTCGGCGCCCGAATCGTCGCCGTATTTTTTAAGATAGCCCGCTTTGCTCTTTTCGGCGGCCCTGATCGTTTTCGCGTCGATTTGGTTGCCGAAGATCACGCTTGTTCTGTCTTTCATAACAGCACCCCTTTTTCGGTGTCGTACCGGATGGTATAGTCGGTTTCGTTCAGCTTATAATGGATGGTGATGACCCGGTCGCGCCGCGTATAGCTTGTTACCTCAGCGCGGCGGAACAGGTCAAGCGAGGAGGAAAGCAAGGCTTTCTTGTCCTCGTCGTAGTCCGCGAGATTGTCGGAGGTCATCATCACGCTGCCAAACAGCGCGTTTAGCGTGATGAGCGCCTGCCGCTGTTTGGGGCTGAGCGAAATGTTGTCGTCCCGCAGCAAAAAGACGTCGGGGTCGTTCCCGAACCAGTGCCCGTCCAAAAATGAGCGGAAGATGGTGTTTTGCAGCGTGACTTTGGTGGAGATGCGCTCGCGGTGCATGAACCGCATATACCACGCGTCGTCGAATTTCAGGGACACGTCGGGGCCGACCCGCAGATAATCGAATTGCCCGGCGGCGTTGAAGCAGGTCGCGCCGCACCCGAGAATGATCTTGTCGCCGAGCACTTCCCGCAAAAACGCATACGCCCGCTCGGCCGCCTGACAGCGCGTTTCGCCGTCGTAATCGGGAAGGCTCGCGGCATACAGAAAATCGAGCTTGAAGAAATCAAACCCCATATCCGCGTAATGCGTCAGGCAGCGCGCAATATACTCCCGCACGTCGGGGGCTTGGAGATTGAGCGCATAATGCCCGCTCCAGTTGGAGCCGCACTTCACGGCGACGCCGTTCGACCCCTTTTTGAACCAGTCGGGTTTCTCGCGAAAGAGGCGGCTTTTTTCTTCGGCGACGAAGGGTGCGAGCCAGATTCCGGCTTGATAGCCTTTGTCGTGGGCGGCGCGTACAATCGGTTCCAGTCCGTTCGGGAATTTGGCGGCGTCCACATCGAGCCAGTCGCCGACAAACGTTTCATACCCGTCGTCGATTTGAAACAGATCAAAACGCTCGTCCAGCGCCTCAAGGTCGCGCAGCAGGATTGGTTCGTTGATGTCCTGATAGTAGTTGTACCACGACGTATAGCCGAACACCTTTTTAACGGCCTTTTTCGGATAATACTTATCAAACAGCGCGAGCCCCTTGTCGCAGCTTCCGGCATAGAGGTAGTCGCAAACGGTGCATTCGTCGCCCGCTTTCAGCGCGATCCCGCGCACGTCGCTGATCAGCGTGACGCCGCCGGTGCGCCTTATGACCTCGATGATGAGATAGGCGCAGCCGGTGTTGAGGTTCGCGATAAAAGCGCCGCTGGTTCCTTTGACATAAAACACGTCGTAGCCGTGAAGTACCCGCTTGTCATACTGGTAAAACGTCGCGTCGCCGTACCGGTCAAGCGCATAGCTGCGCCGAAGCGCCGACGGCAGCGCGGCGACGTTTCTCTCCCGCGCGTCGCCATAGTATTCCCGCGTATCCGTCCATGACTGATAGCCGTTGATGAAATAGAGATCGCCCTTCGGGTCGGGATCGGCACATGCCGTTTTTGTGAAAAAGTCGTGCCCCCATTCGGAATAGCCGATCAGGGTGACGTCTTGCTTTGCCTTGATCTTGACGGTGTGGCGCTCGCCGTCGTCGACGATATCAAACGATACATACTCGTCGGAGGCGGCAGAAGATCGCTCTTTTGCCGCTGCGGTATAGGTCAGCTTATACTCAAACTTCATGCTTTTTGATCCTCATCCGGCGCTTTTTTCTCGGTGATGGTTTTCATAATGCGGCGTTCGTTATAGAACGAAAGAATGACGGCGCCGAGCGTACAGAACGCGACCGCCACGAACGCGACGATGGTCAGGCCGGTCTCGGACGCCGTGATATCGTTGGATTGGAGATTCTGCGACGCGCCGATGATCGCGAGCGACGTGAACACGAGCATCGCGATGGATTGTCCCCATTTCATCGAGAAGGTGCGTGCCGCAAAGAACATACCCTCGCGGTTCTCGCCGGTCACGATGCCTTCCGCTTCCGCGACGTCGGCGACGATCGATTGCGGGATGATGCCGAGCAGCGACATCGGGAATGCCGCCACCACGCAGATCGCCACGCCGAAGACCATGCCGGGCAGCGGGATGATGCTGATCATCGCGGTGATGAGATAGGCGAGCGCCAGACCGAGGAAGCCGAGGATCGTCAGCTTTTTCTTGCCAAAGCGTTTGACCAGCCCGGAGACGAAGGGATAGAACACTGCCGACAGGATGGTCATACCACCCATAAACACCATCACCATGCTCTCATCGAGCGCCATGGATACCTTCACAAAGAAGGGGAGTCCCGTCTGGAACAGCGTCAGGCCGATCCAGTACATGATATCCGAGCCGACAAACACGCGAAAATCGCGGTTTTTAAAGGTGGCCGCGAGCGATTTGACCATGTTGACGTTGGAGGGCTTCGTGTCGACGAATTCTTTTTCTTTCAGGAAGAAGGTCGGGATCAGCATCGCGATGCAGGAGATGACGGCAAGCGCGATGAAGCAGATGCGGTAACTCCAGCCGAATCCCGCCGCTTCGCGCAGCATACCCGAGAACACGAAGGGGGTATAAGCGAGCAGCGTACCGGCAAAGAAGGTCAGCGAGATCGCGGTTGAGATGAACATCCGATCATCCTGCGTTTTGCCAAATTCCGAAATCAAGGCGTTATAGGGCGTGCAGTACATCGTCATAAACAAATAGAAGAGCACGATAAAGACCGAGATCCACGCCACGTTGACGCCGCTGATCGCTTCGACCGGCGCACAAAAGAGGAGGACGGTCACGACGGACAGCGGCACGGCCGCCCATTGCATGAACGGGATGCGGCGCCCGCGTTTGTTGGTGCTGCGGTCACTAAGACTCGCGATGAGCGGATCGGTGACGGCGTCAAAGATACGGCTCAAGGCGGTGATCAGCCCGAGAATGGTCAAAAAGCCGAACACGACAAGACCCGGCGTGATGAACTGGGTCGCCCCGGCGTCGATGTCGCCCTGTGTCGGGAGATAGAAGGTGACCAGCCAGGCGTTGATGACGCCGCTGAGCGTCGACCACCCAAGCTGACCGATGGCAAAAATGATCATTTGTTTTTTCGTCAGTCGTTTCATGGCGGAAGATCCTCCTTTGGAAAATACTAAACATAGTATACTATATTATAGAGTTTTTGTCAAAACTTCCTGCTTTGTGTTGGGGAGGATCGCATAAAAATGTTTGCGGCCTTGTTGATTTGTGCGGCTTTATTGGAAACAGGCCGGATAAAACGCCTTGTGAAAACAAGGCGTTTTGCGTTATTATAAGACAATTTTTTCACAAAGCATTGCAAAACGATTTCTTTCAGGGTATAATTACTTTATATAATTTTATTATTTACAAATCTTATCAATCAATATTTTGGAGGTAGTTATGAAACTGAACACGTTGCTTGAAGACAAAACCTGTACGATCACGATCGAGGGCAGCATCGACGCGTTGAGTGCGCCCGAACTCGAACAAGCGGTGAACGACGAAGCACCCAAATGTGAAAATATGATCCTTGATATGTCCGGAGTCGATTATATCTCGTCCGGCGGACTGCGGGTGGTCGTCGGCGCGAACCATACGGTCGGCAAAGAAAACTTCAAACTGCGCGGACTTGCTCCGAATGTGTTGGAAATTTTCCGGATGACCGGCTTCACTAAATATCTGACCATCGAATAACGAATTGAAAATTTTTCTTTTATTTGGAGGCCGTTATGAGCAGTAAACTGATCTGCCAAATCACTGAGAACATCAAACGCGATCCGGATTTTGCCATCTTGCTTGATCCGGCCAAAAATCAGGCGTTTACCTATGCGCAGTTTGACGCTTTTGCACGCAAGATCGCCGGTAAGCTGGTGCGATCCGGCGTTTCGCCGCACGATTTTGTGACCGTAGAATTGCCGCGCAGCAAGGAATACATCGCGGCGATGTACGCCGTGTGGCTGGTGGGGGCGGCGTCTGCGCCGCTGTCTCCGACCTATCCTGCCGAGCGGCTCGAGTATATTCGTTCCGACTGCCGTGCCAATGTATGCATCAACGAGAAATTCCTGAAGCGGATCGACGAGGAAACGCCGTTTGATGGATTGGTCGAGGTGGAGGACGACGACCCGGCATTGCTGATCTATACCTCCGGCTCCACCGGAAAGCCCAAAGGCGTGCTTCATACGCATCAAAGCATCGACGCCGCAGTAAAGCGGTATAACGATATGTTTGCGATGCCGGCAAAACAATATCGCGTGGCACTCGGCGCACCGTTCACTTTTGTGGTATCGGTGGAGGATGCTTTTGCGCCGCTCGCCGCGATGGTCGCCGCCTATATTATGCCCTATGAAACAATGCGCGACCCGGTTTTGCTCTCGGATTTCATCGAGAAAAACCAGATCAATCATACCTTTATCAGCCCGAAGATGCTCAAGGTGTTTCAACCGAAAGGCGATTCGCTCAAGGTGGTGTATACCGGCAGCGAGCGCGTCAGCGATACATACAGCGATGCCTTTGAGCTGTATGTTATGTACGGTCAAACGGAATCGACGGGAGCGGTGCTTGGTTTCAAAGTGGATAAAAAGTACAGCAACACCCCGATCGGCGAGAGTATGGGACGCGAGAAAACCTACATATTGGACGAAAACGGCTGCGTTGCCGAAGAAGGCGAATTGTGCCTGGCCGGTCATTTCGCGAGTGCCTATCTCAATCTGCCCGAGCAAACGGCGGCGACGTTTGTCGATAACCCCTTTGCACACGAGGACGGCTATCCCAAGCTCTTAAAGACCGGCGATCTCGTCCGCCGCCTGGAGGACGGCAACATCCTGTATCTCAACCGCAAAGACTGGATGGTCAAGATCAACGGCCAGCGTGTGGAACCCGGCGAGGTCGAAGCGGTCATCAAGAAAGTCGAAGGGATCCACGACGCGGCGATCAAGGATTTCAAGAACAGCTACGGACAGGTCTATCTGGTCGCATATTATGTTGAAAAAGAGCCGGTCGACGCCGACGAGATCAAAGAGGCGATCACCGAAAAACTGCCGTCTTATATGATCCCGGCGTTTTTCGTGCGGCTGGATAAGCTGCCTGTCAACGTGAACGGCAAGCTGGACAGAAGCGCGCTGGTCGCCCCCGAGGCGGGCGCTTTCAAGAGCGAGTACGCAGCTCCCGAAACGGATATCCAAAAGGCGCTGTGCAGCGCGTTTGAAAAGGTGCTTTCGATCGAGAATGTCGGCATCGACGACGATTTCTTCGCACTCG
>JAFTBJ010000140.1 GCA_017455295.1 Clostridia bacterium
GCATCGGACGAATCGGCAAAGTATTTCAGATCTGGAAATTCCGCAGTATGAAGCAGAATTCCGAGCATACCGGCAGCGGCGTATATTCCGGCAAAGGGGACGCGCGCGTTACCCGTCTCGGCAAGATTCTGCGGGCGATCAGCCTTGACGAACTGCCGCAGTGCATCAATCTGCTGCGCGGCGATATGTCGCTCGTTGGCCCCCGGCCACCGCTGACCTATCATCCGTGGCCGTATGAGGAATACGATGAAGAGCAGCGGCGGATGTTTGAGGTGCGCCCCGGCATCACCGGCTGGGCGCAGGTACATGGCCGTAAGGAAGTCGAGTGGCATGAACGCATCCGCTTGAATGTTTGGTATGTGGATCATGTATCGCTGTGGCTGGATATCAAGATCGCTTTTATGACGGTTTTCAAGGTGCTGCGCAACGACAATAACGAAAATGTCGGCGCCACGGTAGCGCCGACAGCGGAGGACGCCGTCGCGGCGTCCGCGTCGACCGACAGGCAGGTGTGACGTGAAATTACTGATAACGGGAGCGCTGTCTGCAAACGAATCGCTGTTTGCGGATTTGCGCCGGATGGGGCACGAGATCGTGTTTGTGCAGGATGAGCGGATCCCGCTTTTGGAGCAGGGGATCGATCCTGCTGTTTTTGATGGAGTGATCGGCAACGGCCTGTTTTTGTATACGCCGATCGAATTGTTTACCAGCTTGCGGTATATTCAACTGACAAGCGCGGGGGTTGACCGCGTACCGCTCGATTATGTGGAAGCCCATGGTATCGAGCTGCATAACGCCGGCGGGGTGTACAGCATCCCTATGGCGGAATTTGCCCTTGGCGGTGTGCTGCAGCTTTTGAAACAAAGCCGTGCGTTTGCGTGCCAGCAGGCGCGGCACGAATGGATCAAACATCGCCGTTTGCCGGAATTGGCCGGCAAAACGGTGTGCATTGTGGGATGCGGGCGCGTCGGAACGGCTTGTGCAAAGCGATTTTTTGCGATGGACTGCCGGGTGATCGGCGTAGACGTTGTCCCGGTGAAAAAAGAGCCGTATGAAGAGATCGTGGAGATTGTTCGTCTGGACGATATGCTGTCGCAGGCGGATATCGTGGTGCTGACGGTTCCGCTGACCGATGAAACGCGGCGGCTGATGGATGCGGACAAGCTGGCACTGCTGAAAAATACGGCGGTGCTGGTCAACATCGCACGAGGCGGCGTGGTGGACACAGAAGCGCTGATCGATCGTCTGCCGCAGCTGGGCGGCGCGGTGCTCGATGTATTCGAGGAAGAACCGCTGCCGAAAGCCAGCCCGCTTTGGGAATTGGAGAATGTGATCCTGACTCCCCACAACAGCTTTGAAGGGGAGCATAACGCCGACCGGCTGGCGGCGGTCATTCGAGAGAATATGGAGCATGCACAACAATGAAGATACTGGTGATCTCACCGAAAAATAAAACCGTGTTCAATTTTCGCGGCGATCTGATCCGCGATATGATCGCCGCGGGGCATGAGGTCTATGTGACCGGCCCCAACCGCGATTTTATCGATGATGTGCTGGCGCTCGGCGTCAAAGAATTTATAGAAGTACCGTTTGTAAAAGATAATACCCACATCAGCGGCGACCTTTCATATCTTTCACAGCTTAAAAACGTGATGCGCCGCCTGCAGCCCGATTTGGTGTTTTCCTATACCATCAAACCGGTCGTATATGGCAGTATGGCTGCAAAAAGCGTCGGCGTGCCGCATGTCTATGCGATGGTGACGGGACTCGGACGGGTGTATGCCTCCGCGTCGCTCAAAACCAAAGGGCTGCGGATGATCACCAAAGCGTTGTACCGTCGTGCCTTCAAAGGGTGCGACAAGGTCATTTTTCAAAACCGTGACGACCGGGAGGAATTTGTCAAAGGCGGATACCTCCCTGCAGATAAGACGGCGGTGGTGAATGGCTCCGGCGTCAATATGGAACGTTTTCAGCGCACGCCGCTGCCGGAATCTCCGGTGTTCCTGATGGTCAGCCGGATCATCAAAGAAAAAGGCGTGCTGGAGTACGCCGAGGCGGCGCGTTTGCTGAAAAAACAAGTGCCGCAGGCAAGATGTATCTTGCTCGGCGGTTTTGATAACAGTATCGGTGCGCTGAAATCGGAGGATATTCAGGAATATCTCGACGACGGCAGTTTGGAGCTTCCGGGCGAGGTGAAAGATCCGGTCTCCTTCTATGCTGGTTGTACGGTGTTTGTACTGCCGTCGTATTATCGCGAGGGCTTGCCGCGGACGATCCTGGAGGGCATGTCTTGCGGGCGTCCGGTCATCACCACCGATTGGGTGGGATGCCGTGAACCGATCGAGGACGGCAAGAATGGCTTTTTAGTTCCGATAAAGGATGCCGCGACGCTTGCCGATCGCATGATCCGGCTCGCAACCGATCGGGCGCTGCTCGAGCAAATGGCGGATGCCGCGTATGACCGCTGCAAAACAGCGTATGCGGTGGATGTCGTGAATGCGCAGATGCGGGAGATTTTGCAGTATTGAGGAGGGCTCTTTGTGAGTACTGACAGTGTGACGATCAGCGCGGTCGTCCCCGTATATAACACAAAGACGTATCTTCCCGCCTGCCTCGAAAGCCTTTGTCGGCAGACCTTCCGGGATATGGAAGTGCTGCTTGTCGACGACGGCAGCACCGATGGATCGGGCGAGATCTGCGACCGATTTGCCGAAAAGGATGAACGCATTCGCGTTCTTCACATTGAAAACAACGGCGTGTCCAACGCCCGAAACACGGGGATCGAGGCGGCACGCGGCGACTATATTTTGTTTGTGGACAGCGACGACTATCTGGAGGACACGATGTGTCAGCAGATGGCGGCGGCGGCCCAAAAGAACGACGCCGATCTCGTGATTTGCGCTAACTACAACGTGGCCACGAGCGGTATCACGGTCAAGCATCCATTTCGTGGGGAACAAACCTTTGAGGGCGAGGCGTATGGGCGGGAGATCCGCACAGCGACCATCGGCCTTGTGGGCGATAAGATGAACAACCCGGCGAAGCTCGACCGGCTG
Source organism: Clostridia bacterium (assembly GCA_017455295.1). Lineage (GTDB taxonomy): Bacteria > Bacillota > Clostridia > Oscillospirales > Acutalibacteraceae > RGIG1959. The sequence continues at coordinate 3,057 of JAFTBJ010000140.1, forward strand.
ACGCCGGTTTGGGCGCGGCTGTATCGTCGCTCGATCGTGCAGGAACACAACATTCGGTATATCGACCTCGATCGGCTGCCGTCGGAGTGCCTGCAGTTCAACATTGAATTGGCGATGGCGGCGAGCCGCGCGTGTTATGTGGACGAGCCGCTTTATTATTACCGGCGCAATACCGCGGTATCGGTCACAAAACCCTTCCGCCCGGATCTGTGGGGCAAATGGGAATGGTGGATCGATTATATGGACAAGTATCTCCGCGATCACGGGGATGACCCCGACATGCGAGCGGCCTATTACAGCCGCATCTGCTGTGCGGTGATCCCGCTCGGCGGCAACGCGATCAAGCTGCCGGATACGGCAGCCATCAAAGCGGAGATGCGGGCCTATCTTAGCCGTGAGATCTTCAAAGAAGCGTTTGCGCATGTGGATTACAGCGGCTGCCCGATCTATTGGCGGATGTTTTTTGACGCCGCCAAAAAGCGGCAGGTGGGGCGCTATTTGCTGCTGACACGCGCAATGAGAAAATTGCTCAGTTATCGAAAATCCTGATAGGACTGATTGATGATGAATCCTTATGCTCCGCTCGTATCCATTGTGATCCCGGTCTATAAAGGTGATCCGTTTTTGAAGGATGCGATCGACTCCTGCTTGCAGCAGACCTATCCGAACATCGAGATCATCGTCGTCAACGACGGATCTCCCGACGACGGCGCAACCGAACGGATCGCGCAAAGCTACGGCGACCGGATCCGGTATTTTGCCAAAGAAAACGGCGGCGTTTCGAGCGCCTTGAATTATGGGATCGCGCAGATGCGCGGCGAGTGGTTCTCATGGCTGAGCCATGATGATATGTATACGCCCGATAAGATCCAAAAGCAAATCGACGCGGTCGCGGCGCTGGATGATAAAGTCTGCGTCGTGCGGTGTACACCCTGCTCGGTCAACGAAGCGGGCGAGCCGATTTTCCGGCCGCAGCGGCAGATCTCCGGCGTCTTTTCGGCGGAGCAGATGATGAATATGCACTCGCTCAAAGAAGTGAGTCTGTACGGCTGCACATTGCTGATCCATCGGGATATTCTGGCTGCCTGCGGATCGTTCAGCGAGGAATTGCGCGCGGTGCAGGATGAAGAATATTGGGCGAATATCATGTTTCGCGGCTATCGCTTTGTCAGCCTTTCCGATGTATTGGTGAAGATTCGGGTGCATGGGAATCAGGCGACGGTACGGCTGCACGATCGGTTTGACGCGGAACGCCTTGTGATGACGAAACACATCAGTGCGCTCTATCGTGAGCATCCGAAAGCGACCGAACGCATGATGGAGTATTATACCTATAAGCAAATCAAAGAACGCCGGAAAGATTGTGCGGCGCTCGCCAAACAAGAACTGCTCGCCGTGTCCGGTTGGAGTATGCGGCGGTGGTTTGGGTATGTCGGTTATGGCGTGTACGGCGCTTTGTATTCCTTTGTCAAACGGTGCTATCGGCTTTTGTTTGTTCGGCGGCACCGGAATTAAGCTGCAAAGAAAGGTTTTCGAACGATGATCCCCTATGTGCTTATCATCGCGATCCCGATGGTGATCTTTCTCTTTTATAATCAGCGGGTCGTTCATGCGGGTACCCCGGAGCGTCAGTTCTATTATTTTGAGCGGCGCAACAAAGCGATCCTGACCTGCTTTTTTATTCTGCTGTTTGGCCTGCTTGCCTGCCGCAGTACCGAGATCGGCGTGGATCTTCAAGGGTATCTCGAAAAATTCAATACGATTGCGAATACCGATTTTGCGGTAGTACAACAGATCTTCGACGGCACCGAACCGGGATTCGTATTGCTGACCAAAGGCATCGCGATGATCGCACGCGAAGAGCGGCTTTTTATCGTGGTGATCGCGGCGCTGTGCGTGGCGCCGTTCATCCCGCTCTATCGCAAGGAAGCGCAAGGGTCGCTTTTGGTTATCGCACTGTTCATGCTGATGCCCAGCTTTACGATGATGTTTTCCGGCATCCGGCAATCGCTGGCGATGGCGCTGGTGCCGCTGGCGTTTTACTGCACGAAACACCGCAAGCTGATCTTTTTCATTTTGACGGTGGCGGTGGCGATGACCTTCCATTCGTCCGCTTTCATTTTGGCGATGATGTATCCGGTCTACCATTGGCGTATCACGCGCAAAGGACTGTACATCGTCGTGCCGATCATGGCCTTGATCTATATTTTCAATTCACAACTATATACGCTGATCGTGTCGCTGGTGGGCGGCAAATACCTCGAGCGTTACAGCGGTGTCGCGGACACCGGCGGCTATACGATGCTGATCCTGTTCATTCTGTTTGCCGTCTATTCCTTTTTGGTGGTGGACGAATCCAAAATGGATGAAGAAAACGTCGGCCTTCGCAACCTGTTGCTTTTGTCGGTTTGCCTGCAATTTATGGCGCCGGTCAACAGCATCGCGATGCGCCTCAATTACTATTACATTTTGCTTATCCCCATCACGATCTCGCGTGTGAATATGGCGCAATCTCCCAAATATGCACAGGTCGTGCGTGTCTCCAAGATCGTGATGACGTTGTTCTTCTTTGGTTACTTTATTTATAAAGGGATCTATGGTAACGACGTGATGCGGATCTTTCCGTATGTCGCGTTCTGGGAGTGAATCGCACTATGAAGGTCGCACAAATCAACATCACCTGCGGCAGAGGCAGCACCGGAATGATCTGCGAAGGGATCGCGGTGCTGGCCGCGCAGCGGGGGATAGACAGCCGTGTGTTCTATTCGAATGCTCAAAGCGAGTATCCGCATGCGGTCAAATATATGAGTGACCGGGACATCAAGATCCAGGCGTTGCGTTCGCATGTTTTGGGTAATTACGGCTTCAATTCCGTGGGCGCAACCAAACGATTGATCGCGGAGCTGCAGGCGTTCCGGCCGGACATCGTGCATCTGCACAATATCCATGGTCATAACGTACATCTTGGCATGCTGCTGCAATATCTCAAGGACAGCGGTATAAAAACATTTTTGACGGCGCACGATTGCTGGACAATGACCGGCTATTGCCCGCATTTTTCGATGATCGGCTGCGACCGCTGGAAAACCGGTTGCCACGATTGTCCGCAGCGGCGGGAATATAGCTATGTGCTGGATAAAAGCCCGCAGCTGTATGAACGCAAAAAAGCGGCGTTTTCAGGTCTTGACCTGACGGTGATCGCCCCGTCCGAATGGACGGCCTCCATCGTGCGGCAATCCTTCCTGCAAGAGTACCCGGTCAAGGTGATCTACAACGGCATCGACCTGTCGGTGTTTCGCCCGACCCCGAGTGATTTTCGCCAGCAGCATGGGATCCCGGACAGCAAAAAAATCGTACTCGGCGTCGCGTATAGCTGGGGCGTCAAAAAAGGCCTCGATGTGATGATCGACCTTGCCAAAACGCTGGACAGCGAACGGTATCAAGTGGTGATGGTCGGCACAAACGATGCGGTAGACGCCAAGCTGCCAAGCGGCGTGATCGCGATCCACCGCACGGCGGATCGTGAAGAACTCGCGTCGATCTATACTGCCGCCGATGTGTTTGTTAACCCCACCCGGGAAGAGGTGCTGGGACTTGTGAATCTCGAATCGCTCGCCTGCGGCACGCCGGTTGTGACGTTTCAAACCGGCGGCAGCCCCGAATGCGTGGACAAGACCTGTGGCATCGTGGTGGACTATGATGACGCGGCGGCGATGCGGCAGGCGGTGGAGTCGATCGACGACTATGGCTTCACAGTGGAAAATTGCCGCCGGTATGCCGGGCGCTTTGATATGAAAGCCAAATTCAACGAGTATGTGGATGCGTATGAAGCCGCGTTTGAGGGAGCGTGAAGACGGTTGACCGAACTGCAGCAAGCGGAATTTGAGATGCTCAAAGCGGCGGTGACGCTGTGCGATCGGCATGAGATCCCGTATTTTTTGGTGTGCGGCACAGCGCTCGGCGCGGTGAAATACGGCGGGTTCATCCCGTGGGACGACGATGTGGATATCGGACTCTTTCGCCCGGACTACGAACGCTTTTGTGACGTCGCGGCGAAAGAACTGCCAAAGCCGTACTTCCTGCAAACCTATCAAACCGACCCGCATTATCCCAATATTTTTGCAAAGATTCGCAACAGTCGCACGACGTATATCGAGAAAGCGACCAGCGGGATCGATATGAACCAGGGCGTGTACATCGATATCTTTCCGCTGGACGGGTATCCGGCGGATGCGGGTGAGAGCGCGCGACTTGAAAAGCAAAAAAAGCGATACAAATTGCAGCTTTTCAGCGCGTATGAGATCAGCAAGACGGCTTCGCTGCCGGTTCAGTTGCTGTTTCGGCTGGAAAAGCTTATCGGCGTGCCGAAGCGCACGGCGGCCATCCTGCAAAAGTATGAAGCCTTGATCGCGTCCTACCCGACCGATCAGGCCGATACCATTTGTAATCACGGCAACTGGCAGGGGACGAAGGAGTACGCGCCCCGCGCGCAGTACGGCGCCGGCGCCGACGCGATGTTTGAAGGCTTGCGGGTGCGAGTTCCCGAGCAGTACGACGAGTACCTCACCCAAAAATACGGCGACTGGCGCGCCGATCTGCCGAAAGATCAACAGGTGGGGCATCACTATTATGAGATCTGCGATTTGGATCGTCCCTATACCGACTATTATGAACGCCTGCCCGGTGGCGGCGTCCGGCGGATCACACCGACCGCATAATATCAGGTTGTATATTAACGCCCTAAGGCGCTGATATAAGAAATTTTTCAAAAAGGAGAAGGAAGTATGAAACACAGCGCACTTTCCAAAGTGGCAGCCCTGGTTCTGGCGGTAGCGATGCTGCTGACGATACTCCCGATGACCGCGTTTGCGGATTGGGACAATGTCGTGTACGAAGGCAATACCTTCGGAACCAACGGCTACTACAACGTGATCTCGAAAAAAGATTACGTACTGGTGCCGGGTGCTGCGACCGAGACCGAAATGGTTCTCAACAACGCGACCGGTACGCGCAGACAGGTCCTCCATGTTATTGAGATGGACCCGTCGAACCCGGATGTATCGGTTCTCCCTGGTTACTACAACATCGACAAACTGGCGGCTAACCCCGCAGATTCCTCTGCCTATATGGCGGCAGGCGTCACCAATGTCGCGGCGTATTATGATACGCTCGGTTATCAGGTCGTCGGTGCGATGAACACGGACCTTGACTATACCGATAACGCTCCCCGCGTGTTGGTATACAACGGTCAAATCCTGTCCGGCTATGCGGGAGCCAGCGCTCCGCGCTCGGTTTTGTATGTGTGGAACCGCAACGGCGAGATCTCCTGCGAAGTGACCGATTACAGCAAAGCCGCAATGGAAGCCGGTGTCGCCAGCGGCGAGCTGCTGCACGCGATCAGCGTGTCCTTTGCGATGGTCGTGAGAGACGGTGAGCTGGTCAGCAAGACCGAAGAGCGCACCTCCGAATCCGCCGCCCGTTCGATGGTAGGCGTCAAGGAAGACGGCACCCTCGTTCTCGTGATGAACGACGGCCGCGGCGCGAACAACTCCAAAGGCTTCTGCAACTATGAAGAAGGCGAAGCCATGCTGGCTCTCGGCTGCAAATGGGCGGCCAACTGCGACGGCGGCGGATCCTCTTCCTTCGTGACCCGTCGTGCCGGTGAAGACGATCTGGTTTGCCGCTGCGTGCCTTGCGACGGTGCCGAGCGTCCCACCAAATCGTCCGTGATCGTGGTGTCCAACGTGGCGCCGACCGGCGTGCTGAACAACGTGGATATCACGGCCGACTATGATGTGTTTGCCCCCGGCACCACCTATACCTTCGACACCAAAGCGATCGATACCCACGGCTATGCGATGGATACGCCCGCCGACCTGAGCTGGGCGCTGTCCGACGACAGCTTCGGCACGATTGCGAACGGCACCTTCGTTTCCAATGGTACATTGGGCGACGTCACCGTTCAGGCGATTTCCAACGGCAACGTGGTCGGCGAAAAAGCCATCACGGTTGCAAACCCGACGACCCTCGGCTTTACCCAGGCGTCGACCGTGCTGCCTTACGGCAAGAGCACGACCTTGAGCTTCAACTCGTATATCGGTGAAGCACCGGTCTATCTCGACGGCAGCAGCTTCAACTTCACCTTCTCCGATCCGAACGGCGGTACGCTGGACGGGCTGGTGTTCACGGCGACCTCCGATGAGACGGTTACCGGCACCGTCATCACGGCGACCTATGTGCCGACCGGCGCCTCCTATACCTATTCGATTGAATTCGGTAAAGGTTCCGAGATCCTGTGGGATTTTGAAGACGACGATCTCCATGGCTTCCTCGGTCAGCAGGATGCGTATGACTGGCAGCTTGCGAATGGCGTTGAAACGCCGTTCGGTTATGTGGGCGACGGTCTGAACACGCTGATCAACAAAGGCCAGATCTCGACCGACGTTTCTTCGACCGCGTTCATCGCAAGCGCTGAAAACGGCGGTCAGGTTCACAACGGCGAGAAATCCCTCGGCTTTACGTTCGATATGACGCAGGTCAACTTCAACAACTGGACCTATTGCGTTATGTACAACATCAGCAACGTGAACGGCGACGTCGTGCTCCGCGATGTTGCGAACGGCAAGAAAGCCACGGCGTTCGGTTGCTGGGTCTATGTGCCTTACGGCTTCCGCTCCGAAGAGAACTCCGGTTCTCTGGCGCTGCAGGCCAACCTGTTCGGCGGCGCTACCAAAGAAAAGGCTGCGCAGGTCGGTATCAACATGCAGTACAACGGCAAGAACCTCAATGCCTGCACCGAAGCGGACATCCCCGAGAACAGATGGGTCTACGTGACGGCGAACATCTCCGGCTACAACTATGTCTCCCTGGTGGATCCGCTCCAGATGAACCACCGTTCTCCCTCCATCATGCGTATGTACATCAAACCTTCTGTGTCCCAGAAGCTGACGTACTACTTTGACAACTTCACGCTCGACTACAGCTCGGCTGTGGACGATCGCGTGCCTCCCGTCATCAGCGATTCGGAGTATGCGACGAACGATACCA
>JAFTBJ010000019.1 GCA_017455295.1 Clostridia bacterium
AAATATGAAAAAGGAGAACGTGAACTTCCGTTCACACGCGCGATAGAGTTAGCCAAATACTACAATGTAAGTCTTGATTATCTCGCAGGCAGGACAAATATAAAGCGACTGCAAACAGATATGACATTAACAAGCGATGAGATTAAACTTCTTAGAGAATTCAGAAATTTATCTGAACGCAAGAAAGGCAAAGCTGAGTTATTCATAGAACTGCTTACCGAAAATTGATTATCTAATACTTTAGCGCTAAATAAATCAAATTATTCACCATGTAGTTCTGTATCTACATCAGCGCCGAAACAACAAAAATCTTTTACCGGTTTGCGCGGCACGATGTGGGACATCATGTCCTATTATCTCTCCGGTTTCCAACATTGTTCTGCCTTTATCCCTCAGAAAAAATGAGAAATGAGTGTCATGGTGCTGACGATGGGCGGCAAATGATGGATACAGCAAAACCCGCGATGTGAAAAAAGTTTTCGCATCGCGGGTTTTTGATATTTTAATACGTTGCCAGCAGCGGTACGGCGGCATAGTCATCCACGACTTGCACAAGTATAAGGGCCGCGTAGTTGCCCTCCTGCAAGTGATTCAGCATATCCCGCATCGCAAAGCTCGGCACAGAGGGCGTACTGTCCGGCATCAAGCACACGATCGCCTGCACATGGGTTTTGCCTTCCCGCCGCAGGTCCTGTTCCAAGCTTTGAGCATTCTCCTGGTGATGCGCGTCAAATGGGAACACTTTATGAAACAGGCCTTCTTCCGTTTTTAACGCGATCGCCTGCCAATCCCCGTCCCCCGCATGTTGCAAATCCAGCCGTGCGGTTTCCAAAAGCAAATCAAAATACGGAGGCGGCGAACACTCCGGCGAAATTTTACCGACGGTGGGACGTCCTTCCCATTCACGCAACAGTATTGCCCAAACCTCGTCCGGAACCAGTTGCCTCCACCCGTCCACGTGGTCCGGCTCTTCATACATCAATATGCAAGATAGCTGTTGCGCCCGTTCCTCGACCGCGATATCCCGCAGCCGCTTTTTCACGAGCTCCCGCGCATGCTCCACTTCCGTTTCTTCTATCACGCCGTACCGCCAAAATCCCACGGCAAAGCGCCAATACGGAAGCATATCGGCAGCGGGGTCAAGCTGTATCTGACGGCGCAGCAACCGCAAAAAATTTCGCTTATCCTCTATCACTTCTTCCGGCGTCGGCATGTGGGCCTCCCGGCATCGATGCTGCATACTTTGCAAATCGTTGTTGTCTTCCCTCACAGGCCGTCGCCTCCTTGTTTTCAGTATACCAAATATTGCCTTCAAACGCAATTCCGCCAAATACAGAATTTTTAGCGGATCATATAAGAGCAAACTGCCGCAAACCCGATTGCTCCGAATTTGCGGCAGCCCTTTTATGCCGATTATTTATTCGATTGACGCCGAATGGATGACCGTGCCGTAGGAGTTGCCGACCAGCAGATACTGGATCGTAACCTGCTTGACGCTGTGCGCCGGTACTGTGAGCGAATACACATAACTCGTGGAGGCTTCCGCCCTACCGGTGGTCAATTTGGCTTCCAGCACATTGCCATCGTTATCCCGCGCCATCACCGCAAGCGATCCAAAATCTTTATAGTTGAAATACACGGTGCGGGTGTTGTTGCCCTGATTGACAAGGGTGAAATGATCCTGATACTCGACCATCCAGTTGCCGAAGTTGGGATAATACCCGCCGCCGTCCGCATGTTCGATATCCACCGTGACCGGGTTGCCGCTGCGATCGGTACAATGGAAATCAAGCATATCCGTACCGGCAGCCGCATGCTGTTCTTGTGGTGAAATGTGCGTATACCAGTTATACGACCGCGACGTGGTATGCGACTGGAAGTCATACGCCGCATACGGCGTCGTTTTCTCGGGCACGCTGTTTGCATAGCGATTGGTGATCGACACCGGCATCATGCCGTTGCCGACATGGTCGTTGAACGTCCAGCTCATATAGTTGTCGATCACGCCCGCGTGATCGTTGCAACCACTGTACTGGCTGTACGATTTATAAGGCGAGGTATCGACGACATAGCCGGTCGCCGCCGGGTTGCGGGTGACGTAATACGAGTTCGTATAAGCGTACATCGTGCCGGTCACGCTGCCGCCATAAACCGAGAACTTCACGTTGCCGGTCGCGCAGTCGCCGCGTGCGATCGCTTTGTTCGCCGTACTGCCGACATTGGTGCTGTTATACGCATCCGACGACGTGCCGCCGATGACATAGATATATTTGCCGGCCGGAATGCGATAGGTCACCGGCTGGAAGATGCGCGGCGTGTAGTTGGTATAGGAATGATAGTTCGTATATTTTGCAGACGAAGGAGAAAAGTCGTCCGGAAGCTGGAAGGCGGTGTTATAATAATCACACCACGCTTGCTGCCCATACCACGTACCGGTCGTTTGATACCCGATATTGGTGACGGTTACATAGACGTCCGAGGAGCCCTCATTTTTGAGCTGATAGCCGAGATAAAGCGTTTGTCCGGCTTCATTCAAATATTCCATTGCGAGGAACACGTCCCCCGTCAAGTCCCGGTTGCGCATAAACGCTTTGTTGATATAGGTCGAGGTGATATGCTCCGGGTTGTTGCAGAAGATATAGGTGCCGCCCGCCCGTTTCTGATAGTTGACCGGCGCCGCAGCCAGCGTATAGTTAGTGGCGTTATACAGCGACACGCCGCTGGTGCTGGCGGGTGTGCCCACGTCATAAGGCAGCGTCACACGATGGTTTTGCGCGACCGTGTCGATGGAGAAGCTCATGTTGCGGCTGCGCGTTTTGACGGTCAGCGTATACACGCGGCCCTTTGTGAGACTGGCGCTGATCGACGTACTGCCGCTGGCCACCGCATTGTCGTTATAGGTCAAGGTCATCGAGGTCACGTTTGTACCTGTGAACGTATAGGTGTCGGTATACGGCGCCTGCATGTCATAGGAGCGCGTGCCGTTCGCGTCGCTCATATCCGCAATACCGGACATGCGGAAGCCGGATTTCTGGTTCGGGGTCGGCAGCTCGCCGCCGTTGACGATCACATCCAGCAGGATGCGGACGTCGGTCGTATCGACCCGCCCGCTGCCGTCGCAATCAGCGATCGCGGCGAGCGAAGTCGGAAGCGGCGAATCTTCCACGATGGAGCAAAGCACCTGGCGCACCTGTATCGTTGTGATAGTATCATCGGCGCCCACCGTCGGAGCCGCGACGCCAAACGTCGCGGTCAGCAATACAACAAGTGCCAGCAAGGTGGATAACATGCGATTTATTTTCATTGTACGGCCCTCTCAAATCCACAAAATTTGGGCTCCAAATGCCCCCTTATATTATACAAAACAGCCAATCCCGGTGCAATACGCAAATTTACCAATTTTTTGAGAGAATAATTGTGCGTTTGGGCGGGAGAGTGCGGCAAACCACGGGCAAACACCATTCTGCCTTCACAAAAAATTCATCACAAAAGCATGCTTTTATCTTGCAAGAATCGCCGAGTTGTGGTAGTATTTTTTTGATGGACGATATGCTGTTTTTTGAGAAAGGATGTTGTTTATGAAAATTCGTTTGATTGCACTCCTCGCGGCCGCCCTAATGCTGATTGGCTTGACCGCCTGCAACTCGGCCGGTTCGACCGCCAATATCACCCCCATCAACGACACGCCGGCCTCCACCCCCGCAGGACTGGATCTGTCCATTTGGAACCCCACCGGTCACTATGCCGAAGCGGAAACCGGCTATCAACTGGATATCTCGGTGGAAGACGATCATCTTGTCGTGGCGTTTGCGGCTGACGAAGCGCAAAGCTATGTCGGCGCAGTCATCAAAGACGGTATCGTACTTTCTGGAGATTTGACGAACGAAAACGGCGGCTCGCTGACGATCGAGGTTCGGCCTTCCGAGGATGAGAGTCATGTCAAATTCATCGTCAAAGCGGCCTCCGAAGGAACGCCGGTCAAAGCGGACGATTCCTTCATTTTTGCAAAATAAACTCCTATCAAACCAAAATTGAAAAAAGCGGAGCAGTTCAAATTGAACTGCTCCGCTTTTTTGATGGCCATTCAGCTTGTCGGGATCTCGTTGATCCCCCACAGCGCCGGATAGCGATCCGGCTGCACCGCATCAACAACGATATATAACTCGCCGGTGAGCGGTTGGACAGTATCAACTGTGCCGAGCGCGCTTATATCGGCGGACAACGTCAGCGCGTTCAATGCCGTTGCGGATTGCGCATTTTCAAACCGCGTTTTGTAATAGGCGTAATCACCATAGGTTGCATTGTTCTTCTGCACCCAATTGGTACCGCTCAGCCGCCAGAAATAATCAGGCAACGGCAAACGGGGATGATCGTCGAAGGCATTGTTATAGAACCCACCATACACTTTTACGCGCAGATAGGCGGCACTGATGCCCTGATAATATACCTTGACCCGCACATTATTCACATTGCTTGTCGTGATTGGGATTGCCGTACCCGCTGTATAGTCCGAATAGCTACTGCCGCTGTTCGTGGAATATTGCACCGTCACGGCAAAGCTGGTGAGCTGAGCGTTTTGATCCAAATTCCGCACCGGCGTAAACCAGGCGCCGATCGTCATGCCCCAAAGGAACACGGCGATTGCCATCAACAAAGCGATGGCACTGAGCAGCGTGATGCGAAACGGCAGATTGTTCATCAGTTTCTTCATCACGATCCGCCCCCTTCCGCACGGGAGAATTGCAGCGTGATGCGATATTGATCGGCTGTCGCCGTCTCCGAATTCCAATAGGAATTTGCAGCCCCCGTCGGGTTGAGTTTACCGCTTGCCGAACGCTGATCGTATTCCACCCAATAGAGCACCGTGACTTTGATTTCATCGCCTGTGCGCGTACCGACGGCGCGGTTGTTGATGGTCGCAAGTTTTGTTTTCATATCGCTGTAGGTCCAGTTGGTTCCCGCATTTGAAAGCTTAGTCCGCACCTCGTTATACGCGTTCGACACCGTTTCAGCATCACAGACATAGGCAAGAAGTCCATTGGTTTGACCGCTGACAGAAATCTTAACTTGTGTATCCGGCGCTTCGCCCATATCAATCGTATAGGTCTTGAGCACGGCGGCCTCACCATTGAATAACGCGGCTGTCGTATCATTGATCTTCGTCGCGCAGGGAAGAACGATCGTATCGGAATGTCCGGTGCCTACCCCGTCATCCAAATCCCAACCAACATACATGGATTGCAGTTCCATCGTACTCAGCCGCGCCTGCAATGAATCGGCAAACCACGCGCCGACCGATGTGATAAGCGCCGTGAGCGACAGCGCCATCGCGGCGGCATACCAGAGAAGCTGCTTGTGGGTCCTCAAAGTATGTACAGCGCGGCGAGGCGGCGCAACCAGCAGGCGCATTTCTTTATCGTAGAGACACTCCGGCGATTCGGAGAGGACATTCCAGGACGCGGGGCACAGCACGACTTCTCGAGGCGCCTTCACAGGCAGCACTGCCGCTTCATCCGACTCCTCTTCCGACTGCTCATCGAACGGATTCAGGGACGCCAGCTGCTGCTCGATCTGCTCGAGCATCGAGGCAATTTCATCGGGTTCTTCCGGCATCACAGTTTCCACCGGCGTTTCGGCCGGTGCGGCCGGTGCGACCGGTGCGATTGACTCCACCGACGTGTCGACCACATCCGCGGGTTCAACGATCTCGGTCAAGGCCTCTGCTTCCGCAATCGGCTTTACCGCACAGCTTTTATGCTGCCGATTCTGCTTCCGGCTTTGCTTTTGCATTTTGGCCATGCGCTTGCGCTTATTTGCCTTTCCGGCTTTGCCCATTTTGGCGTCCCTCCTTTCCGCTTATATTTTGAATCTACCTGTTGACTTACACGATCACACGGTGCACACCCCAAGTGTCGTCCGTCGTGACGGTAATGGTCAAGGCCACATCCGACGTATAGGTCGGAGTCAATTCAAAGTAACCGTTTGTTTTGCTTGTGACGGTATTGGTGCCGTCCGACACGCTTGCAATCTTATACCCTGCCGGCAACACCGCATCCACCTTCAGTTTGGAGCCGGACGGGATATCAAAGAGCGTTTTTGCCGTGCCGCCGGTGGTCTCCCGCATTTGGAAGCCGCCGTCGGTCGCAAGGCCCGCCGTGCCGGAATTGTTATCGCTGTAACGAATTTCCAACATACCCGTCACATTGCTCGATACGCCACTTGCCTTAACAAAGGTATAGGTCAGCGTAATCATCGAGGAACGATTGACGCCGGAAACCCGGATGCTGCCGTCCTGATCGGTAATCTTCATCAAAGACAGATCATTGACACTATCCGCTTTAAACAGGATCTTGCCACTGACAGCCGAATTGTTAAACGTGATGGTATCCATCGACGTATTGTAACGATCGTACGACGACAACGCTTCGGAACCGTATGCCGACGATACAAACCAGCCGGTGGTCATATTCTGTGACTTGCCGCTGTTCCAATACTGTTGATAATACACCGGATGCACCGACAGCGCCGACAGACGTTTCACCACTTCGGTGCTGTGGCTGATGAAATTGGTGAGCTGCGGATATTTGCCGGATGTAAACGCCCAGCCGTTTGTGCCGGTTGCAAAGGAACCGGGGTTGCTGCCGCCTGACAGCTGCGCGGTGGTCATAGCGGTGCCGCCGCCTGCCGTCACCGTCTGCGGGAACACATCGCTATTATAGTAGCACGCCGCACCCGGCGCCGTACCGGTGCCGACGAGATAGCCGACGCTGGTGTCGCCGGCTATCTGCAAGCCGCCCGCATAATAGGAATTGGTGATGGTTGCCGTGTTGTTACCGACAAGGCCGCCAACTGTACTCGTTGACGCGGTGGAATAGACGACCGCCGTTGAATAGCAGTTGGTAATGGTCGGCGAATTCAGCGTTCGTCCGACAAGACCGCCGAGCTGCTGTTTGCCGGTCACAATGCCGGTCACGCCACAGCGGGTCAGGTTGTTATAGTTGAATGCGCCGCACAGACCGCCCGCATACCCCGCCGTTGTGGACGCGGTCACGTCCGCGCTGACAAGGCAATCGGTAACATTCGCATAATAAGCATAGCCGATCAAGCCGCCGCCGTACGTAGTGGTGGTGATCGTATTATTGCCGGAAATATAAGCGCCCGTGACCGTCATCGGCACCGACGCCGAGGTGCCGTAGGCATAGCCGATCAGGCCGCCCGCGTAACCGCTTGTCGTTGCCGTGACCGTATTGGTGCCGGTGATGATCACATTCGACACGCTCGTTGCATTACGGGCATACCCGATGAGGCCGCCGGCGTACTGAGTTGCCGTGGCATTCGTTGTGCCGGATATCGTGATATTGCTGATCGTCGACGCAGTGGCATACCCGGCGACGCCGCCCGCCTGCGTTGTTTTGGTTGTGATCGTGCGTGTATCGGACAAGGTTGCCGTGTCGATCGATGAATTGTCCATATATCCCACAAGGCCGCCGGCGGAGGTCGTACTCTCCGTTTTCACAGTGGTATTGCCGGAATAGGTGATATTGCTGAGTGTGGCATATCTAGTATAACCGATCAAACCGCCGGCATAAGCCGACGCCTGCACCGTTTTCCCGGCGCCGGTCACGGTGATGTTACTGACCACCGTGCGGTAAGACGTGTTATTGCTCGCCACCGTACCGGCCAGCACACCGGCATACACATTGCCGGTGGTACCAAACGTGCCGGTGGTGGAAATGGTGAAGTTCGTAATGGTCGTTGCGGTGGTGGCGTTTGGATCTTTGCGCACCGTGGCAAAAAGCCCCGCGCCGGTGGAATTATAGACGCCGTTGTTGACGCGCGTCACCGTAAGTCCGGACAGCGTTTTCCCATTGCCGTCGAAATAACCGCCAAAGTCTTCGATCGGCGCAAAGGAAGTCAGGCTGGAACTGATATTTGCCGTCAGTTGATAGTAACAGTAGCCGAGTCGGGCATAATACCGCACATTGGAAAGCCGCGTATAGGTGTTGACCTTATAATAATTGCTTGACGTACCGTTGCCGCCGTTGAAATACGGATTGGAGCTATACATGCGGATCTGGATATTGCGGCTGACCGTTCCTTCCGCCACCGTCATGATCACGGTGCTGTTGGCGGACGCCGTGAGACGTGCTCGGACAAGATCGGGAGCGGACGCCGAACGCACGGTACTGGCAAGCGCAGCCGATGTAAGCGGCACGGAATCGTATTGCGTCACATTCGTGGCATTGGTGCCCGAAAGCGTCCACACAAGGCCGGTATCGTTTGTACGATCGGCATAGAAATCACGGGTCATATAGTCGGCGCGGGAGAAAAAGTTTGTCCCGGTCGGTTCGAGGCGCGTATTGCGATCGGTCAGAATCGCCGCCGCCGTGGAAACACGTACCGCCGCCATCGCTTTTTCACTCCAAGCGGACGCCGTGAAGCCTTTGAGTCGCGGATAGCAGGTGCCGGTCACGACAAATTCGCTGCCGAGCGCCGTCGTATTCATCAAGTCGACGGTTTTCAAACCCATATTCAGGGTAATACTGGATTGCGGATTATTAAAGTCACTGCAAACGCTTTCACGCAGCACGCTGAGCTGATTATCATAAAGCCCATTCACCCCGGACGGATAGGCCGTGGGGCTCGGGTTGCGGATCTGGCAAGCGGAATAGGTGTTGCTGATCACCGGGGTCGAGCCGTATTTATTGGCAAGACCGGCAATGTTGGCAGCCGGAGAACGCGCGCCGCCGGAGATCGTATTGATGATACTGCCGGAGCTGTAGCAATTCGTGATGGTACCGGCGCTGCAGCGACCAATAAGGCCGCCGACATAGCAAGATGTGCCGGTGCTGGTGTTGCTGATCGTCACGCAGGCAAAGGATTTCTCCACCGTGCCGCCGGTCATCGTGCCGATCAGGCCACCGGCATGCACCGCCGCGCTGTTGGAAAGCGTTCCCTGCGAGAAGCAGCCGGTCACCGTGCCGCCCGATAGGCTGTTTGCAAGCAATCCGACATTGCCGGAACTGCTGGTGACGGCGCCCATCACGCCGAGATTTTGCACCGTGCCGCTTGAAATTGTGGCAAATAGCGGTTTTGTCAAACCGTAGATCACATGGCCGTTGCCGTTCACCGTGATATTACTGCTCAAGGTGATGGACGTGGAAAGCGAGCTGCCGTCAATATCCGCTGTCAAGCGGACAGCGGTGCCGCCTTCAATATTGGATTTGAATGCGTCGATTGTGCTGACATCCGCCGCAAAAACGAAGAGACCGCCCGGCAGCAGCATCAGCAGCAAAGCCGCCGATAAAAGCAGCGTAACCAGGATGCGGCCGACAGGTCGTTTCCAGATGCCGAGCTTCTGCATGAGCGATCACCTCCTTCAGGGAAAATGTATAATCCAGTGCGACAACATTATCGCGGGTGGTTTGTGGAATGGATTCGTTGGTGTAGGGCGGATAGTATGTCATTCTGAGCGAAGCACGGAGCGCGGAGTCGAAGAATCTCCGATTGGTTCGCCGCCACAGGGGATCCTTCGACGGCGCGTCCTTGCGGACGCTTGCTCAGGATGACAAGTAGGTTCGCTGCCACACGGGATCCTTCGCTAACGATCAGAATGACAACGGGTGCGGGCGGGCCGATATGGAATCGGCCCCTACGGACACGCTGGGGGGTGGTGCAGGCTCCCCTATCCGCGTGCTTTTTTGACTTCGCGGATGACGGTCTTGACGCTGAAGAAAAACAAGATCGCACACACAAATACGATAATCAAAAACAGCCAGGACGACTGCGTATACCCGACGATGGTGCCAAGCAGCGGCGACCAACCAATCACCTTTCCGATCACGTTTTCCGCGCGCGCAGGATACTGATCCTGCACCTTGTTGGCGTCGCCTTTGGTTTCAAACTCATATTGACCCCCGGCAATTTGCACCTGCACGATGCGATGAGCTACCGGCAGGCCGCTCGGAATGTCGGGATCATCCGAATAAAACAGGATCACATCGCCAACTGCCAGTTCTTCCGCCGGCGTTTTCCGGCTCAGGATAAAACTGCCGGTTGGAATCTCAGGTTCCATACTGCCAGAGACCACACGACCAAAGCTATAGTCGAAAAGTGTCAGCGTCTGCCCGTTGCTATGAATACGGGCAAAGAACCCCATCATCGTTATCCCGATCACAAGGATAACCACCACAATCAATAGGATCGTACCGCATACGCTTGCGATCTTTTTCAGCGTTTTCAATCAAACCCCTCCGTTTGATATTAGGCGGTCGGTTCGGTATCGGTGGTTTCGGGAGCAGCTTCAGGCTCCGATTTTGCCGTCGATCTGGTGGCTGGCTTTCCGGCGGCCTTCGCTTTTTCGCGCAGCAACCGCTCGCGCTCTTTCGCCTTTTCGCGGGCGATCCGCTCTTTTTCAGCGGCCAGCGCTTTGGCTTTTGCCGCGCGCTCACGCTCTTTGGCGCGGAGTTTCGCGATGCGCTCTTTCTCGAGCGCTGCCGCTTTCGCTTTGGCGGCGCGCTCGCGCTCTTTTGCCTTCTCGCGGGCGATCCGCTCTTTTTCGGCAGCCAGCGCTTTTTCGCGGGCAATCCGCTCGCGTTCTTTCGCGCGCTCTCTGGCGATGCGTTCTTTTTCAAC
>JAFTBJ010000020.1 GCA_017455295.1 Clostridia bacterium
GATGAATGTCCTCCTTTGTTGTTTTTTGTGCAGTTGGCAGACCGCACTTCCATTATACAACAAAGGAGTTTTTATTTCTTCCTCATCGCCTTAGGCTTTCCCGAACCACGCGTCTAACGCGTGGTTTTACTCTTGCAAAAAGGACGCCGTTTTCGACCAATCGAAAACGGCGTCCTTAACGGCGTCCTTTTTGAGTGCTTTATTTGACACTGAACAACAAGTCGCCGTAGGTGGGATACGGCCAGAAGCGGCGATCGACGATGAGCTCTGTAGCGTCGACGGTTGTGCGCAGATCTTCCATCGCGGTGAGTACATGATCTTTGTAATACATGGCGAGCGCTTCAACGCTTTCAAGAGAATTGGTTTGAGGCAGGCTGTTTTCCAGAACGGCCAGCTTTTTGTAAAGCGAGGTGATGTGATCGGTCAGGGTGAGAAGATGCGCTTCTTCACCTGCCACATCTGCAGTTGGCGCGGCCGCTCGAATCGCATTGATCGTGTCCGCCAGTTCTTTGGCATAAGAACCGGCTGCCGGCAGGATGTCTTTGTGGATCATCCCGATCAGGGTGAGCGCTTCGATGCGGATCACCTTTGCATAATTGTCGAGTAGCAGCTCGGTGCGGGAGATCACTTCACTTCTCGTGAACACTCGGTGCTTTTCAAACAGCGTGACGTTTTCCTCGCTCTTGAAATAAGGCAGGCAGTCCGGTGTGCCGGGCAGATTGAGCAATCCGCGCTTTTGGGCTTCTTCGACCCATGCATCGTCGTAGCCGTTGCCGTTGAAAATAATACGCTTATGGTCTTTGATCGTCTTGACAATCAGCTCTTGCAGCGTCGTGTTGAAATCGACGGCGTGTTCCAAAGCGTCGGCAAACTGCGACAGTTCGTCCGCCACAATGGTGTTCAAAATGATGTTTGGCCCTGCAATCGAAAGGGTGGAGCCGGGCATCCGAAACTCAAATTTGTTGCCGGTGAAAGCAAAAGGCGAAGTGCGGTTGCGGTCGGTGGTGTCCTTCGGGAATCGCGGGAGGGTGTGCACGCCGACTTTCATCAGCACTTTTTCCTTGCCGTCATACGCCGAGCCTTCTTCAATGGATCGCAGGATCTCGGTCAGCTCGTCGCCGAGGAACATCGAGACGATGGCGGGCGGCGCCTCGGCCGCGCCGAGGCGATGATCGTTGCCGGCGCTGGCGACCGTCAGGCGCAGCAGATCCTGGTGCTCGTCCACCGCTTTGATCACAGCGCAGAGGAACAAAAGAAATTGCGCATTATCATGCGGCGAATGGCCGGGCTCCAGCAGGTTGATCCCGGTATCGGTGGAGAGTGACCAGTTGTTGTGCTTACCGCTGCCGTTGACCCCTTTGAACGGCTTTTCGTGTAGCAGACATACCATCCCATGCCGGGCGGCTACCTTTTTCATCATCTCCATCGTCAACTGATTTTGGTCGGTCGCGATGTTCGTGGTGGTATAGATCGGCGCTAGTTCATGCTGGGCGGGTGCCGCTTCGTTGTGTTCGGTTTTAGCCAGTACGCCGAGTTTCCAAAGTTCCTCGTCCAAATCGTGCATGAACGCCATCACGCGAGGTTTGATCGAGCCGAAATAGTGATCTTCCAGCTCCTGACCTTTCGGCGGCTTGGCCCCTACCAGCGTGCGCCCGGTGTAGATCATGTCTTTCCGCTTCGCATACAGCTTTTCATCAATGAGAAAATACTCCTGCTCGGCGCCGACGGTCGTTTTGACCATTTTCACATTTTCGTGGCCAAACAGCCGCAGTACGCGCCGCGCCTCGCGATTGATGGCTTCCATCGAGCGTAAGAGCGGCGTTTTTTTGTCGAGCGCTTCACCGCTAAAAGAGCAAAACGCGGTGGGAATGCAGAGCGTGTCGTCCTTGATAAAAGCATAAGACGTCGGATCCCATGCGGTGTAGCCGCGCGCTTCAAAAGTCGCGCGCAGACCGCCCGAAGGGAAGGAGCTGGCGTCCGGTTCGCCTTTGACGAGCTCTTTGCCGGAAAACTCCATGATAACGCCGCCGTCTTGATCGGGGGAGATGAAGCTGTCGTGCTTTTCGGCGGTGACCCCGGTCATCGGCTGGAACCAATGAGTAAAATGAGTGGCGCCTTTTTCGATCGCCCAGTCTTTCATCGCAGCGGCCACGACGTCGGCAATGGAGGGATCCAGATGTTTGCCGGCTTCCATGGTGCG
The DNA here is from genome assembly GCA_017455295.1 of Clostridia bacterium. Taxonomy (GTDB): domain Bacteria; phylum Bacillota; class Clostridia; order Oscillospirales; family Acutalibacteraceae; genus RGIG1959. Next base: position 2,201 of record JAFTBJ010000020.1, read on the forward strand.
TTTTAACGCAGCATAGGTGTCTTCCGGCAGCCGCTCTTTCATGACGGTATCGCTGAAAACCATACTGCCAAACAGACTTGGAATATTGTTCATATCATCGACTCTCCTTACAGCTTCTCTGCGTAAAAAACGTCCTAAGCCCTTTAGAAAAAGGGCTTAGGACGTAGAATATCCGCAGCGCCTTTGCTGTGCTCACAAGCAACAGTATACGCGAAAATGTTGGGGTTGTCAAACACTTTTGAGTGGTTCTAACCGCGCTTTTGACGGCAATTGCGGAATTTTGCAGATTTTTCAAAATATTCCAGCGGTTTTCATTGACCGTTTGCCGATTTTATAGTATACTGTTAAATTGATGAATTTTGGCCTGCCCGGGCAAAAGCTCCGGCACATGGCATAAAGGATGGGAAAGCGATGAGTGAACGCACCGCATATCTGGTGCTCGAAAACGGCAAGGTGTTTACCGGCCGCTTTTTCGGCGCGGAAAAAGAGGTGGTCGGTGAGATTGTCTTTACCACGGCGATGACCGGCTATCTGGAGACGTTGACAGATCCCAGCTATTACGGTCAGATCGTTGTGCAGACGTTTCCACTGATCGGAAACTACGGCGTCATCCCGGCGGATTTTGAAAGCAAAGCACCGGCGCTGAGCGGCTATATCGTGCGCGATGTGTGCGACGCCCCGTCCAATTTCCGGTCTGAAGGTGAGCTGGATCGCTATTTGAAGCAGCAAGGGATCCCGGGGTTGTGCGGAATTGACACGCGTGCGCTCACGCGGATCGTGCGGGAAGCGGGCGTGATGAATGCAAAGATCGCCGCATCGACTGATGATTTGGCCGCCATTTTGCGGGAATTGAAACAGTATTCCGTCGAGCATGCCGTTGCTTCGGTGGGGACCGATGCGGAATATACATTGACGCCGGACAGTGACCCGGTGGCCAACGTGGTGCTCTGGGATTTCGGTGCCAAGAAAAACATTGCCAGAGAACTGGTCAAACGCGGCTGCCGCGTGACGGTGGTGCCTTCAAACACAACGGCTAAGCGCATTCTCGCTTTGGATCCGGATGGCCTGATGCTTTCCAACGGCCCCGGCGATCCGGCTGAGAATGTGGAGGTGATCGAGCAGCTTCGTTTGCTTTTGCCGCACCGGATCCCGACATTCGGCATCTGCCTTGGACATCAGCTGCTGGCACTGGCGCACGGCGGCGCGACGATCAAATTGAAATACGGCCATCGCGGCGCCAATCAACCGGCCACCGAATGTGCGACCGGTCGGGTATATATTACCAGCCAAAATCATGGCTACGCGGTAGTGGGCGAAAGCCTGCCGCAGGGTGCTGCCGTCAGTTTTGTCAATGCAAACGACGGCACCTGTGAAGGGGTTTCCTATGACAGCGAAAATGCCTTTTCTGTGCAGTTCCATCCCGAAGCCTCCGCAGGCCCGCTGGATACGTCGTTTCTCTTTGATCGATTTATTCAGAACATGCAAGGAGGCGATCGCTGATGCCACTCAATCCGCAGATTCATCGCGTCATGGTGATCGGCTCCGGCCCAATCGTGATCGGCCAGGCTGCCGAATTCGACTATGCAGGCACACAGGCCTGTCGTGCCTTGAAAGTAGAAGGGTTGGAAGTCATTTTGGTCAACTCCAATCCGGCTACCATCATGACTGATAAGGCGATCGCCGATAAAATTTATATCGAACCGCTGACCCTCGACACGGTCAAACGGATCATTGAAAAAGAGCGGCCGGACAGTTTGCTGTCCACGCTCGGCGGACAGACAGGCTTGACCTTGTCGATGCAGCTTGCCAAGGAAGGATTTTTGGATGCGCACGGCGTGCAGCTGCTCGGGGCGGATCCCGTCACGATTGACAAAGCGGAAGACCGCCAGATGTTCAAAGATACAATGGAAGCCATCGGCCAGCCGGTCATTCCTTCCAAAGTGGTGACCACCGTCGACGATGCGCTTAGTTTTGCCGATGAGATAGGCTATCCCGTTATTGTCCGCCCGGCATTCACGCTCGGTGGCAGTGGGGGCGGCATTGCAGACGATAAAGAGCAGCTGCACGAAATCGCGACAAACGGCCTTCGTTTGTCACCCATCACGCAGGTGCTGATCGAGAAATGTATTGCCGGTTGGAAAGAAATTGAGTTTGAAGTGATGCGGGACAGCGTGGGCAACGTGATTACCGTCTGCAGCATGGAAAACTTCGATCCGGTCGGCGTGCACACCGGCGACAGCATTGTCATCGCTCCGGCGGTGACCTTATCGGATAAAGAATATCAAATGCTGCGCTCGGCAGCCCTCAACATCATCTCCGAGCTGAAGGTGGAGGGCGGGTGCAACTGCCAGTTTGCCCTGCACCCCGACAGCTTTGAATATGCGGTGATTGAAGTCAATCCCCGCGTGTCGCGGTCGTCC
>JAFTBJ010000141.1 GCA_017455295.1 Clostridia bacterium
AGGAGGCGGTGTGATGGGTAAGATCATCGCCGTGGTCAACCAAAAAGGCGGCGTCGGGAAAACCACGTCCACCGTCAATCTCGCGGCGGCACTCGGGCAAAACGGTAAAAAGTGCCTGCTCATAGATCTTGATCCGCAGGGCAATGCGACGAGCGGCGTCGGACAGGACAAACGGCAGGGCAAAACGGTCTATGACCTGCTGATCGGGCAAGCCAAACCCGAAGAAGCGGTCGTGAAAACGGCGTTTCAAAATCTGTGGCTGCTCAAAGCGGGGCTGGGGCTCGCCGGGGCGGAGATCGAACTGATCGAACTGCCGAGGCGGGAAAATCGCCTTAAAGCGGCACTTGCCGCGCTGCGCCCGCAATATGATTTTCTGCTTATCGACTGCCCCCCGGCGTTGGGGTTGCTGACGCTCAACGCCTTGTGCGCGGCGGACACGCTTCTTGTGCCTATCCAGTGCGAATATTACGCTTTGGAGGGGTTGGCGCAGTTGATGGATACCGTGCGGCGCGTGCGCCGCACCTATAACCCGCGGCTGGATATGGAAGGCGTGCTGCTCACGATGTATGACAGCCGTCTGAACTTGACGCAGCAGGTGGTCGCGGAAGTGAAAAAGTATTTTCCGCGTAAGGTGTACAGCACGCCGATCCCCCGTTCAGTGCGGCTGGCGGAAGCCCCCGGGTTTGGACGTCCTATCAGCTATTACGACCGCTCCTCACGCGGCGCAAAAGCCTACGATGAGGTGGCAAAAGAGATGATCAAACAAAATCGATAAGGAGGCGAGCCGCATGGCATTGAAAAAAGGCGGACTCGGCAGAGGGCTGGATGCGCTGCTCAGTGAAAACAGCACCGAGGACGGTGCGAAAACCGTGACGCTGCGGCTGCTCGACATCGCGCCGAATCCCGATCAGCCGCGCCGCAGTTTTGACGACGAGGCGTTGTCGGAACTGGCGTCGTCTATTGAAAAACATGGCGTGCTGCAGCCGCTTCTTGTGCGGCCGATGCCGGACGGGCATTATCAAATCGTCGCAGGCGAACGCCGCTTTCGGGCGGCAAAGCTGGCGGGACTTACCGATGTGCCGGTGGTGATCCGCGATCTGTCCGACCGGGAGACCGCGGAATTGGCACTGATCGAAAACCTGCAGCGTGAAGACCTAAATCCGCTGGAAGAAGCGATGGGATACCGCACGCTGATGGAGCAGTACGGATTGACGCAGGAGGAAACCGCATCGGCAGTGGGAAAATCCCGTCCGGCGGTCGCGAATGCTTTGCGTCTGCTGTCACTGCCGCAAAGCGTTGCCGATATGGTCGCAAGCGGTACGCTCTCGGCGGGACACGCCCGCGCGCTGCTGCCGCTCGGCAATGAAAAACAGCAGCTTTCCCTTGCCAAAGAGATCACCGCCAAGGATCTGTCGGTGCGCGAAACGGAGCGTCTCGTCAAAACGCTGCTCACCCCGGTGCAGCCGACGGTCACACGGCGGTTTAAAGCGCGGTTTCAGGATGAAGTGGCACTTTCCCTTTCCGAGCAAATGGGGCGCAAAGTGCAGGTCGCGCCCGGCAAAAAGGGCGGGAAACTGGTGATCGAGTATTTTGACGAGGACGATCTGCGATCGCTCGCCAAAACGCTGGCAGGCGATTGATTATTATTATATTTATACTATAAAGAGAAGAGGAACAGTCATGGTAGACATCAAATTGGTCAGAAGCAACCCGGATGCGGTCAAAGCCGCCGTCAAGAAGCGCGAAATGGATCTTGACGGCGTGATTGACGAGATCTTGGCGATCGATGAACAACGCCGCGCGGTCACCGCACAGGCGGAAGGACTGCGGGCGCAGCAGAACGCAGCGTCCAAGAAGATCCCGCAGATGAAAAAAGCGGGAGAGGACACCACGGCATTGATGGCGGAAATGAAAGAGCTGGCGGAAGAAGCAAAGGCGAAAAACGCGATGCTTGCCGAGCTGGAAGAAAAGCAGCAGGATTTGATGCTGTCCATCCCCAATCTCCCCGATCCCGATCTGGTGGGCGGCGGTAAAGAAAATAATGCGCCGGTGCATCTGTGGGGCGAACAGCCGACGTTTGATTTTCCGGCGAAAAATCACGTGGAACTGTGCGAAAGCCTCGGCTTGATCGATTATGAGCGCGGCGCAAAACTCGCCGGCAACGGCAGTTGGGTGTATCGCGGCATGGGCGCGCGGCTTGAATGGGCG
>JAFTBJ010000142.1 GCA_017455295.1 Clostridia bacterium
ATTGATTGACCTTGCAGCCCAAGGTGTAAAAATAGGCGTTCATATCATACTCTCCTCAGCTATCAGTATACGCTTTTTTCAAAAAAAGTGCAAGAGGGCGTTTCCTTGCTAATGTGGCCTTCTTTGGAAAAATTCCGGGAAAATATTGAAAAATACATAAAAATATGCTACAATAACTTCGATTAGATTTTTCTCGGAAAAGAGGCGACAGTATGGCGAGCGGCTCGTATCACCACGATCGGCATGGCAGCGCGCTTTTAAATCGTGCCTCCGCCGGGCGAAGCAAAGCGGACGTGCAAAAAGAAAAACCGCCTTTTCGTTTTCGCTTATCGGTTCGCATCATCGCGGCAATCGGAGCGGCATTGCTGTTTTTTACCGGCGCGGGAGCGGTGGCCGGTTCCGCTTACATCGGCGGGATGCTCGGCTTGATCCGGTATGACGACGGCAGCGGCGCTTATGATGATCTGCCCATGCTGCCCGGCGATATAGACGACGGCAGCATCACCAATGTGATCAAGAACCCGACGCCGGTGCGCATTACCAGCGTGCAGACGCGCGGCAACACCGATACGATCACCAACATCATGCTCATTGGCATCGACGGGCGCAACGGCGAAAATTATCAAGCGCGTTCCGATACCAACATGATCCTGTCGATTAACACCGCCACCGGAACAGTCAAACTGGCGTCGCTGCTGCGCGATGTGTGGGTGACGGTGCCGGGACTCGATTTTGACGAAGACGGCGAAGACGATTATTGCAAGCTCAACGCGGCCTTCTATTACGGCGGCTTTAAGCTGCTGTCCGAGACGATTGAGCAGAATTTCCATCTGAAGATCGACCAGTACATCGCCGTGGACTTCGAAGCGTTTTCCAAAGCGGTGGATGCGCTCGGCGGCGTGGATGTGGAGCTGTCGGAAGCGGAGGCACAGTTCATTCCGGAAGAATCGGACGATCCCGACCGGTTTGCAACGTCGGACAATCCCGATCTGTCGCCGCTCGGATATGAAGCGGGCGTGTATCATTTGAACGGGCAGCAGGCGCTGGCTTACTGCCGCATCCGGTATTTGTATGACAACAACGATTTCACCCGGCAGGAGAATCAGCGGCGGGTGATCGACCAGCTGATGACCAAGGCCAAAACGATGAATTTTGCTACGCTGACCGGCGTGCTGGTGGCGGTGCTGCCGTATGTGCAGACCAATTTCAGCAAGCAGGAATTGCTCAGTTATGCGTCGAACGTCGTGTCGTATATCGATTATGACATCGAGCGGGATTTTGCGATCCCCTATTCGGACGACAGTTTTGAGAATGCGTGGATCGGCGACGGCCTCGGCCTATGGCTGACCGATCCGGAGCAAACGGCGCTGCTGCTCCATCAATATATTTATAATGAAAATTAAAGCGGCCGACGCGTTCGCTTAATTATGTTTCAAAACAGCCGTATAATAAACAGACGCGCCGCACGGTGCGTCGGATGAGATCGGATGAAAGGGCGTGCAAACAGTATGATCCGTTTAGAAAACCATCTTGGCAACATCGAACTTTCCGAAGAGTATTTTGCCTGCTTGATCGGCAACGCGGCCTCTTCCTGTTTTGGCGTGGCGGGCATGTGCCAAAGCGGCACAAAGCAGGGGCTCCGCAAGCTGTTTTCCAAGCGCACGTATGCCGATGAAGGCGTGCGGGTTCGCAGCGAAGGTAAAAAGCTGATTATTGATCTGCATATCATGGTGATCTACGGCATGAATATCTCCGCCATCACCAAAAGCATCGTCAACAAAGTGCGCTATACGGTGGAATCCGCCACCGGCCTGGAAGTCAAAAAGGTGAGCGTGTATGTTGACGGGATGAAATCCTGAAAAAGGAGTGGAAGACGATGATACAGGGAGTGATGCTGCGGGACGCGATTGTCTCGGCAGCCAATCGATTGAATCGTATGAAACAATCGGTGGACGAACTGAACGTATTTCCCGTTCCGGACGGCGACACCGGCACCAATATGTCCATGACCATCGGCGCGGCGGCCAGAGAGCTTAAGCGCCTGGAAAATCCGACGGCGGCAGAAACGGCCAAAGTGGCGTCGTCGGCGATGCTGCGCGGCGCGCGCGGCAACTCGGGCGTGATCTTGTCGCTGCTGTTTCGCGGCTTTTCCAAAGGGCTGAAAGAGAAAGAAGAAGCGAGCGGCGCGGATCTGGCCGACGCGCTGGCACTCGGGGTGGAAGCGGCGTATAAAGCCGTGATGAAACCGACCGAGGGCACCATCCTGACGGTGGCGCGGGAAGCGGCGGCGGCCGGACAGGCGGCGGCTGCGAAAGACGACGATCCGCTTTCGGTATGGTCGGTGATCTGTGAGGAGGCGGAAGCCTCTCTTGCACGCACGCCGGAACTGTTGCCGACGCTCAAAAGAGCGGGCGTTGTGGATGCCGGCGGCAAGGGCTTTTGCGTCATCATCGGTGCGATGAAGGATGTGTTCGAGGGCGGCGCGATCGAAGAAGACGACTCGAGTGACAAAGCGGAGCCGGTAAAAGCCATGAGCGCCGCGGCCAGCTTTGATGAGGAGATTAAGTTTACCTATTGCACGGAATTCATTGTGGCGCGCGACAAGACGAAGGAGACCGATCCGCTTAAATTGCGGGCGTTTCTTGAGTCCATCGGCGACTGCGTTGTGGTGGTGGACGATGCGGACATCATCAAAGTGCATGTGCACACGAACGATCCCGGCCGTGCGCTGCATGAAGCGATCGAATACGGCCAGTTTGAAACGGTCAAAGTGGAAAATATGCGCATCCAGCACGCGAACGCCGCGTGGGTAGGGGAGACGGATCAAGCGGCGGCGGATGCCGGCCCCAAATTTGAACACGTCGACCCGGAAAATGAAGTCGGCTTTGTCGCGGTAGCGGCGGGCGCAGGACTCGAAGCGTTGTTCCACGATCTCGGCTGCGACAACGTCGTGTCGGGCGGACAGACGATGAACCCGTCGACCGACGATATCCTGCAGGCGGTCGAAGCGACTCCGGCCAAAACGGTGTACGTTTTGCCGAACAACAAGAACATCATTCTGGCGGCAGAGCAGGCTGCGCCGCTGGCGGATCGCAAGGTGTACGTCCTGCCGACCTGCACCATCCCGCAGGGCATCTCGGCGATGCTGGCGTTTGATCCGGACGCGGCGGTCGACGACAATCTGCTCGGCATGACCAAAGCGGCGGACAATGTCTCCACCGGCCAGATCACTTATGCGGCCCGCAACAGCGATTTTGACGGGCATAAGATCGAAGAAGGCCAGATCCTGGCGCTGGATAATAACCGGCTGTCCTTTGTGGATATGGACGTCAAGCATGCGGCGGTCAAGCTGTGCAAGAACCTGCTCAGCGCCCGGTGGTTGTCCGGCAAGGAGACGTCATTCCTCACCGTGATTTATGGAGAGGATATCAATGAAGCGCAGGCCGAAGAGGTTGTCACCGCGATCAAGGAAAAGCTCGGCGACGAGATCGACGTAACGCTGGTGGCCGGCGGTCAGCCTGTGTACTATTATATCTTCTCGATGGAATAACTTCAAAGACCAACGATAACACGCCGCTTTGCGAATCAAACCGCTTGCGGCGTGTTTTTATGAACCGCCGCGGCAAATTCTTGCAAAAAAGCCAAATTTCTATTGACAAACGCCGTTTCGGCCGCTATAATAATTAGGCAATATTAGAGGTGGACGTATGACTTTACAGCTCAGACCGCTCTTTATGGGCGAGATCGACCGCATGGCGATCGACGGACAACTCGATCTGTCTTCGTTTGAATTTCACGGTGCGAGACCACTCACATCGCCTGTGACGATCCGAGGCGAGATCGTGATGCGCGCAGGCCTGGCGGTGATGACGGCGGTATTGTCGTATGAATATGAAGGAGTGTGCGATCGCTGCTTGGCAGATGTGCGCCGCCCGATGACCACCAAAATGGATCATATTTTGGTCTCGGAGCTCAGTGGAGAAGAAACGGATGAGCTGGTGCTCTGCGAAAACGAAGAGTTGCCGCTTGAACCGCTTGCGGAGGCGGACATCTTCCTCGCGCTCCCCCAAAAGATCCTGTGCAAAAGCGACTGCCGCGGGCTGTGTCAGCACTGCGGTAAAAACCTCAATGACGGACTCTGCGGCTGTCGAAACGATGCGGGCGATCCCCGCCTGGCGGTGCTTGCCGCGCTGCTGGAGGACGAAGCAGAGTGACTTTACGAAACATCATGATTAAGGAGGTGCTGACATGGCGGTACCGAAGAGAAAACATTCCAAGGCGCGTCGCGACAAGCGCCGCAGCAACGTCTGGAAAATGGACGCGCCGGCGCTGATGAAGTGCCCGCAATGCGGAGAGTACAAGCGCCCGCACCGTCTGTGCGCCAACTGCGGCTACTATAACGGCAAGCAGTATGTGAAGGTCGAGGATTGATCCTTGTACGTTCAAACGGCAATCAGTTTTCCGAAAAACGACGTAAAAAGCCTTGGACGACCATCCGGTTCTCCGAGGCTTTTGCCCGTTTAGAGGCGAGAAGTGAGAGATTAGAGAATAGGAGACCACCTCTCATGCAAACAGGGGAGGCAGGATTTCTGCGCCGTCGGGAGCTTGCGTGCGGTTTTGTGCCATCTACCGTTTCGGCGTAGGGCCGGATGATCCTGTTGCAACATCGGCTCTGTCTGCGGCATTAAAAATGCCTTGCCAATCGCCGTGAGGCACGCCACTCCTTTTTGCTCGCTTCCTCGCCCACCGGGCGCGCTCGCAAACGTCCCTACATCCGGCCGTGAGCGTTTCCGCAAATTGGTGCATGATCTTGCGGCGGGAGTACGGACACGCCGCAGATTTGTGCGACATTCTTTCGGCGCGATGTGGGCATCGCGCCCTACCAGCAACTAGCAACTAGCAACTAGTAACTAATAACTATGAGGGGGGCGGGGACAATGGCGGTCACGATCGATCGGGTGCTGCCGGGCAGCCCCGCCGCCAAAAAAGGGATCGAGCCGGGTGACCGGCTGATCAGCATCAACGGACATGTTGTAGAAGACGTGCTCGACTATCGGTTTTATCTGCAGGACGAGCGGTTGTCCGTCGTGGTGCAGCACGGCGACAAAAAGCGGATGCTGTCTTTGCCCGGCGGCGAAACCGGCATGGAGTTTGAGACCTATTTGATGGATCGCGAGCGTTCCTGCCGCAACCGCTGTGTCTTTTGCTTTATCGACCAAATGCCGAAAGGCATGCGGGAGAGCTTATATTTTAAGGACGACGACAGTCGGTTGTCGTTTTTGTTTGGCAACTATATCACCCTGACCAATCTCACCGAGCATGAGGTGCAGCGGATGATCGACATGCACATTAGTCCCGTGAACGTGTCGGTGCACACCACCAATCCCGACCTGCGGGTGAAGATGATGGGCAACCGGTTCGCGGGGGAAGCGCTCGCTCTGCTGCCGCGGTTTGCCGAAGCGGGGCTGCAGATCAATTGTCAGCTGGTGCTTTGTCCCGGCTGGAACGACGGGGAAGAGCTGATGCGCTCGCTTACGGATCTTTCGCAGCTGCTTCCGGCGCTGCAAAGCGTTGCCGCCGTGCCGGTGGGGCTGACAAAATATCGGGAAGGTCTTTGCCCGCTGCGGCTGTTCACAAAAGAAGAAGCCGCCGCGGTGATTGATATAATGGAAGCGGTCGGCGACCGCCTGCTTCGGGAGACGGGCAGCCGGGTGGTATATCCATCGGACGAGTTTTATCTAATTGCCGGACGGCCGCTGCCGCCGCCCGCGTTTTATGAAGAGTATGCGCAGCTCGAAAACGGCGTCGGCACGCTGACGTTGCTGCGCGAACAGTTTTTGGATGCGCTCGTGAATTTTGAAGGCGACGCGTCGCCGGGGCGAACGGTCGTTGCCTGCGGCGCCGCCGCCGCGCCGTTTATCCGTCGGCTGTGCGAGCAGGCGGCAGACAAGATTCCGTCGCTGACGGTGGACGTGGTCGCTGTGCGCAACGACTTTTTCGGCGAGACGATCACCGTGTCGGGCCTTGTCACCGGGCAGGATCTGATCGCGCAGCTGCAGGGCGTGCAGGCAAAACAGGTGCTGATTTCAGACAGCATGCTGCGCTTTGAAGGCGATCTGTTTTTGGACGACGTGTCGCTGGAACAGGCGGAGGATCGCCTCGGCGTGAGGGTGATTCCCGTCCCGGCGGATGGGGCGGCGCTCTTTGAACGATTGATAGAGGGATGACATAAACATAGAAAAGGAGGTCGTGCAAATGGCAAGACCGGTCGTGGCGGTGGTCGGCCGCCCCAACGTCGGAAAATCGACGTTGTTCAACAAATTGATCGGACAGCGGCTGTCCATTGTGGAAGACACGCCCGGCGTAACGCGCGACCGCATTTTTGCCCCGTGCGAGTGGAACGGCCACGCATTTATGCTGGCGGATACCGGCGGCATCGAACCGCACAGCGACGATGTGATCCTGTCGCAGATGCGGCGGCAGGCGCAGCTCGCGATCGAACAGGCGGACGTCATCGTGCTGGTGACCGACGTCAAATCGGGCGTCACGGCCAACGATCAGGATGTCGCCGTCATGCTGCAGAAAAGCGGCAAGCCGGTGGTGCTGTGCGTCAACAAATGCGATACGGTCGGCGAACTGCCGCCCGATTATTATGAGTTTTACAATTTGGGGCTCGGCGACCCGATCCCCGTGTCGTCGGTACACGGCCACGGCACCGGCGACCTGCTCGACGCGGTCACGGCGCTGCTGCCGGAGTATGCCGACGAGGCGGAGGACGACGATGTGATCAAAGTGGCGATCATCGGCCGCCCCAACGCCGGCAAATCGTCGCTCATCAACCGCATCGCAGGGTTTGAGCGGTCAATCGTCTCGGATATTGCCGGTACGACGCGGGACGCGATCGATACCGAAATCCAAAATGCCTACGGACGGTTTTTGTTCATCGATACGGCGGGACTTCGCCGAAAGAGCAAGGTGAACGATGCCGTTGAAAAATACAGTGTGCTGCGCGCGCAGATGGCGGTGGAGCGGGCGGATGTCTGTGTCATCATGATCGACGCGATCGAAGGCTTCACCGAGCAGGACAGCAAGGTGGCCGGCATCGCGCATGAACAGGGCAAGGCCTGCATCATCGCCGTCAACAAATGGGACGCCGTCGAAAAGGACGACAAGACGATGGCGAAGATGCGCAAGCAACTCGAAAACGATTTCAGCTTTATGCCGTATGCGCCGTTTGTGTTCATCAGCGCAAAGACCGGGCAGCGGGTCGACCGGCTGTATGAGCTGATCCAATACGTCCACGAGCAGAATATGACCCGCATCGCCACCGGTACGCTGAACGACGTGCTGGCGCAGGCAACTGCGCGGGTACAGCCTCCGACCGACAAAGGGCGGCGGCTGCGGATTTATTACATGACGCAGGTATCGGTGGGACCGCCGACCTTCGTCTGCTTTGTCAACCGGGCGGATCTGTTCCATTTTTCCTATCAGCGGTATCTGGAAAATCAGATCCGGGAAACATTCGGACTGGAAGGCACGCCCATCCGCCTGATCGTGCGGGAGCGCGGGGAAAACAACAAGGCCAAATAAAGGAGAGAGAACGAATGGATACGGTTTGGCTCTTTTTGCAAAAAGCGTGGCTGCCGCTGCTCATCACGGCGGTTGTCGCGTATTTGCTCGGCAGCTTGAACTTTGCGATCATCGTCACCAAAATTAAGACGAACGGCAAAGATATCCGCGATGAGGGCAGCGGCAACGCCGGGGCGACCAACGTACTGCGCTCGCACGGCAAGGCCGCGGCGCTGCTGACGACGCTCGGCGATCTGGCCAAAAGCTTTGCCGCCGTGCTGCTTGCCGGCTATGTCTGGTTCCCGCTGTGCGGCGTGCCGGAATACGCCCGCTTTGGCGCGTATCTCGCGGGACTCGCCTGCATTCTCGGGCATCTGTATCCGCTCTATTTCGGCTTCCGTGGCGGAAAAGGTGTGATGGCCACACTCGGCATGATGCTGGTGCTCGACTGGCGGGTGGCGCTGATCAGCCTCGGCGTGTTCATCATACTGGTGCTGATCTTCCGGATGGTATCGCTCGGTTCGATTTTTGCCGCGGCAACGATGGCGGTCACCACATTTATTATGCTCAAGTATGTGGACGGCGTCCCGATTGGCCAAGTGGGATTTTGTACGGCGATCGCTGTGCTGATCGCTGCCATTTTGATTATGAAACACAGCGATAACATCAAGCGCATTTTGAATGGCACCGAGAGAAAGCTCGGACAAAAGAAAGACAACGCGTAAGAAGGGGGACGGGTCGCATGGCCGTTATCACCGTTTTGGGTGCCGGGGGATTCGGCACGGCGCTGGGGCTTTTGGCGCACGGCGCTGGACATGACGTGCGGCTGTGGTCGCCGTTTGAGGAAGAAGTGGACGATATTCGCCGTCACGGGGAGCATCGCAAACTGCTGCCCGGCGTGCCGGTACCGCCGACGATCGCGATCACGACCGACCTGACTGCCGCGTCCGACGCGGAGCTGGTGATTCTGGCGACGCCATCGTTTGCCGTGGCGGAAACCGCCCAAAAACTCGCCGGTGTGATCCGTCGAGGCACGCCGATCGCGGACGTGAGTAAAGGGTTTGAGGCGGGCACCTATCGGCGACTCAGTGAGATCGTGGAAGAGGCCGTGCCGGGGTCGCCGGTCGTGGCGTTGACCGGCCCGTCCCATGCGGAAGAGGTCGCTCGCGGCGTGCCCACATCGGTGGTATCCGCGTCCCGCACGATCTGTGCCGCCGAAACGGTGCAGGATTTGCTGATGACGCCGCAATTTCGCATTTATGTCACCGACGATGTGATCGGCGCAGAGCTCGGCGGTGCACTTAAAAATGTGGTGGCACTGGCGGCCGGGATGTGCGACGGTCTGCAGGTAGGCGACAACACCAAAGCGGCGCTGATGACGCGGGGACTTAGCGAGATCGCGCGGCTTGGAACGGCGATGGGTGCCAAGACGGATACTTTTGCGGGATTATCGGGCATGGGCGACTTGATCGTCACCTGCGGCAGTATGCACTCCCGCAACCGCCGCGCCGGGATGCTGATCGGCCGCGGAAAATCCCCTGCGGATGCGGTCAAAGAAGTCGGCACGGTAGAAGGCTATTTTGCCGCCGTTGCCGCCCATGCGCTGGCAGCGCGATACGGCGTGGAAATGCCGATTGCGGAAGAATGCTATCGCATTTGCTATGAGGGCGTTTCCCCGCAAGAGGCACTGCGCAATTTGATGAACCGCCCAAAGCGTCACGAAACGGAGCCGCGCTGGGTAAAATAAATCAAGAGCATTATCAATACTGGAGGGCAACATATGGGCCGGAAGTTTACGTTTGAAATATCCTTCTCCGAGACGTGGCTAGAGAAAAACCCGAACATTCTGCCGTCGCTGCAAACGGCGCTGACAGAAAAGCTCAAAGAGTATTTTGAGATCTCCGAAACATACAGCAAGCCTCTTTCGTGCGGCGGCGTGCTGGAATCGCCGATCCCGGCGGAGGAACCGATTCTGGAGAAAACGGTCGGCTCATTTTTGAAAGAGGATTTTGAGATCGCGGACAGCGATTTTTCCGTAAAAGTCGAAGCGATCGCCGAAAGCGACGAGAAGAAGCCGACGCAGCAGGCAGACAGTCCGTCCGGCCAAGAGGCCGGCGACAGCCAAAGCTCTGCCGAGGATACGGCCGAACAGCCGCGCAAAGAAACGATACTCCAGAAGATCAACAATTTGATCGGCGTAAGTGAATTCAAGAACCTGGCGGCGGAATGCGTGAAAGTAGCGCCCGGGCTGATTGAAAGCAACTTGACCGATGTGTTTTTCAACCGCAGCTATTTGGTCTCGATCAATGAAGGGAATGGGCTGACCACCTGCCTGGAATTGTTTGCGGCACTTGTTCACGAAAACAAACTCAATCCGCGCCCGATGGAAGTGCGCGAGTTCAGGATCTCCTCAAAAAAGCAAAGTCCGTATCTTGATGTCACCATCTTCATGCAAAGCAAGCACGAAGCGGAAACGGTGGCGTGCATCGATATCTCTGAATGCATCAACGGGATGGAAACGCCGGAGTTTCGCGAGTTTTTGAAAGTTCTTGCCAAAAAGGGAAACGACGTCATCTTGTTTTTCCGCGTTCCGTTTTTGGAGAAGCATATATTGCAGAGCATCCAGCAGCAGCTCAATGACGTGCTGTTCGTAAAAGAGATTGTTATCCCGCCGTTCAGCAACGAGGAACTCGTGCAGTGTGCGACGCATCTTTTATCCGAAAAAGGATTCACGATGGGTGAGGACGCTTGGAATCTGTTTGAAAGCAAGGTGGCGGATGAAAAGAGCGACGGACGGTTTTACGGCATCAAGACGGTGTATAAGATCATCAGTGAGATCCTGTTTGCCAAACATATTTATAATGTGGAACATAGCGGCGACCGCACGATTCGGCGGGAAGAGATCTGCGATATTGAGGAGCGGATCCATCTCGATAAAACCGGACAGGAATTGCTGGATGAATTGTACGGCATAGACGAGCTGAAGGAAAAGATCCTGCAGATCGTCGCGCAGCTTGAAGTATCGGCGCGGGACGAGCGATTGAATTCGCCGTGCATGCACATGCGGTTCGTCGGAAATCCGGGAACGGGCAAGACGACGATCGCCCGCATCATCGGGGTGCTTTTGAAGGAACGCGGCGTTTTGCGCAACGGACAGTTCTTTGAATACGGCGGGCGCGCGTTCTGCGGCCGTTATATCGGCGAAACCGCGCCGAAAACCGCCGCGATCTGCCGTGACGCTTATGGCTCGGTGCTGTTCATCGACGAAGCCTATTCGCTGTATCGCGGCGACGACGATACCCGCGACTTTGGCCGCGAAGCGCTGGATACGCTGGTGGCGGAAATGGAAAACCATCGCTCGGAACTGGTTGTCATCATGGCCGGTTACCCCGACGACATGGACAAATTGATGGAAGGCAATCCGGGCCTGAAGAGCCGCATGCCGATCTTAATTGAGTTCCCGAACTATACGCGCGAACAGCTGACCGAGATCTTTCTGAATATGGCGCGCAAGCACTTCACTTTTGACGAAGACTTTGAAAAAGCAGTGGCGACGTATTTCCAAAGCCTCAGCGACGCGGTGATGCACGCCAAAGATTTCAGCAATGCGCGCTTTGCCCGCAATCTGTATGAAAGAACATGGGGGAAGGCGGCGCTTCGCTGTCAGCTGGATACCCAGGCGTCTTTCGATGTGCTCTTGGCGGATGATTTCCTGCTTGCCACGCAGGATGCCGAATTCCAAACCGTTTTGAGCGATAAGAAGAAACTCGGCTTCTCCTGAGGCGGACAAACTGTCCGACGCAGCGCGGAGGATTGCAGCAGCAAAATTGAAAAACAGATCAACCCGTCCGTGTGTTTCGAACGAAACAGATCCGGACGGGTTTTTCACATTTGACGGTAAAGATTCGTCAAAAACCGCTTAACACTGCAAAAAATGCAAAAAAACTTGCCAAATCCAAAAAAAGGATTGACAAGCCGTTTGGTTTCGTGTACAATAGTATATTGCTTAATAATGGGGATTTAGCCCCATTCACGCTAAAAGTATACCACAAAATCCGAAAAAAAGCAAGCATAATTTTTCCGAGAAACGGCTGTAAGCCGGGAAAAATCAGCGCTGTGCCACATGGGGGAAACGGAGAGGGGTATATCGTCGGCGTGAGCGATTTTTGCAAGAAAATTATGAAAAAACGGGAGTGATCGCACACATGGTCAACATCAAGCCGCAGCGGCTCGGAAAAACCACGCGTATGAGCTTCGCCAAAATCAATGAGGTTCTCGACATGCCGAACCTCATCGAGGTGCAGAAGAATTCATATAATTGGTTTTTAACAGAAGGGCTGCACGAGATCTTTCGTGATATGGCGTCCATCACCGATTATTCGGGGACGCTGGTGCTGGAGTTCATCGACTACCGGCTGGACGAAACGCCGAAATACACGGTGGAAGAATGCAAAGAGCGCGACGTGACCTACGCCGCGCCATTGCGCGTGCGCGCCAGACTGCTCAACACCGAGACCGGCGAGATCAAAGAGTCCGAGGTCTTTATGGGGGATTTCCCGCTGATGACCGAAAGCGGCACGTTTGTCATCAACGGCGCCGAGCGCGTGATCGTGTCGCAGCTCGTGCGTTCGCCCGGTGTGTATTATGGCATGAGCTATGACAGCACCGGCAAAAAACTGTTTACCACGACGGTCATCCCAAATCGCGGCGCGTGGCTGGAATACGAAACGGATTCGTCCGATGTGTTTTATGTGCGCATCGATAAAAACCGCAAGCTGCCGGTGACGGTGTTCGTGCGGGCACTTGGGCTTGGCTCCGACGCACAGCTGCTGGATTTCTTCGGCGAAGACGAACGAATCCTGGCGACCATCGAAAAAGACACGACCAAAAACGTCGAGGAAGCGCTGCTGGAAGTGTACCGCAAGCTGCGTCCCGGCGAGCCGCTGACGGTGGAAAATTCGCAGGAGCATCTGGAGAGCCTGTTCTTTGATCCGCGCCGTTATGACATGTCCCGCGTGGGTCGCTATAAATACAATAAAAAACTCGGGCTGTCCGGCCGTCTGCAGGGGCAGAAGCTCAGCCGCCCGATCATCGACCCGAACACCGGCGAGCTGCTCGCCGAAGCCGGGGAGATCATCACGCGTGCGCGCGCTCTCGAAATGGAAGACGCCGGCGTGACCGTCGCCTATGTGACGGTGGAAGAACACGGTGAGGCCAAAGAAGTCAAGATCATCACGAACGGCATGGTCGACATCAGCAAATACATCGATTTCGATGTCTCCGATCTCGGTGTGAACGAGCGGGTGCGCTATGTGGTGCTCAAAGAGATCCTCGACAACAACGAAGGCGAGGAAGCGATCCGGGCGGCGATTGCCGAACGGCTGCATGACCTGATCCCGAATCACATCATTGTGGACGATATTCTGGCGTCTATTAACTATGTCAACTGCCTGGCGCATGACGTCGGCACGATCGACGATATCGATCACCTCGGCAACCGCCGTATCCGCTCGGTCGGCGAACTGCTGCAGAACCAATTCCGCATCGGCTTCTCGCGCATGGAGCGCGTGATCCGCGAGCGCATGACCCTGCAGGCGCAGGATATGGACACGGTCACCCCCTCGAACCTCATCAACATCCGTCCGGTGGTGGCGGCGATCCGCGAGTTCTTTGGCTCTTCGCCGTTGTCCCAGTTTATGGATCAAAATAACCCGCTGGCCGAATTGACGCATAAACGCCGTCTGTCGGCCCTCGGCCCTGGCGGTCTGTCTCGTGACCGCGCGGGATTCGAAGTGCGCGACGTGCATTACAGCCACTATGGCCGTATGTGCCCGATCGAGACGCCGGAAGGTCCGAACATCGGCCTGATCTCGTATCTCGCGACATTCGCAAAAATCAACCAGTACGGCTTTGTGGAAGCGCCGTATCGCCGGGTGGATAAAGAGACCGGCGTGGTCACCGACGAAGTCGTGTACATGTCTGCCGACGTGGAAGACGATTACATCGTGGCGCAGGCGAACGAACCGCTCGACGAAGAGGGCCGGTTTGCCCGCGCACGCGTCAATGCGCGGTATCGCAGCGAGTTCCTCGAGATCGAGCGCGGCAAGATCGACTTCATGGACGTGTCGCCGAAGATGGTCGTGTCGGTTGCGACGGCGATGATCCCGTTCCTCGAGAACGACGACGCCAACCGTGCGTTGATGGGCTCCAACATGCAGCGGCAGGCGGTGCCGCTGCTCAAGACCGAGTCGCCGATCGTCGGCACCGGTATGGAATACAAAGCGGGCGTCGATTCGGGCGTCTGCGTATTGGCGAAAGCGGCCGGTACGGTGGAAAGCGTCTCCGCCGACCGTGTGAAAGTGCGCCGCGACGATACCGGCGCGATCGACACCTATCAGCTTCTCAAATTTGCCCGTTCCAACCAGGGCACCTGCGCCAACCAGCGCCCGGTGGTGGAAGTGGGTCAGCACATCGACGAGCATGACGTCGTGGCGGACGGCCCGGCCACCTGCAACGGCGAGATCGACCTTGTCAGCCGTGACAAGATCGACTACATGGACGTCAGCCCGAAGCAGGTCGTATCCGTCGCGACAGCGATGATCCCGTTCCTCGAGAACGACGACGCAAACCGTGCTCTGATGGGCTCCAACATG
>JAFTBJ010000143.1 GCA_017455295.1 Clostridia bacterium
CGCCTGCCGGACGCCACAATGATCGTCCGCCTCGCCAAGATTTTGGGCGTGGACGTTACGGTGCTGCTCAACGCGGCGGTGCTGAGCGATGAGCGCCCGAACGTCATCATGGTGGATGATAACAAGATCATCCTCAGCGGCAGTCTGCCGATTTTGGAGGAGGTCTTGCCGGACGCCTCGATCACAGGGTTTTCAAAGCCGTCGGAGGCTCTTGAATACGCCAAAGAAACCCCGGTCGCGCTCGCCTTTTTGGATATTGCGATGGGCTCGGTCAGCGGGCTGGATGTCTGCCGCGAGCTTCTTACGATCAATCCCCACACAAACGTCGTGTTTTTGACCGCGTACAGCGAGTATTCTCTCGACGCGTGGGACACGGGCGCGTGCGGCTTTATGCTCAAGCCGATCACCCCCGAAGGCGTCAAAAAACAGCTCAAAAATCTGAAACATCCGTTTTGGGCAGGAGGCGAAGAACCATGACGGATTGGATGTACATCGTCGATTACGTGTTAGCGGGCGCGTTGCTTATGATGATGGCGATCGGCATCGTGTTCTCGGCGTTTATGCCGGCGCTCAGCCGGTGGGACAAGCGCTATTTCATCACGTTGTTTTCCTTGCTTTTCCTTTGTACCGTCACCTGCTTGTTGGCCATTCTCTTTTGGGAAGATCCCACGATGGCGGAAGCGGCAAGGATCATCTATCTGCTTGAGGATCTGCTCCTCTCGACTCCGATCTTTATGCCGACGCTCTTTCTGCTGCATAGCTGCGGCGAAGATTTCAAAACCGGCGCACTGTTCAAAATGGCGGCGGCGCTGATGGGCGTCTATGTCGCGACATCGATCGCCAGTCCGTTCACGGATATCTTTTACTATGTAACCGAGGACAACCAATTTTTCCGCGGCACGCTTTGGGCGGTGTGGCTCGCGCCGCTTGGCATCATTATGATCCTCAATATCGCGGCGCTTTTCAGGCGGCGACAGAAGCTCTCGAAAAAGCATTTTGTCGCGCTGCTTACCTATCTGCTGCCGATGACGGTCGCCATCATCGTCCACATGTTTGGCACCGCCGAACTATTCATTGTATCCGGTATGGCTTTTCTGGCGATGATGATGTTCGTTCTGATCCTATCGGATAATATGGCGCACTATGTAAAGCAGCAGCAGGAGATCGCCCATCAGCGTACCGACATCATGGCCTTGCAGATGCGCCCTCACTTTATCTACAACACGATGATGACCATTTACTACCTATGCAAGCAGGACGCGGACAAGGCGCAGCAAGTCACGCTGGATTTCACCTCCTATCTGCGACGGAACTTTGCCGCCATCGTAAGCGACCATACCGTGCCGTTTGGCGACGAGTTGGAGCACACCCACGCCTATCTCGCCGTTGAGCAGGCGCAGCACGAGGACAACCTGTTTGTGGAATTTGATACGCCGCATACAAACTTTCGTGTACCGCCGCTGACGCTGCAGCCCCTTGTGGAAAACGCGATCAAGCACGGGATGAACCCGGACGGCGATCCGCTTCACATCTATGTCAAAACCCGTCAAACGAACAGCGGCAGTGAGATCATCGTCGAGAACGACGGGCCGCCCTTTAATCCCGCCAACGACAACGAGCCGCATATCGCTCTGAGCAATATCCGCGAGCGGCTCGAAATGATGTGCGGCGGCAAATTGGAGATTCTGCCGCGTGAAAACGGCACCACGGTGATCCTCACTGTGCCAAAAGAATAAGCTCTATAAATCCACCCCCGTGTGTTTGAAAACGCGGGGGGTGATTGTTTACTCGATAAAGGTATACTCTCCTTTTCTCCCGCATAGCTATGAGATAAGGAGCGTGAAGAAGCATGAACACAGCGGTCGAAGAGCGCGTGATCGCGCTGTCCCACTATATTCTGGAAAACAAGGCGACCGTGCGCGCGGCCGCCGTGCGGTTCCATGTCAGCAAATCGACGGTACATAAAGACGTCAGCGAACGGCTGCAGCGGATCGATCCGCCGCTTTATCGCCGCGTGCGGGTGATCCTCGACCTCAACAAGCAGGAACGCCACATCCGCGGCGGGCTGGCGACCCGGGAAAAATACCGAAAAGTATGTGAAACCGGGCACACCGCTCAAAAATGAAGATCAAAAAAGAGGAACCGTCCGTATAAAGAGACATAGGTTTTGAACGGCTCTTTTTCGCCCGTACTGCCTGAAAAATGAGGGGAATCCGACAGGATTGCCCTCATTTTATCAGATTGCCCGGACAAAAAATTGCTCGTTCAAAACTGCCATGCACCGCCAAAAACAGAGATTTTTGCGTGAGATAAGGCAGAAAACTCGGCAATCCTTGCCGGATTGCCGAGCTTGATAACGCCATATCGCACAAAAAGATCGTTTTTGCGGCTA
>JAFTBJ010000144.1 GCA_017455295.1 Clostridia bacterium
AAATTGGAGCATAAGCGGCCCTCTCCCTTTTTCCATAAACTCTGTTCCTATTATACCGAACTCCCCGCCGTTTGTAAACACCCTTTGCAAAATTGCAAAGAGAAAAACAAGTGGTATCCGAAAGAAAACCCCCACCGGGGGATCCCGGTGGGGGCGGTTATTATATTAACCGTTTTGCGAACGAACCTTGCGATTTATCGCCGGATCTTAGTTCGCCTTTTTCTTGAGGACAACCGTGCTCAGCGCCACAGCCGCCGCAGCCATGCCGGCCAGGAGGATGTAGAGCATCACGTTGTCTTCTTCACCAGTCTTCGGACCATTGCCGCCCTGCGTTGCATTGGTAGCGGTCGTGGTGCCTTCATCGCCAGCCTTCGTGGTGTTGCCTTCGCCGCCAGCCTTCGTGGTGTTGGTGGCATCGCCCGGATCGGTCACGCCAGTCGCCTGCGTGGTCTTATCGGTGTCGCCGTCGCCTTCGCCCTCGGTCGTGGTGGTAGCCGCCTCAGTCGTGGTGGTCACTTCGCCCTCGGTCGTCGTGGTGACAGCTTCGGTCGTGGTGGTGACAGCTTCGGTCGTGGTGGTGACAGCTTCGGTCGTGGTGGTAGCCGCCTCAGTCGTGGTGGTAGCCGCCTCGGTCGTGGTGGTCTCCGCCTCAGTCGTGGTGGTCTCCGCCTCGGTCGTGGTGGTCTCCGCCTCAGTCGTGGTGGTCTCCGGCTCAGTCGTGGTGGTAGCCGGCTCAGCGCCGTTCACAAACAGACCGCCGTCAACGCCCGCAACACTGTAGTACTGAGTATCGCCGCCGTCCGCCGGGATATAGCCGGCCATGAAGTGATCCGCATTCGTGAAGATCGTCACTTCAAACTTATCGTTGATATCCTGCAGGGCTTCGAAGGTGATGATCGCGATGTCGCCTTCGCCGCTCTTGTTCTTCGTCACCATACCGGTCACGCTGACTTCGTCACTCTCGGTAACTTTCGCGGTCGGATCGGTGTTGACAGAGTGCAGAGCAAACTTGCGGAGATAGCCGAGGGACTTGGTGTCCGCGTCGTCTTCGCTGTCCATCGCGTCTTCGTCGTACATGTTGATCGCTTTCGCGACGCTGCCGTCATACAGCAGGTGCGCTTCGATAACCGCGATCGCATCAACCTTGGAGGAGCTGAATTTGATGGTGAACGTCTCACCGGCTTTCACCGGCTGGTCAACCGTAACGGTCTCCACCGTGAAGGTCACGTCCGCATCGTCCTGAATCTGCTGCGTCGTGGTGGTCTCGGCCTCAGTCGTGGTGGTCTCGGCCTCGGTCGTAGTGGTCTCGGCTTCGGTCGTGGTGGTCTCGGCTTCGGTCGTGGTGGTCTCAGCTTCGGTCGTGGTGGTCTCGTCCGCAGCGCCTTCCACGAACACGCCGCCGTCAACAGCTTCGACATCATAGTAGATCGTGTCGCCGCCGTCCGCCGGGATGTAGCCGGCCATGAAGTTCGCCGCGTTGTTATAGATGGTCACTTCGAACTTGTCGGTGATGTCCTGCAGCGCTTCAAAGGTGATGATCGCGATGTCGCCGCTGCCGCTCTTGTTCTTCGTCACCATGCCGGTCACGCTGACTTCGTCACTATCGGTGACTTTGCCGCTCGGATCGGTGTTGACCGCATGCAGAGAAAACTTGCGGAGATAGCCAAGAGACTTGGTGTCCGCATCGTCTTCGCTGTCCATCACGTCTTCGTCGTACATGTTGATCGCTTTCGCAACCGTGCCGTCATACAGCAGGTGCGCTTCGATAACCGCGATCGCATCGACGGCGGAAGAGCTCAGGCTGAGCGTGAAGGTCTCACCGGCCTTGATCGGCTCGGAGACGTTCTTTGTCTCAACCGTGAAGGTCACGCCATTATCGGCAGCCGCCTGGAAGCTGATAACGGAGAAGACCGTCGTCATCAACAGGGCAAGGCACGCCACGATGGCTAACAGATGTTTTGCTTTTACCATGATGTTTTTCCCCCTAAAAAGATTTTTAAAATAGAGATAGAAACAAAATTTCCTACGTATACTGAGTATACAACCTGTGCCGAAAAAAAGCTAGTCCTAATGGCGATAAAAGCACTTTTTATTTATCATATAGACAAATATGGAATATGTTATGTCTGGAATGTCATTTTATGGTAAATTACTTGTTGCTTTTTACCGGCAAACGCCGCATCATTGGCGAAAACGCCGCCAATCACGCCAACTTTTTCCACACTACTTCGGATGTTTTTCTATACACGATTTCTATGCAAGTTCATAATTGTTTATAAATATAATAATATATTATACCGATTTATAAACCGATGATGCCTTGCGCCGATCGAAGGTCTGTGAAAAGCGGGACAGCCGTGTAGGGCCGCCCCGCTTTTTTGCTTTTTTGTATCGAACACGTCGCCCGGTAAATCTTATTTCACCATGCTTGCGACTTCGGCCGCAAAATCGTCTTCCCGCTTTTGCAGACCTTCGCCTTTTTCATAGCGCACGAATGCGACCACTTTCATGTCGCCCGCCGCTTTGGCGCAATTCTCCACATATTGTCCCACTGTGATGCCGTCACCTTTGACAAATACCTGACTGAGCAGGCAGCGCTCCTCAAAGAACTTGCCCATACGGCCTTCGACCATTTTGACGATGATTTCATCGGGTTTGTTTGCGGATTTCGGATCGTTCTTCGCTTTGGCGATTTGGATCTCTTTTTCTTTCTCGATATCTTCCGCCGGGATCGCAGCTGCATCAAGATAATCCGGGTTCATCGAAACGATCTGCTGCGCCACGTCGATGCCGCAAGCAGTCAGCGCCGCGGGATCCACGCCCGCCGCCACGTCGAATTTCACCAGCGCCGCCAGGCGGCCATGGTCGTGGATATAGGCCACGCAGTCGCCTTCAAAGCGCTCAAAACGACGGATGCTCAGGTTCTCGCCAATGACCAGGATCTTGTCACGCAGCGCCGCCGCCACGTCGCCCTCGCCCATCGGCAGGGTGAGCAACTCGTCAACAGACGTGGGCGCTTTGTCCATGATGACGCCCGCCACGTCTTTGACAAACGCCTGAAAATCGGCATTTTTCGCGACAAAGTCGGTTTCGGAGTTCACTTCGACGATCACGCCGACTTTTTTGCTGAGATCGGCTTCGGCATACACGACGCCCTCCGCCGCAATACGGCCGGCTTTCTTCGCCGCCGCCGCCAGTCCTCTTTCACGAAGAAGGTCGATCGCTTTGTCCATATCGCCATCCGCTTCGGTCAGCGCTTTTTTGCAATCCATCATGCCGACGCCGGTACGCTCACGGAGCGTTTTGACGTCTTGTGCTGTAAATGCCATGTTGATTTTCCTCCCTTATTCCTGCGTCTCGTCCGCTGCTTCGGCTTCTTCGGCTTGCGCTTCTTCCGCCGCATCTTCGCCCTGACGACCTTCGATGATCGCGCTGGCGATGGCGCCGGTGATCAGCTTCACGGCACGGATCGCGTCGTCGTTGCCCGGGATGACATAATCCACGTCGTCCGGATCACAGTTGGTGTCCACGATCGCGACGATCGGGATGCCCAGTTTCTTCGCCTCGGCCACCGCGATCTTTTCTTTGCGGGGGTCGACGATGAAGAGCGCGCCCGGCAGCTTCTTCATATCTTTGATGCCGCCGAGGAATTTCTCGAGTTTTTCGATCTCACGGGTATATTTGACCACTTCTTTTTTCGGGAGCAGGTCAAACGTGCCGTCTTCTGCCATCGTCTTGAGCTGTTCCAGACGAGCGATGCGGCCGCGGATGGTGCGGAAGTTGGTCATCATGCCGCCCAGCCAGCGCGCGTTGACATAGTAAGCGCCGGCGCGCTCCGCTTCCTCGCGAACCGAGTCCTGCGCCTGCTTCTTCGTGCCGACAAACAGCACGTTCTGGCCGTTCGCGGAGAGCTCACGCACAAACATGTACGCTTCCTCCAGCTTGCGGACCGTCTTCTGCAGGTCGATGATGTAGATCCCGTTGCGCTCCGTGAAGATGTACGGAGCCATTTTCGGATTCCAGCGGCGGGTCTGATGACCGAAATGCACGCCGGCTTCCAAAAGCTGTTTCATAGATACGACTGCCATAGATGTTTTCCTCCTTTAGGTTGTTTCCTCCGCAGGCGTTTTTGTCGGCGACCGGCCGCCATCTCCACGACCGGCACCTGCCGTCTTTTTCGCGCTGCGTGCGTATTGCCGAACTACTATAGCATATATTTTACGAATTTGCAATACTTTTTTCGCTTTGCCGAAAAATTTTTTGGCAGAGAGGCGGAAAAACGCCCCGGCGGCTGCCGGGGCGTGATGGCTTATTTTATTTTCTTTATCTCAGCGTTTGTTGAACAGGCTCATGATGTCGCTGAAATCATCCGACTCATCTTCCGCGCCGCTTCTCATCGAACTGAAGCCGGGGATATCGTCCATCGCCGTCGCGCCGGGCACGCCGCGGCTGTTCTCGTCAAAGCCGGTCGCCACAACCGTCACGACCATTTCGTCGTCCAGCGTATCGTCGAACGCCATGCCCCAGATGATGTTCGCATCGGGATGCGCCGCGTTGGTGATGAGAGACGCCGCCGTATCGACATCTTCGAGGTCGACATCCGGAGACGCGGTGACATTGATAATGACGCCGCGCGCGCCGCGGATGGAGGTCTCCATCAGCGGGCTCTCGATCGCTTTGTTGGCCGCTTCCGTCGCTTTTTCTTTGCCACCCGCACGGCCGAAGCCCATGTGCGCATAGCCGGCGTCTTTCATGATCGCCGTCACGTCCGCAAAGTCGAGGTTGACCATTGCCTGGCTGGTGATCAAATCGGAGATGGATTGCACACCCTGGCGCAGCACATCATCCGCCATGCCGAACGCATTGATCATTGTGATGCGCTGATCGCTGATCAGCTTGAGACGCTCGTTCGGGATCACAAGCAGGCTGTCCACCTGCTCGCGCAGCGCGGCGATGCCTTTTTCCGCCTGCTCCATGCGGCGACGGCCTTCAAAAGCAAACGGTTTGGTCACCACGCCGACGGTGAGGATGCCCATATCACGCGCGATGCCCGCAATGACGGGAGCCGCGCCGGTGCCGGTGCCGCCGCCCATGCCGGCGGTAATGAACACCATGTCGGTGCCCTTGAACGCCGCTTCGATCTCTTCGCGGCTTTCTTCCGCTGCGCGCTGTCCTTTATCGGGATTCGCGCCGGCGCCCATGCCATGGGTCAGCTTTTCGCCGATCTGCAGCTTGAGCGTCGCCTGAGAACGGGCGATCGCCTGACGGTCGGTATTGATCGCGACGAACTCCACACCCTGCAGGCCGGAGCGCACCATGCGGTCAATGGCGTTTCCGCCGCCGCCGCCGATACCCACGATCTTTATTTGAACGCCGCTCGCGTAATCATTTTCGATTTGAAAGCTCATAATAGTTCCATCCTTTCTTTTTTTAACCGGTCGGCAAAACGGCCGGTGAATACATTCCTATTTATTATATATATCCATCATACCACGACTGCGCGGCAATATCAACATAAAATTTTCAAAATTCGACGTTTTCTAAAAATTTTTTTGCCGGGTTGCTTTTTTGCAGCAAAATCGGCAGGCTTTTTCATTTATTCCTCATCTTCGCTGTCCGACCAATCGTCTTCTTCCCAATTCTCCTGCTCGTCGTTCGATTCCTCCGACGGTGCGGTGGTCGTGGTGGTGAGAGCCGTCTCACCCGGCGCCGGGCGCCTGGTCGGCGTGGTCGACTGCGGGAGCAGCGACGACGGTGTGAACACCGCCTGGTTTTCCAGATCGTCATAGGAATAGGACGCCACGTTCAGCACGCCGCTTACCTGCGCGCCGCGGCTCGTGATCAATTCCGGGATGGTTTCGGCCACCACGGCGATCTCATAATCGAGATTGGCCGCCGTCCCAAGCCTCACCAAAACGCGATCGTTCCATGTCAGGCACAGATCGTTTTTATCGCTGAGGTCGATCTCGGTGACATTTTGCAGATCATACCGCCGGATCGCTGTCAAAATCGTTTTGAAAATCGTCTGGCAATAGGTGTCCATCGCCGTTTGGCCAAGCTGCACGCCTTCTTCCGGCGCGTCGGCGCCTTTGACGTACATCACCCGTTTCGGCTTGTTGGTTTTGATTGCCTGTTTTTCAAGCGCCTTGGCGTCCTCGCTGATCAGCACCCAGGCGTCATCCGCAAATACGGCGCCGACCGCCGTTTCTTCGGTCACCACGATGTGCACTTCGCTCATATGCAGCGTCTGTGCGTCCACCGTTTGAAAATACGGGAACGCTTCGAGCAGTCGGCTCTCCACCTCCCGGCCCTTCACCGAGAACAGGCTCTCACCGAGCACCACGCCGGAAGCGGCAATGACAGCGTCTTCACTGTATTTCGTGCTACCCTCCACCGTGATGGTCTTAACAACAAAGGGAGCGTTCGTGTCGCCCGGTTCCGCCTGACGCGGCGTGACGATCCACAGCACGATCGCACCGACCACAAACAGCAGGATCAGCACCAGCATCACGATCAGCAGATAAAACCGCTTGGTCGCGAGCGCCGCCGCTTCCGACCGCTTGATCTCCCGGTTGGTCATACAGCTCCCTCCTTTTTAACTTCATTTCTTGATTCATTCCCGTACGCGAACGATCGAAGCGCCCAGCGACGAGAATCGCTGTTCGATCGCCGTATAGCCGCGGTCCAAATGTTCAATCGCACCGATCACGGAGCATCCGTTTGCCGCCAGCGCCGCGATCACCATCGCCGCGCCGCCGCGCAGGTCGGTGCAAGTCACATCCGCCGCATGCAGTCGGTCGACGCCGCGCACGATCGCGCGCCGCCCCTCCTGCCGCACCGCAGCGCCCCTAGCCTTGAGCGCCGCCAAATGAGAAAACCGGTTTTCAAACACCGTTTCTTCAATCTCAGTCTCCCCGTTCGCCACCGCCGCCATCGCCGACAGCGGCGCGCCCGCATCGGTGGGGAATCCCGGATGCGGTGCGGTTTTGACTTTGCCCGGTGCCGTCAGCCGTTCGGGCGCCTGCAAAAAGATTCCGTCGCGGATCACGCCGACTTGGCATCCGCTTTGCCGCAGTACCGCCAGCACCGCTGTCAAATCCCGCGGACAGGCATGCTGCAAATAGAGGCTGCCGCCCGTTGCCGCTGCCGCCATCAGATAAGTAGCAGCCTCCATCCGGTCGGGCATCGCCGCAAACCGGCTCCCGGAAAGCGTCGACACGCCGCGCACCCGAATGACGGAACCGCTGTTTTTGATGCGGCCGCCGCAAGCGTTCAAATAGCGGCAAAGATCGCGGATCTCCGGCTCGGCGGCGGCGTTCTCGATCACCGTGTCGCCTTTCGCTGTCACCGCCGCCAGCACCGCGTTTTCGGTCGCGCCCACACTGGGGAATCGCAGCTTGATGCGGGCGCCGTGCAGGCCGCGCGGCGCGGTGCAGATCAGCGCGTCTTCGGTCACGCGGATGTGCGCACCCATCTGCCGCAGCACCGACAGATGAAGATCCACCGGGCGCTGTCCAAGCGGGCAACCTCCCGGGAGCCCGATCGTCGCTTTGCCCGTTTTGGCAAGCAGCGCGCCGAGGAAGGTCAGCGAACCGCGCATTTTTTTCGTAAGTACTCGCGGGATCCCACTATCGTTCAGCCCGCGCGGATCCACTGTGACCGTTTTGTTTTGCCGCCGGACGCCACAGCCGAGCGCCTGCAAAATTTCCAGACTCGCGTCGACGTCGGACAGCGCCGGGACGTGTTCGATCATGCTTTCGTCCCTCGTCAGCAGCGCAGCGCAAAAAAGCGGCAGTACGCTGTTTTTGGCTCCTTGTACGGTCAGGCGGCCTTCCAGCCGACGCCCTCCCGTCACCACCAGTTTCTCCACGGTGAACCCCCCAATCCGATGGACGCGAAGTCGAGCTTCGCGCCGTTCATCGTCATGGTATGCCGGGAAACCGGATCGGTGAAACGTATTTGCGCCGCGCGCCTTTTTTCGACGCTTACGCGTCGGGTTTCAGCTTGCCGGCGATAACCTCCAAAATGCGATCCATCGCATCCGGCGTCGCGCCTTTGCGGGCGTTTTCACCCATTGTGACGAGACGGACGGGATCCTCTGTGATCGACCGGATCGCTTCCCAAAGCGAAGCGGCCGTTAAATCTTTTTCTTCGATGCACACGGCGGCGCCGCGTTTGACCAGCGCCTGCGCGTTGTGGAATTGGTGATTCTCCGCCACATACGGCGACGGAATCAAAATCGCCGCTTTGCCGCATGCCTGCAGCTCGGTCAGCGTCATCGCACCGCAGCGGCAAACAACCAGGTCGGCCGCCGCCATGCAGTCGGGCATGTCGTCGATGTATTCCCGCACCCATATGCCGTCCGCTTTGAACGGGATGCCGGCATCTTTGAGCGCCGCCGCCATCGCCGGATAGCCGTTTTTCCCGGCGCCGTGAATGAACTGGATGGCGCCGTCCTGCCGCGCTTTTTCCAGCACCCCGAACATCGCGCAATTGAGAGTGGCCGCGCCGAGGCTGCCGCCAAAAGACAGCACCACCGGGCGAGCGTCCAAACCGAGGCGCTGCCGCGCTTCCCGTTTGTCCCGCTGCGAAAAGGTCGGCGGCAAGGGGTTGCCGGTGACAACCACATCCGCATCTGCCGGCAGATACCGGCGCGCCGATTCTTCGGGCAGGCAGACGGTTGCATATGGCGCCAGCATCCGCACGGTCACACCGGGCAGGGCGTTGGATTCATGCAGCACCACCGGGATGCCTTCCTTGGCCGCGCGGCGCAGGATGGGGCCGCACACATACCCGCCGGTGCCGATCGCAATGTTGGGGCGAAACTCTTTGAGGATTTTGCCCGCCGCCTGCGACGCGGTGAGCACGCGAAACGCCGCTTGGGCATTGTCCAGCAGCGCTTTGGGCGTCAGCTTACGTTGAAAGCCGCTGACTTTCATGGCTTTGATCGGGTAGCCCGCCGCCGGTACGAGAGTCGTTTCCATGCGCCCGTCGGCGCCGACGAACAAAATCTCCGCCTGCGGGTATTCACGCCGGATCGCATCCGCGATCGTAAGGGCGGGATTGATGTGCCCTGCGGTACCGCCGCCCGTCATCAATACGCGCATAGTATGCCTCTTTTCTCCGACAAGTTCTACGTTTTTTCGCCTGTTGTCTGGCGTGAAATGGACAGCAAAATCCCCATCTGTGCGAGCAGCATGACGAGCGACGTGCCGCCATAGCTGAAGAACGGCAGGCTGATGCCGGTATTGGGCATCAGGTTCGTGACCACCATGATGTTGATGATGACCTGCAGCGCGATCTGCAGCGTCAAGCCGACCGCCAGCATAAATCCAAATTTATCTCGCGCCCGCGTCGCGATCAGGAAGCCGCGCCACACCAGCACGACGAACAAGGCGATGATCAGCACCGCGCCGATGAACCCGAGTTCTTCGCACACGATGGAAAAGATGAAGTCGTTTTGCGGTTCCGGCAGGAACAGGTGTTTCTCCCGCGAATTGCCGAAACCCTGCCCCATCAAGCCGCCCGAACCGATTGCATACAAAGATTGCATGGTCTGCCACGCGGTGTCGCGGTCGTTCGCAAAGGTTTCGTCCAGCTTCAACCACACGTCGATG
>JAFTBJ010000145.1 GCA_017455295.1 Clostridia bacterium
CGGTATGATCCTCGGCGAAAACGGGGAGAAGATGTCCAAATCCCGCGGCAACGTCGTCAACCCGGACGATATTGTGAAAGAATACGGCGCGGACACAATGCGCCTGTACGAAATGTTTATCGGCGACTTTGAAAAAGCGGCTCCCTGGTCCAGCGCCAGCATCCGCGGATGCCGCCGATTCCTCGAACGCGTGTGGGCGCTGTGCGATAACGTCAGCGATCAAACAGGCTATACGCCCTCTTTGGAAATTGCGATCAACAAAACCATCCGCAAAGTAGGGGAGGATATCGAAGGCCTCAAATATAATACAGCGATCGCGGCGTTGATGGCACTGCTCAACGATTACAGTGCGCTGCCTGCCATCACGCGGGACGATTACCGCACGCTGCTTATTTTGCTCAACCCCTTTGCCCCGCATATGACGGAAGAGCTGTGGGCAGAATGTGGATTTGACGGCCAGATCAGTGCAGCAACATGGCCGACTTATGACGAGGCCAAGTGTGAGGAAAGCACGGTGGAGATCGTCGTGCAGGTCAACGGTAAGATCAAATCGCGTTTGGTCGTACCGCGGAATGCCGGCCAAGCTGACGTGCTGCTGCTTGCCAAAGCAGACGATAAAGTGGCGGCGGCGATCGATGGCATGACACTGGTCAAAGAACTGTATGTGCCCGGTAAACTGGTCAATTTGGTGGTTCGCCCGGCTTAATATTCAAATGAGACGCATCCTTTAAATTGCGACGCGTCTCATTTTTATAACAAAGATAATGGAAAATTATACCATTATTGCATAAACAACCGTTAATTTTATTAATAACGGACAAAATTAGATGATCTGTTTTAAATATATTATCCAATCTTTATAATACTTTTGAAGATATCCTTGACTTTTTATCAATAAAAGAGTATACTGAATTTACCGAAACTTAGGTTCCGGTATTGTGTCATATAAAAATTTTTCTGTATTGAGGTGTGTTTGTGGATCGCCTACCCGATGAAGAGCTGCTTCTCTGTTTCCGAAGCGGCAATGAACAGGCGTTTTCCACTCTTGTACAGCGATATCTTCCTATGCTTAAAGGCGAAGTCGCACATTTTTGCGGACAAACGCTGGAAGCGGAAGATTTGTCACAGGAAGCGCTGCTCGGATTATTGGCTGCCGCTAAAACCTATCGCACTGACGGCGGCGCGGCGTTTTCCACTTACGCACGAACTTGTGTACGGCGTAAATTGATCGATGCGGTTCGCCGTGTTGCAAAGCAAGACGGACAAGAGGATCCTGCATGGACGTTATCCTCAATCGAAGAAGCGGATCCCGCTGATCTATTTTTCTCTAAGGAGGAGACAAAAGCGTTTGAAAAGCGCTTGCGCGCTGTGTTAACAAACCTTGAATATCAAGTGCTGATGCGGTATTTGTCGGCCTCATCCCATGACGAGATTGCCCGGTCACTTGGTGTCAGTCGCAAATCTGTGGACAATGCGCTTTGGCGTGCCAAGCGCAAGCTTGCCACAGCATTTATGACGGTATGAAAGCTTTCGCTTTCGGTGGACCATATCGACCCACCGGTCGGTATTTTCACATATCCCCTGGCACCCGATCCAAAAAATAAAGACGTGTTTGGAATGGGTTATTAATCTTTCGAAGGGATGTAAGGATGATGTACGAAGACAAAACGCTTAGGTGCAAGGAATGCGGAAACGAATTCGTATTCACTGCCTGTGAACAGGAATTCTATGCGGCAAAAGGTTTTACCAACGAGCCGCAGCGGTGCAAAGCCTGCCGTTCTGCGCGGAAAGCCGCCGGCCTGCACACGGCTGTTTGCGCAAACTGCGGCAAAGAGGCTAAAGTGCCTTTTGAACCGCGTGATGGTCGCCCCGTTTATTGCAGCGAATGCTTTGAACGGATGAGAACAGGCGAGTAAAACCAAAGATTGTAGGCGAAAAAAGCGCCGGTATACGCAAAACAAGCCGTATGCCGGCGCTTTTGCATAGGGGGTGTTTTTTTGAAAAATCCGGCATACTATTGCAACGGGCGCTGTTTTGCGGTAAAATAAGAAAAAACGGAAAGGAGCGTGCGTGGTGTGATCGTGGTGTCGGTGACCCCGGCCAAGGGGCATGTATACTGTGTGACGCTGGAGGATGGTCAGCAGGCGAGCATTGATAAGACTGTCTGGGATGAGTCACCTTATCGAAAAGACAAGGATATCACGCAGGACGCTTGGGAGACGCTGTTCGATCATTCACAGCAGCATCGCGCGCGAGAGCGGGCGCTGTATTACCTTTCTTTTCGCGATTATGGCAGCGGCGAGATGATCAAAAAACTGGTGCATGCCGGCTTTTCCGGCGAGCGGGCGGCGGCGGTGGTCGAACGTCTGCAGGAAGTGGGATTGATCGACGATCGGCGGTATGCCACGATATTGGCAACGGATATGACCGAACGCAAACTGTATCCGAGGCGCCGGGTGGAAATGGCGCTTCACGAAAAAGGATTTTCGTCGGAGATCATCGCCGAAGTGGTGGCCGGACTTCCCGATAAAGAAGCGGAACAAGCACTTGAATTATTATATAAAAGACGATATAATGGAAATAGAGACGAAAAAGCACGGAAAAAAGCGCTCGGCATGCTGGCACGATATGGGTTTTCCTATACCGCGTCCCGCAAAGCACTGGAGCTTTGGGAACAAGATCAATCGAATGGATAAGGACGGCGTGTTATGTCGATCAGAGTGGGAATGGTATCGCTGGGATGCCCGAAGAATCAAATGGATGCCGAATTGATGCTGGCGCGGCTGGAAGAGGCCGGGATGACGATCGTGGCCGATGCGGCGCTCAGCGATGTGGTGATTGTGAACACCTGCGGTTTCATCAACGATGCGAAGCAGGAAGCGATCGATA
This sequence comes from Clostridia bacterium, assembly GCA_017455295.1. Lineage (GTDB taxonomy): Bacteria > Bacillota > Clostridia > Oscillospirales > Acutalibacteraceae > RGIG1959. The sequence goes on from JAFTBJ010000145.1 coordinate 2,890, forward strand.
CGATCCTGGAATTTGCACAGCTGAAAAAAGAAGGGCAGATCAAAAAAATCATCGTGACCGGCTGTCTGGCACAGCGGTATCAACAGGAGATCGTAAACGAACTGCCGGAATGTGACGCTGTGCTGGGACTTGGCGCCAATTCGGATATTGTGGATGCCGTGCGCACGGTTATGCAGAATGAAACGCTCTATCGTTTCCCGCCGCGCAGCTGTTGGTCGCTGGAAGGCGCTCGCGTGCAGACAACGCCCCATTTCTTTGCTTATATGCGCATCGGCGACGGCTGCAGCAACTGCTGTTCCTATTGTGCGATCCCTCAGATTCGCGGCGGCTTGCGCAGCCGACCGATGGAAGCGCTGGTCGCGGAAGCCGAAAAACTGGCGGCCGGCGGTGTGAAAGAGATCACGCTGGTGGCGCAGGATACGACGCTGTACGGTGTGGATCTTTATGGTGAAAGCCGACTGCCGGAGCTGCTTGAGGCCCTTTGCAAGATCGACGGCCTGCTTTGGATTCGGTTGCTTTATTGTTATCCCGAGCATATCACCGACCGCCTGCTGGACGTGATGGTGAAGCAACCGAAGATTGCGCGATACATGGATATTCCGCTGCAGCATGCGAGTGGACGGGTGCTGCGTGCTATGAAACGCACGGGTGACCGTCGATCGCTGACCGATCTGATCACGCACATTCGTGCCCGCATACCGGGGATCACTCTGCGTACAACGGTGATGACCGGGTTCCCGGGCGAGACGGAAGAAGATGTGGAAACGCTGTGCGAGTTTTTGCAGGATGTGCGATTTGACCGACTTGGCTGCTTTGCCTATTCTGAAGAGGAAGGAACGGCGGCCGCCGCTTTTCCGGATCAAGTGGAGGAAGACGAAAAACAAAGACGGCGTGATATTGTGATGCAGGAACAAGAACAGATCGCCGCCGCTCTTCAACAGGAA
>JAFTBJ010000146.1 GCA_017455295.1 Clostridia bacterium
CGAAACGCGGCGCGCTGCAAAAAAGCAGCGCGCCGCGTTATGTTTTGTACAGCATTCACGACGGCGGAAGGTATGGTGCAACCTTGCTCGCGCCGCGAGGGTTGCCGCAAATGTGCGGCGTGCCGTAGGGCGGTGCCTTGGTGCCGCCGCGGGAATACCGCCTTTTTGTGGCGTGCATAGCGGCGCGATGAAAGGCATCGCGCCCACACCGTCGCCGAAGGTTTGGTGTGTTTTTCACGTTCGCGGTGACGCCGCAAACTCATAACGTCGCGCCGCAAGGCGCGACTCATCACTTGCCCGTCAGGGCAATCATAACTGCCCTTATCCACCCGCTACCATGCGATACAGCGCAAACGCATCCGCCATATTGATGGTGCCGTTGTCGTCCATATCGGCGACCGCCTCTTGTGCGTCGGTCAACACCGTTTGGCCGGACACGGCGCGGAAGAGCATAAACGCATCCGCCATGTTCACCGTACCGTTTCCGTCCAGATCGCAGAGCAGTGCCTCAGAAGAAAAGTCCACCCCGACGATCTGATCCTTATATGCCGGCAGCGCCGCCTGGAAGCGCTCAACCTGACTGACCGGAACATAGATGGTCAGCTCCGGCAGATACAGATTGCCGAACCAATCGAATTGCAAGCTGCTAAACCGATAGTCGCTCAGCTTTTCGGTCTTGATAGTCAGCGTTTTCAAGCTGACACAGTCTCTGAAAAGCGGCATACCGCTCGATCCGTATCCGGGCATCTCGGTCACATTCGATCCGACGGTGATCGTTTCGAGCGACGAACAGTTCCGAAACACATAATTCGGGACGCCGACGCCGATCTGCTCCACGCCGTTGCCGAAGTCGATCTCTTTCAAATTGGTATATCCCGAAAACCAATCGCGGTATTCGCCGTAGGTGACGTCTTTGCCGATGACAACCTTTTTGACCTTTCCGACGGTCTCCGCATCCCTGATAAACTCGCCGCCGGAATACCCTATATCGACCCGCTGTTCCCAACCGCGCACACCATACGCATTATTCAGATGCAGCTCGCCCTTCTGCTCGTCAAAGGTGAAATAATCGCCCAAATAGTCGATAAACAAACCGCTTTCACGGTCAGCGTTCCAGGCGCCCGTGACGATCGCAATATTGCCGCTGATCGTCACCTTATCCTGATCCACGTTCGACGTGCAAAGCTGCAGCCGCGTCTCGTTGACGTTCAGCACGCAGTCAAGCCGGATTTGATCCATCAGCAGCCGGCTGTTTGTTAAATTGACCACCGGTTCGCTTTCGCCCGTTCTATAAACACAGAGCGACGCACCGGAGAAGGTGTAATAATCATAGGTTTGCGTGGCGGGGATGCCGTTTCCCAAATACACCTGCCGCGATCCCTGTCGGGTCTCGGCGATGCCTTTGAAATCGCAATCAATCAGATCCACCCGCTCCCCTTGACAGGTGATCACGCTGTTTTGCCCTTCTTGTTCGGCGTCAACGGTGCAGCCGGTACAAGACAGGCTGCCGTCCACCGTCAGCGGCACGCCCACAAGGGTGCTCTGCTCCATCACCACGTCACCCTCTGACTGCAAAGAGCTGTCGGTCAGGGTCGTACGGATCAGCTCTGCGGAGACATCGACGCACTCCGAATAAACGAGGGCGCAATCGATTGCGCGCAGCGTATTCGCAAAGAATTGACATTTCCGAAACGCGTACCGCGCATCCTCCGCACGGTCGGCGCAGGTGGCGGTCACATTCTGCAGCGTCAGCGCGCCGTCGATTCTGACAGTGCTGTAATCCAGGTGCCCCCCGTTTAAGGTCACGGTCGCCGACGTGTTGCTCACGTTTTTCACGGTGGTTTGCAGCAGATTGCTGTCATGCGCCGTGAGCCGGGCGGCTTGCAGCACCGATCTGCGATACGCAATCGCATCCTCCATCAACTGCGTCCGGTTACGGTCGTCAACATAATAGATATCCCCTTGGTACTGTTCGCCCCGTATCGTGGAGCGTTCGATCGTAAACGTGCCTTTTGCGCCGATTTCCGAATGGGTCAGCGTGGAATCGGTGACGGTGATGTTGCCGTCCATCGGCACGATCGCGCTTGTGTCGAGCGCCGTATGCAAATAATCCAGGTTTGCGTGATCGATCACCAGGTCGCCTTTTATTTTCAGAAAGGCGGGAGATTTCACATCGGCGTAACCGTAATTTCCGTCCTCCAGCTCCATGTATTCTTCGCTCATCATGTCCAGGCTGCCGCTGCCGGTGAAGGTTACATTGCCTTTGGCGTAAAGAAAATACTCCGCATTATAGGAACAGTTGCAGACGGTTTTGCCGACAAACACAATCGTCAGCTCCGGCAAGCCGGACGCAATAACGTATCGATCTTTGCCTTTGCTCATCTCCGCATTGTTCAGCGTCAGCGTGTGGGTATCAGGGTCAAAGGCCGCCGATCCGCCGCCGCAGGCGATCGTCCGTTTGGAAGCGGTAAGCGCTTCGCCGTTGACAAACAATTTGCCATCGGCAACGGTCACCCCATCGTCATTGCTGCCCGCCGCGCTTGCCACCATTGACAACGACGAAACGAGCAACGCGACCGTGCCAAGCAGGGCGATCCATTTGATAAGACGGGTTTTCATAAGACAACATCCTTTCGGGTTTAGAGGTGAGAAGTGAGAATACCTCCCCGTCATCGCGCGTGGGAGTGCACGATTCCACCTCCCCTGCAATCTGGGGAGGCAGGATTTTAGCGCCGCCATTATATAGCGCATGTCATCTTGAGCAGAGCGCGCAGCGCGGAGTCGAAAGATCTCCTATTGCTTCGCAGCCACACGGGATCCTTCGCTTCGCTCAGGATGACAACATTATCCTGCGGCGGATGCCGCGCTCGCGCCGCGAGGGTTGCCGCAAATCGGGTGTGCGTTTCACGTTCGCAGCAACGCCGCGATCTCATAACGCCGCGCCGCAAGGCGCGGCTCATAACTTGCCTGTGCATGCCAGGCCATCCTAACGTTGCCGAAGGCAACTCATCACGGAACAAGCTTCACCCCGTCGGTCGCCACCACCGTGCCGTCCGCTTTGACGAACACGGCTTCCACGTCGCTGAACGATTCGACCAGCGCCTGTGCATTTTCGAGTCCCATCACAAAGCAGGCGGTCGAGAGCGCGTCGCCGTCGATCGACTGCGGCGACAGGATGGTGACCGACAGCAGGTCGTTTTGCACCGGCTGGCCAGTGCGTGGATCGAGGATGTGCGAATACTCCCGATCCCCCACAAAATAGCGGCGGCTGTAGGAGCCGGAGGTCACCACCGAGCAGGAGGAAACCTCCACTTTCGCGATGACGCTGTCGGGGTCGCGCGGGTCGGAGATACCGACGCGAAACGGCGATCCGTCCGGGCGGGATCCGACCGCCAGCACGTTGCCGCCGAGGTCGATGAGCGCGCTTTGGCAGCCGCGCTCTGCAAGCAACGAGGCCAGCTCGTCGGCGATCGCGCCTTTCGCGATGCCGCCGAGATCGACAGCCATCCCGCTTGCCAGCGTCACGTCCGACTCGCCGATTGACATCCCGCCGCTGTTCACCGCCGCACAGGCGGCGGCCAAGGCGTCTTCGGTCGGCTCAACGCCGGTCTTGGTCGCCTCATCCCACAAATCGAGCAGCGGCGCGACCGTCACATCGAAGGCGCCGCCGGTTAAATCGGTATACATCTGCGCCGTTTGCAGCAGCGCCGCTGTTTCGTCGGCGACGGCGACCGTCTGCCCGGCGGCTGCGTTGAGGCGGGCGATGTCGCTGCCCTCGACCGTGCGCGACCACAGCGCTTCCCGCGCGGCGATCACATCCATGCACTCGTCAAGCAGCGCCTCATCTTGCTTATCATACAGCGACACGTTGACCACCGTGTCGAGCATCGTCGCCGTGCGGGTGAGCGGAGCGTTTCCCCCGCAGCCGCAGCAACCGAGAAACAGCAAAGCGGCCATTGTCAGCGCGATGAATTTTCGCATACAAACGGTTCCTTTCATAAAACATATCCCGTCATGCGACGGGATATGTTGTCGTTTATTCCTCTTCGCCGCGGTGTTTGGCAAGAAGTTGTTTGATCTTGGTGTGCGGGTCGACGATGGTGCTGACCGACACGTCGCGGTTCAAAGCTGTGATGAAATAGGACACATATTTCGACACGTCCACTTCGTGGAACCACGGGCGGGACAGCAATTCGGGGGTGCGATAGGTCAAGTTGGTGCCGAACACGCCGGTGAGCACGCCCTCTTCGACCGCTTTGTCAAAGGTCCCGAGGCCGTTGGCAAACAGCGCATAGGTCGCATAGGTAAAGATGCGGCCGGCGTCGCGCTTTTTGAGTTCATACGCAATGTCGAGCATCGACTCGCCGGAACTGATGATATCGTCCGCGATAAACACGTCCTTGCCTTTGACCGATTTGCCGAGGTATTCGTGCGCAACGATCGGGTTGCGGCCGTTGACCACCTGCGAATAGTCGCGGCGTTTATAGAACATGCCGAGATCGACGCCCATCACCGACGCATAATAGGTGTTGCGGTTCATCGCACCCTCATCGGGAGAGATGACCATGAGGTGGTCGTGATCCGCTTTGAGATCGGGGATCTCGCGGAACATCGCTTTGAGCACCTGATAGGTCGGCATGATGTTATCAAAGCCGGTCAGCGGGATGGCATTGTGCACGCGGGGATCGTGCGCGTCAAAGGTCACGATGTTTTCGACGCCCATCGTGGTCAGCTCCTGCAGCGCCGCGGCGCAGTCGAGCGATTCACGATAGTTGCGGCGGTGCTGACGGCCGCCATAGAGCATCGGCATCACGACGTTGATGCGATAGGCCTTGCCGCTCGCCGCCTGGATGATGCGCTTGAGGTCCTGATAATGATCGTCGGGAGACATCCGATTGTCCTTGCCGAACAGCGTGTATGTGCAGTTATAGTTGCCGACGTCGACGAGAATATACAAGTCGTCGCCGCGGATGCTGGATTTGATCATGCCTTTGGCGTCGCCGCTCGAAAAACGCGGGCATTCCGCCTCCACCAAAAAGCTGTCACGTTCAAGATCCGTTCCGCTCGCCCACCGTGTGAGATAATGGTCGATCTTGTCGCCAAGTTCCTTTGCCGACCGCAGCGCGATCACGCGCAGCGGCGCCACCGGTTTGGTTGCCGCAAACAATTTATCCGCCGCCATAGAGTCCGTCATGATAGTTGCCTCCCCGCCAAAATTTACGGTATCAGTATAGCATTTTTCGACCGATTTTGCAACGAAAAAATCCCCTAAAAATGGATTTTTCGGAAATGACCGAAAGGGCGGCTTTGCGGGATTTATTTTCTGTCAAAAACATACACATTTATCCAACTCGATCTTTTTGAGAAAGGTTTGCAAAAGGCCGGAGGATGTGCTATGATAATAGTAGTACGGTATTACGTCCATTAAGGAGGAATGTTCTACATGGTACAAGGCAACCAAACCCGCGTCCTGAAAAAGGCCGCCTCAATCATGCTGGCGCTTAGCCTGCTGCTCAGTATGGTCGTCACCGGAAACGTGGTTTCCATGACCGCGTCCGCCGACGGAGAGCTCACCGACGGCAACTACGCCTACGTCGTCCTTTCCGACGGCACCGCGAAAATCACCAAATACAGCGGCGCCGAGACCGACCTCGTCATCCCCGCCTCGCTCGGCGGCGTGAACGTGTCGGCGATCGGCAGCGAAGCATTCAAGGATAACGACGCCATCGAACGCGTGACCATCTCCGACGGTATCCAAACCATCGGCAGTTACGCCTTTATGCAATGCGACGGGATCGAAAGCATCAACTTTGCCCCGAGCGTCACCACCATCGGCGGCTATGCGTTCCAACAATGTCGTGGACTGCAGTCGGTGGACATCCCCGCCACGGTGAAAACCCTCGGCGATCGGGTGTTTTACAACTGCCCCATTCTCGAAACCGTCACCCTGCACGAGGGCTTAGAAACGATGGGCTTTCGTTTTCTCAGCGGCACGGCGGTCGCAAGCATCTATATCCCGACCACCGTCACCAAAGCAACCGAATCGTTTGCCGAAGCCGAGCGGCTTACAAGCGTCACCTTCGGCAACGGGATTACCAGCATCCCGAACGATATGTTTGAAGACAACCATTCGCTGCGGGCGATCACCATCCCCGCGACCGTCACCAAGCTCGGTAACGATGCTTTTAGCGAAATGTATGCTCTGGAATCGATCGTCATCCCCGACACGGTCACCGAATGGGGAACGTACGCGTTTTATAAATGCGTCAATCTCACCAGCGTCACGATCGGTTCCGGCGTGACCACCATTCCGAATAGCGCCTTTGCCGAGTGCACGCGACTGACGTCCATCGAGATCCCGTCGACCATCAAAGCCATCGGGTCGAATTCGTTCGGCAACTGCACACGACTCACAAACATCACCTTGAACGAAGGCCTTGAAAACATCGGCAGCTATTCGTTTGCCAATACGGCGGTGGCGGATATCACCCTGCCCGCCTCGGTCACGGCCGGCGAATACCCGTTTAACAACTGCGCCGATCTGAGAACCGTCCGGTTTTCAGAAGGCTGTAACATGCTTGTCCAGGGGCTTTATCAAAATTCGGGCGTGGAAAGTGTCGTCATTCCCGAAGGGATCACCGTGCTGCCGTGGCAACTGTTCAGCGGCTGTAAACGACTGACCAACGTACAACTGCCGTCGACGCTGAAAACGATCAAAGGCTATGCCTTCAGCGGCTGCACGGCCCTGACCTCGATCGATATTCCGAAGGGCGTACGGACAATCGAAGGCCGTGCCTTTGAAGGCACGACGGCGCTGACCACCTGCACCTTCCACGAAGGGCTTCAAACGCTGGGTAATCAGCTGTTTGTGAACAGTGGCCTCACCTCGATCTATATTCCCAAAACCCTGTCTGCAACCAATTCGCCGTTCGAGTTTTCGAACATCACCGACGTGACGTTCGGCGACGGCATCACCACGCTGACGAACGACCTGTTCTATAACGCGAAAAAGCTCACCCACGTGACCCTTCCGAATACGCTCACCTTGATCGGCAGCTATTGTTTCGCGCAGAGCACTCTCGAATCCGTCGTCATTCCCGACAGCGTCCAAACAATGGGAGGACATGCGTTCAGCCATTGCGACAACCTCTATGCCGTCAAGATCGGCACGGGGCTTCGCTCGCTGCCGTCAGAATGCTTCATCGGGTGTGACCTGCTGCAAAACGTCATCATTCCCGAAACGATCGTCGATATGGGAAACTCCGTATTTGCCGAAACGGGGCTTACCTATCAAAAGCTGCCGCAGTCGCTGCTGGTCATCCCCTACGGCACCTTTAAAAACTGCACCGCGCTCACCGAAGTCAAATGCTCCGACAATCTCGAAAGTATCGGCGAACAGGCGTTCAACGGCTGCACGAATTTCACGACGCTGACCACCGCCGCCCGTTCCCCGCGGTTCAACACCACATCCTTCGATAACTGTCCGAAATTTTTTGACAAACGGTTCGACGTGTTCAACCGTTCCAATACCGGCATCGAATCCACCGGCAACGTCGGCATCGACGACACGCTGATCCACTTCACGGTAACCTACGATATCCGCGACGATTGGGCGGACAGCGATCTTTCGATGAGAGCGCTCTATCTGAATCTGCCGAACAATCTGGACATCGTCACAACCTCGTTTACCGCGGAAGGCTTCGACTTTGACAACGCCGCCTACACGGGCGACTACAAGAGCATCCCCCTGACAAACGGCAAGTCAAGCGGCAAACTGCGCTTTTCCGCCTACCTGAACGGTTCGGAGGACGCGCTCAAAAATATGAGCGCCGAGGTGGAATTCTATTATAAAGGTACCCGCTTCCAAAAACCCGTCGGCGACGTGGAAATCGTCACCGCAAAGCTCTCGCTGTTCGCCCCATCCACCATCACCAAAAACACTATGGTGGTATCGGGCTACACCGCGACGCCGAATAAGGATGTGACTATCTACATCTCCCGGCTGAACGGCGACGGCACAAAAGAGGATCCGGTCAGCTACACCGTGACCCCGAACCAATACACCGGCAAATACATCTCGGACGAGCTGCCCATCCTCGTCCCCGGCAAGACGGCGGTCAACGAAGATGAATTTGAGGTATATGCCGCGACAAACGGCGTACAAAGCGACGTTGTCAACTTCACCTATCTGCCGGGCGCCGTATCGGTGACCAAGGCATATGAAGACGTCAACATCCGCAAGTTCGTCTCCCCCTATCAAACCGACAATTTTGTCGAAGGCACCAACGCCACCCACTATGACATCACCGGCATCTTCACCAAAGGAACCAGCCCCGTTGTCGTGATCAACCCCGCGTTGATGGTACGCTTCGCGTTCCAGCTCGAAAACGATGAGAATATTTCGGATATGGTGCTGATGAGCCACAAGGGGAACGATTGGAAATTTATGCGGCTCTATTATGACGCCGCAACCGATATGTGGATCGGCGAAGGCTATTTCAATAACGCCTCCCACGAACTCATATCCGGCTACAACTACGTCCCCGGTGCGCTCAATCTGTTCTACTATTACGGCGAACGCGAAGACACCTACCGGTCGCATTTCTACGGATCGGCAAGCTCCGGCGGTTCGGTTTCCAATCCCGTTATGCCCAAGGGTGATCTCTGGGGCGATCTCATCGGCCAGAACGACGATGAGGATCCTTTCTATTATGACAAGGACGGCAAACCGCACGGCACGATCGGCGACTATCACGAGACGATCGGCGGCGCCGTTAAAGACGTCTTCATCGACATCATCACCGGCGACTGGAAAAACGTCCCGGCGGACATCACCGTCGGCGGGCTCAAAGCGCTTTGGGAGTGGGGCAACACCGATGACAACCTGTTCAAAGGTCTGCACCACGGCTATACCATCGGGCCGGACGGCGCTATCGTCTTCCCCGGCGACGACAAAGGCGATATGCTCAACCATGATGCCGGCAAAGACGGCAAGCAGCGCAACGCGATCGACCCGTCCGGATACGTCTATGAGGCGGTGGAAGGCAACCGCGTCGAGGGCGCCACGATGACGATCTACAAGCTGAACGAAGACAGCGGCGAGTGGGAAGAATGGAACGCCGCCGACTTTGAGCAGCAAAACCCGATCCAAACGAACAACGAGGGCGCTTACGCATGGTTCACCGACGAGGGGCGGTTCAAGGTGACTGTATCGAAAGACGGCTATGAGACGCAGACCTCCGAAGAATTTGACATCCCACCCGAGAAGCTGGATCTCAATTTCGGCTTAGTGGACAACACGACCCATCCGACCGCCACTGTCACGAAAGAAGCGTTCGGCAAATACACCCTGCAGTTCAGCAAATTTATGGATCCCGCCACGGTGACGACCGACACGATCACCTTGGACGGCCTGACCAATGTCGCCATCACCCCCGTGTATCTGAGCGACGGCGACGCCTACGCCGACACCTTCCTGGTGACCGGCACGCCGGGCGGCGCCGAGGTCACGGTCACCGTCACCGACGGGGCACAAAGCTACAGCGGCGTCGCCGCCGAAGCGGCTTCGATTACCGTCGACGGCGGACTGCTCGGTGATTTCGACGGCAACGGCATCGTCAACA
>JAFTBJ010000147.1 GCA_017455295.1 Clostridia bacterium
TTCTGATTTCGATGGCGCTGACCGGCAAGGTCGATAAAGACGACAGCGCCGAGAACGGAGGGATGCGGATATGAAAGTGTTTTCCAAAATCTACAACGCGATCATTTTCACCATTCTTTATGCGCCGATTTTGATGGTGATCGTCTTTTCCTTCAACAGTTCCAAACGCACGCCGATGAAATGGAAAGGCTTTACCTTTGACTGGTACGCGTCGTTGTTCCAAAAAGAGGAGATTCTCAATTCCCTTTGGATCACCTTGCAAGTGGCGATCATCGCGACGATTGCCGCGACCATCATCGGAACGCTTGCCTCGATCGGCATCCACGGGATGAATCGCAAACTGAAAAAGGCGTTTTTGACCGTCAACCAGATCCCGATGGTCAACCCCGAGATCGTGACGGCGGTCGCGTTCATGCTGCTGTTCGTATCGCTTTCGGTGGCGATCCCGATTTTGAAGCCCGGCTTTGTGCCGCTGTGCATCGCGCACGTCACGTTTTGTATTCCGTATGTTGTGCTGCAGATCATGCCGAAGCTGCGACAGATGAATACCCACCTCTATGAAGCGGCGCTGGATCTCGGCTGTACGCCGGTGCAGGCGTTCTTCAAAGTGGTGCTGCCGGAGATCATGCCGGGCATTCTCACCGGCGCGCTGATGGCCTTTACCATTTCATTGGATGATTTTGCGATCAGTTATTTCACTTCGGGCTCCACGGCGCAAACGCTGTCGGTCACCATCTATTCGATGGTCAAACGTCCCGTTACGCCGGAGATTTATGCGTTGTCCGCGCTGCTTTTCGGCACGGTGATGATTCTGCTGCTCTTTGCCAACATCGGACAAATCAAAAGTTTGGCGCAAAAATCGCGCCGTTCGACGAATTCAAAACTCAAAAGGAGTGTGTGAATATTGAAAAAGATTCTGGCTTTGCTCTTGGCGATTTCGCTTATGATGCTGTGCGCGTCCTGCACGCTGACCCCGACGTCGGTTGACGGCCCAGGCACGGCGGACGTGGAAGATGACGATTGGCGTGATCAGCCCGCCGCCGAAAAAACGGGCGTGACGCTGAACGTGTACAACTGGGGCGAGTATATTGACGATGAGGTGTACGAGGTCAATGAAGCGTTTACGCACCTGACTGGCATCGAGGTCAATTATAAAACCTTTGACAGCAACGAGGATATGTATGCGCTGTTAAGCTCCGGTGCTGCGGATTACGACGTGGTGATCCCGTCGGATTATATGATCGGCAAGATGATCGACGAAGGCATGCTTGCTCCGCTCGATTTTAACAACATCCCGAATTATAAATATATCGATGAGCAGTATAAGAATATGGCGTACGATCCCGAAAACGCCTATTCCGTGCCCTATACCTGGGGCGTGGTCGGCATTTTCTATAACACGCAATACGTCGACGAGGCCGATCTTGAGCAAGGCTGGGAGCTGCTGTGGGACGAGAAATACAGCGGCAAGATTTTGATGTTTAACAATCCGCGCGACGCCTTCGGCATCACAGAGGCGCTACTCGGCTATTCGCTTAATACAACGGATGAGGGCGAGCTGCAGGCGTGCTATGAAAAGCTGAAAGCGCAAAAGCCGCTGGTGCAGGGCTATGTGATGGATCAGATCTATGATCGGATGATCAACGAAGACGCCTATATTGCGCCCTACTACAACGGCGACGCAACCATTATGATGGGCGAGGAGGGCAACGAGAATATCGACTTCTTTGTGCCCAAACAAGGAACCAACATTTTTGTGGACGCGATGTGCGTGCTCGCAAACAGCCCGCACAAAGCGGAAGCGGAAGCCTATATCAACTTTATGTGTGATCCGGATGTAGCGCTCGCCAACGCGGAATATATCGGGTATTCCTCTCCGCATACCGAAGCCAGAGCGTTGCTCAGCGAGGACATTAAGAATAATCCGGTATATTATCCGTCCGAAGAAACGCTTGCCAACACGGAAGTGTATATCACCCTGCCGGAAGAGACCAATCGCTTGATGGAATCCTTGTGGCTGAAGGTCAAGCAGTAAAAGGAGTACGGATTTTATGCAAATTACGCTGAAAAATGAGTTTTTGACGGTTGTGATCGACACCCGTGGTGCCGAGCTGCAATCGGTCACGTCGGCGGATGGGATCGAGTATCTTTGGGATGGTCACGCACCCTATTGGAACCGTCGTTCGCCGGTGCTGTTCCCGACAATCGGCGCGCTTCGCGACGGCTTTGCCGTGTCGGATGGCGGCGATATTCGTCTGCCGAAGCACGGCTTTTGCCGCAGCGCCCCCTTTGTGCTGATCCAAGCCGACGAGACGAGCGCCACTTATGAATATACCGATACCCCCGAAACGCGGGAAGCCTATCCCTATGCGTTCCGCTTTTGCATCCATTATGCGCTCGAACAGAATCGCCTGCAGGTGACCTATACGGTTGCGAACACAGGTGAAAAGCCGATGCCGTTTTGTGTCGGCGGGCACCCGGCATTTCGTGTGCCGCTGGTTGAGGGAGAAGCCTATACGGATTATATCGTCGAATTTGACGAACCGGAAACGGCGGATTGCCCGACGGTCAATCTCTCCAATTCGCTGGTCAACGACCTTGTATGCAACCGGCTACTGACCGAGCAGACGAGCTTTCGGCTGCACCATGTGCTGTTCCGCGGCGATGCGCTGATCTTTGACGATCTCAAATCCAGCGGCGTGAAGCTGTATTCCGAAAAATCCGGCCGCGGCGTGCGGATGGATTTTGCCGATTTCCCGATCTTTGCTGTTTGGTCGATGCCGGATGATCAGCCGTTTGTTTGCTTTGAACCGTGGCAGGGCGGCGCGACCAGAGAGAGCGAAGACGATGTGTTTGAACACAAAAAGGGCGTTGTGATCAACGCGCCTGGCGAAACCTACACAGCGTCCTATATGCTGACGATGTTTTGAGTATGAAAAAAGCGTTGATATTCGATTTGGATGGCACGCTGGTGGATACGCTCTCTGACCTTGCGGCGGTGACCAACACGGTGCTTTTTGCAAACGGCTATCCGACCCATCCGCTCGACGCTTATCGGCAGTTTGTCGGAAACGGAGGCCGCCGGTTGGTCGAGGAGGCGTCGGGGGAGACGCGGGAGGATGTAGTCGATCGGCTATTTGAGGAGTTTCTGTCGGAATACGATCGGCATTGTCTTGACCTTTGCAAACCCTATCCCGGCGTCGTCGAGACGCTGCAAACGCTGAAACGGTGCGGTATGGTGCTTGCAATTTACACCAATAAACCGCAAGTGCAGGCGGAAAAGATCGTCGATTGTTTTTTCAAGGATACCTTTTTTGAGGTGATTGGGCATACGCCGAACGGGCCAAAAAAGCCGGATCCGGCGCCGCTCTTGCATATTCTTTCAGCGTATTCTATTTCGCCGGAACAAGCGGCGTTCGTCGGCGATTCCAATGTCGATGTGCAAACAGCACACAACGCCGGGCTGGAATGCGTCGGTGCGGCATATGGATTTCGTGGAAAAGAGGAACTTTTGACTGCCGGAGCGGATATTTTGATCGATGAATTTGTACAACTTATAAAAATTTTCAATATCTCTTGATTTTTGCATAAACATACGCTATAATGCCATTGTTTTAAACTTATTTATTTTAAGGAGGATACTATCATGAAAGCATTTGTCAAAGTGTTGGCGCTCGCGCTGTGCGTGGCGTTGATCGGCGGCGTATTCGCCGGCTGCACGAACACAACGACCGCGCCTTCCACGACGGACGACGCGACCGCGACGACGGCGGCTCCGGTGGCCGGCGAAGAACTGGTGATGGGCACCAACGCGGCGTTCCCGCCCTATGAGTTCACCGACGATCAGGGTAACGTGGTCGGCATCGACGCGGAGATCGCGCAGGCGATCGCCGACAAGCTTGGCATGACGCTCGTGATCAAAGATATGGAATTCGATTCCCTGTTGACGGCGGTGGCCGGCGGCTCGATCGACATCGTGCTGGCGGGTCTCACCGTGACCGAAGAGCGCAAGCAGTCGGTCAACTTTACCGATACCTATGCCAAGGGCGTGCAGGTAATCATCGTCAAAGAAGGCTCGGCGATCAAGTCGGTTGACGACCTCGAAGGCAAGACGATCGGCGTGCAGGCCGGCACCACCGGTGACATCTATTGCACCGACGACTTCGGCCAAGAGAACGTGAAGCAATTTGCTAACGGCACGCTGGCGGTCGCGGCTCTGGTGAACGACCAGGTCGATTGCGTGGTCATCGACAACGAACCGGCGAAGAACTTTGTTGCGGCGAACGCAGGCCTCGCGATCCTCGAGACGGCGTACACCGAAGAAGACTATGCGGCGGCGATCGCGAAAGAGAACACCGAGCTGCTTGACAAAGTCAATGCCGCGATGGCGGAACTCAAAGCGGACGGCACCATCGATGCGATCATCGGCAAATATATCACGGCGGAATAATCGTACGATTTTGGAAACTTCCGGAATAGGGGCTGCATATCGCTGCCCCTATTCTTCCTGTTGTATAGCTTTTGGATAAAGGTGGAGATGCATGCGTGAATTTTGTGACGTTTGAAATGTGGCTGGAAGGTGTGCCGGATTGGATACTGGCGCTGCCGGATTGGCTGCAAAATTTCATGTATCAGTTCTATCAAACGTTCATTTTTGAACAGCGTTATATGCTGTTTTTGAACGGCTTGAAGATCACGGCGATCGTGACGGTTGGGGCGCTGGCGATGGGCATTGTGTTAGGCCTTATTGTTGCGATCATCCGTACGTCGAACGATTCGTTTGTTTCGCGCAAGCCGCCGTTTATCCTGCGGATCTTTAATGCCATTTGCAAAATCTATCTCACGGTCATTCGCGGGACACCGATGATGGTGCAGCTCCTCATCATGGGCTTTGTCATCATGGTACCCAAAACCGAAACGGAGATTATCGTCTGCGCTATCGTGACGCTCGGCATCAACTCCGGCGCCTATGTCGCGGAGATTGCTCGCTCGGGACTCATGTCCATCGACGCAGGGCAGTCGGAAGCGGCGCGTTCGCTCGGTCTCTCTTATTTCAAGACGATGTGGTATGTTGTGATCCCGCAGGCGATCAAAAATATCCTGCCGGCTCTCGGTAACGAAATGATCACCCTGCTTAAGGACACGTCGCTCGTGTCGGTTATTGCGCTGCGCGACGTGACCAAGCAGGCGCAGAACATCGTGAGCAAGACCTATCAGGCCTATGTGCCGTACATCAGCCTCGCCGCGATTTACCTCGCGATCGTGATGCTGCTCACCTGGCTGCTGTCGCTGCTCGAAAGGAGGCTGCGTAAGAGTGACCGATAAACAAGTATTAATCAAAGTGGAAGGCCTGCAGAAAGACTTTGGGGAAAAAAAGGTTCTGCAGGGGATCGACATCGAGATCGATCAAGGGGACGTTGTCGTCGTTATCGGCCCGTCCGGCTCCGGCAAATCGACGTTTTTGCGCACGCTGAATCTTTTGGAAGTCCCGACCGGCGGCCGCATCTTCTTTGAAGGGGTGGATATCACCGATAAAACGGTGGATATCAACCTGCACCGCCGCAAAATGGGCATGGTATTCCAGCAGTTCAACCTGTTCCCACATATGACGGTGCTTGGCAACATGACTCTGTCGCCGATCAAGGTGCTCAAAATGCCCAAAGCAGAGGCCGAGAAAAAGGCGTTGTCGCTCCTTGCACGCGTCGGCCTGGCCGACCGCGCAGAAAGTTATCCCGGTCAACTCTCCGGCGGCCAGAAACAGCGCGTGGCGATCGCGCGAGCGTTGTGCATGGACCCGGATGTGTTGCTATTTGATGAACCGACGTCGGCGCTCGACCCCGAAATGGTGGGCGAGGTGCTGGACGTGATGAAACAGCTCGCGGCCAATCACACGACCATGGTGGTTGTGACCCACGAGATGGGATTTGCCCGCGAGGTCGGCAACCGGGTGCTCTTTATGGACGAAGGCAAGATTGCCGAAGAGGGCGCACCGACGGATATTTTCGGCAACCCGCAAAGCGACCGTCTCAAAGAATTCTTATCCAAGGTGTTGTAATATGAAAATTTTGTTTCAAGGCGACAGCCTGACCGACTGCAATCGCAACAAAGAAGACCCGACCGATCTCGGCACCGGCTATGTGGCAGCCACGGCGGCGCGCCTTCGGAAGTTTTATCCTGATATGGAGTTTACCTTCATCAATCGCGGCGTCAATGGTGATCGCACCAGAGAGCTTTTGAAACGTTGGCAGAAGGATACCATCGATCTGCAGCCGGATATCTTGACGCTGCTCATCGGCGTCAACGATTCCTGGCGGCGGTACGATCAAAACGATCCGACGCCGGTCGAGGAGTTTGAGGCCAATTTGCGCACGTTGCTGGAAGACGTGAAGAAAAACACCTACGCGAAGATCCTGATGATCGAGCCGTTTCTTGTGGATATCGATCCGGTGGATCTGCCGTATCCTGCGGGCGCGGATATCCATTCGTGGCGGGAGGATCTGGCTCCGAAGATCCAAGTGTTTCGGCGGCTGGCGTATGAATATGCCGACGCCTATCTGCCGATGGACGGCATCCTGGCGGAGATGTGCCTCCAATCTTCGCCAAAGACCTGGTCGGTGGACGGTGTGCATCTCATTCCGGCCGGTATCGATGAGATGGGCGGATATGTGGAAGATAAGCTGATCTTTTTGATTGAAAAGATGAAGGAGAACGCAACATGAAAATCGTGTTTCAAGGCGGTAGCTTGACCGAATGCAATCGCAAGAAAGAAGATCCGTTTGATATCGGCGACGGCTATGTGGCCAAGGCAGCGGAATTTCTGCGGGAGAGCTATCCCAATGCGGACTTCACCTTTTTTAATCGCGGCGTCAGCGGTGACCGGACGTGGGATCTGCTCAAACGCTGGCAGCGGGACGTGATCGACCTGCAGCCGGATATTCTGACCCTTCTCATCGGCATCAACGATACCTGGCGGCGGTACGATCAAAACGATCCGACGTCGCTCGAAGAGTATGAACACAATCTGCGCACGTTGCTCGAAGACGTGAAAGCCAATACGAACGCCAAGATCCTGATGATTGAGCCGTTTCTGGTGGATATGGACGACACGCTGCCGCATATTGTCGATAAGAATATGCATGCCTGGCGGGAGGATTTTGATCCGAAGATCCAAGTATTTCGCCGCATGGCGTATGAATACGCCGACGGGTTTTTGCCGATGGACGGTATTATGGCGATGATGTGCGCCGAACTTTCGGTGAAATATTTCTCTGTGGACGGCATTCATCTTATTGAACCCGGTTGCGCAGCAATGGGCGGATTTGTAGCCGATGCGCTTAGGCGTATTATTGATACCATCCTTGAGGAACGCCATGTATAAGATCACCGTGCTGTGTGTTGGCAGTTTGAAAGAGCGGTATTTTCGCGATGCGGTCGCGGAATATGAAAAACGGTTGCATGCTTTTTGCCGCTTTGAAGTGATTGAAGTGACGGAAGAACGATGCCCCGACAACCCTTCTGAGAATGATATTAAGAGAGTAATTGATGCGGAAGGCGAGCGCCTCTTGCGCAAAATACCGGCAGGCGCCTATCCGATGGCGCTTTGCATCGAAGGAAAAGAACGGTCTTCCGAGGCATTTGCCGAAGAAATTGCACGTCTGGCTGTCGGCGGTGATGGACACATTGCCTTTTTGATTGGTGGATCATGGGGGCTTTCGGATGCCGCCAAAGCAAAAGCGAAAGCATCGCTGTCTTTCTCACCGATGACCTTCCCGTATCAGCTTGCGCGAGTGATGCTGTGCGAACAGCTTTATCGTGCGATGCAGATTTTACATGGCGGTCAATATCATAAATAGAGTGTAAAACAAATAAGAGAAGTCGATTGTTCCTTTGAAGGAATGGCCGCTTCTCTTTTTTTATTGCCTCGATTCATAAAACACGGACAGGTCGCATAGAGTTTGATAGAGAATTCCATCGGACGCCTCGCGGCGGATCAAAATATGTAAAGGAGAGATGACGGATGGATCTTCAAACGGCGACGGGATCGCTGCATACGACGGAAACGCTCTACGACAGTTTTGAAGAGCGAGCGGTAGACGTGGATTTCGTGCTGCCGGATTATTGTGCCGAGGTGGCAGCGGTGCTGAAATGCACCATGACGCCGGTGATCACGCAGCGTCAATGGAGTGCGGATCGCCTGAGTGTGGACGGATTTACCACGATCCGGGTGCTGTATCTCGACGAAGAACGGCGCACGGTGCATGCGTATGAAGCCAAAGAACCGTTTGCACTAAGCTTTTCGGTATCGACCGAAGGAGAGGGCGTTCATCGGCTGCTGGAGGCAAAGACAGATTATGTCAATTGCCGCGCTACATCAGCCCGTCATCTGAATGTGCACGGCGCCTTTCGCGTTTATCTTAAAATCATCGGAGAAGGCGTTAAGACGATCTTTTCCGATCCGGGATCTCCAACTCTGTTTTGCAAGGCCAAAACCGTGCGCACTTCTGCGCCGGTTTTGGAGACTGAAAAATCGTTTACCGTTAATGAATTCGTAGCGCTTGGTATGCCGGCATATGAACTGATCTACAGCCACATGACCGCATCGGTGAGCGACTGCAAAAAGCTGCTCGGCAAGATGATCGTAAAAGGAACGCTGATTTTGCACGCGCTTTACACGGCGAATGAAGATGGGGAGTCCAAAACGGTGACGCAGGAGATCCCCTACAGCCAGATTGTCGATGTAGAAGGCATGACCGAAGAGTGGCTGTGCGACGTCAGCGTCGGGGTGGGTGAATGCGAAGCGCACATCCAGCGGGAACAAACCGGCGGTGTGCTGGCGATCACTTGCAAGCTGACGGCGTTTGTGCGCTGCTCCCGCACCGAGGTACACAGCGTTGTTCTGGATGCATACGATATCCATCATCCACTTGCCTGCGAAACGATCCCGATGCCTGTCAAGCATCGGGGGCCGCGCAGCGTTCGTCGGGTGCGGACACGTCAGTCGATGCCGCTTCCCGACGGTGTGAGCGATATTGTGGATCTGTGGGCAGAAGCAAGGCGGGAAACCGTATCCGGCGATGAAATGAGCGGTGATATTCAAATCAGCTTGCTGGCGCGAGATTCGGAGAACCGTATCGGGTATTATGAACGAACTCTTGCCGCCGAATGGGGACGCCGGGAGGATGGCCCTGCAGTGGCGGAGATCCGTGTGCTGTTCGCGCAGGGGCGGATGTCCGGCGGTATGCTCGAGGTTGAGACGGAGCTGGAAATCGCCGAAGAGGACGTCTTTGAAGAGACACTGGCCATTGTGGCGTCGGCTGTGATGGATGAGCAGGAAACCTATCCACCGTCGGAGGTTTCGCTGAAGATCCTATATACCTCTGCCGGAGAAGATTTATGGGAACTGGCGAAAGCCTGTCGTACGTCTTTGGATGATATTCTTTTGGAAAATGATCTGACGCAGCCGGTCATCCAGCGCCCTACGATGCTGATGATTCCCATCCAATATTGAAAGCGAGGAGGATGAAATATGACGGCATCTACGATTTATCAAGATATTCGTGATCGCACACAGGGCAATATTTATTTAGGGGTCGTCGGCCCGGTGCGCACAGGAAAATCCACTTTTATCAAGCGGTTTATGGATACGCTGGTTCTGCCGAATATTGCCGATGAGCGATTGTTGGAACGGGCGACCGATGAGCTGCCGCAATCAGCGGCAGGACGCACCATTATGACGACCGAACCGAAATTTGTGCCGGAAGAAGCGATCCCGATCACGGTGGATGAAACGGCCGGCATGAACGTGAGACTGATCGACTGTGTGGGGTATATCGTGCCCTCTGCTATCGGGTATATCGAAGGTAATGCGCCTCGCATGGTCAAAACGCCGTGGTACGAGGAAGAGATTCCTTTCAATATGGCAGCGGAAATCGGTACGCGCAAGGTAATTGCCGAGCATTCCACGATCGGCCTGGTGGTCACGACCGATGGCACCATCACAGGGATTCCGCGGGAGGAATATGAAGAAGTCGAGCAGCGCGTGGTAGAGGAACTCAAAGAATTGCATAAACCATTTGTCGTGCTGATGAACACGACTATGCCGAACACTGATGAAACACGGGCGCTGTGCGCCGACTTGCAGGAAACATATGGCGTACCGGTTTGTCCGGTCGATTGCCTTGAGATGGATGAAACAGTGATCCGTGAGATTCTTGAGAAAGTGCTGTTTCAATTTCCGCTGCAGGAGATCGACGTCAAGCTTCCTCGTTGGTTGATGGCGCTCGATCGTACTCATCCGGTGCGTCAAGCTGTGATGGACGCCATAAAAACGAGCGCGGCGTCGGTCAGCACGATCGCCGATGTTTCCTCCATCGGCGGTCAGTTGATCGCTTGTGAATACGTCGACAATGCGCGGGTGGACGCCATCACGCTCGGCAACGGCACCGCGGCGCTGTCGGTTCAGCTCGGGCAGGCGCTCTTGTATCGCGTGCTCGGCGAGGTCACCGGGTTCGCGGTATCGGATGATGCATCTCTTATGAACGAGATGATTGAATTGGCTGCGATCAAAGCGGAATATGACAAGATCCGCCATGCACTCGACGAGGTGGAAGCGACCGGCTACGGCATCGTGATGCCGTCAGTAGACGAAATGGAGCTGGACGAACCAGAGATCATCAAGCAAAGCGGAAGGTACGGCATCCGTCTGCGCGCACAAGCGCCGTCCATCCATATGCTCAAAGCAACCATCAACACCGAAGTATCGCCGATCGTTGGATCCGAACAGCAATCGGAAGAATTGGTCAGCTATTTGCTGCGGGAATTTGAGCAGCAGCCGGAAAAGATTTGGGAGTCCAATATTTTCGGTACGTCGCTCTATGGCCTCGTAAACGAAGGTTTGCATAACAAGCTTTGCCGGATGCCCGGCGATGCGCGTATGAAGCTCAAGGAAA
>JAFTBJ010000148.1 GCA_017455295.1 Clostridia bacterium
CAAGCAAAATCGGTTGCAATCCACCACATTTTTTCAGCCCCTGAAAACACAGGTGTTTTCAGGGGCTGCGGCTATCCGCCATTTTGCCCTCTAGCGTATACACATACGCCAACGATGGCAAAATGACGGATTCTGCACTCTTTTTTGGCAACCTGCGAGCGTGTCAAAAGGTTTTTTGACACGCTCAAAAATCCCGTACCGGAAAACCGGTACGGGATTTTTATTGCTGATATTGTTTATCCGAGCGTGATCGCAAAGAAGATGCGGGCGTCATAGGACGTCACCTTGCCGTCGCCATCCACATCGCCTCTCGACGTATTCACAGCAGACAGCGTGCTGGTATGAACGATATGCGCCATCATCGCGCGGATATCGGAGCTGTTGACCGCGTTGTTGCTGTTGACATCGCCCTTGACCATCACCCACGAGCTGCCGTTCTTCATCTTGCCGGTGCCGAGATAGGTGATCGTCTGATCACAGAAGGTCGCAGACGTCGTAATATTGCTGGTGCCGGTGAGTTCCACCGTCATCGCCGCCGCCGCGTCGAGCGCCGCCGGTACCGTCACGAGATCGCCGAGGATATCGCTGCCGCCGGTGAGCGTCACACCATTCATCTCGATGCTGGTCACGCCGCTGGCAAACACCACGTTCACCGGACGAGACAAGGTGCCGCTGAGCACCGCGTTGTTCGATGTGATATACAAGGTATCGGTCGCGCAGTTGTATTTGAAGTTGCTGCTGGTGTTCACCACGTCGGTGCCGTTGACCGTGAAGCCGGAGCTGGAGCCGAGATAGTGCTTTGCTTTATATCGGTCATGCGAATTGGTGCGCATCTTCGTCACATAATCCACATCGTTCCGCAGCGCCGTTCTCGCAGCCGCCTGGGTCACATACGTGCTGGAGTTCACATACGACCGGATATTGCTGATCTCCGACGTTGCGTTTTCAAGGCCCTTGGTGCGGATCGCTTCCACCGCCGTGTTGATCCGGCTACGGGCGGTGGTTCGTCTCGAGCTGGTGATATAGCCTGCCGAATACACCTTATCAAGGCGATTCCACAGCACTTCTTTCAAATAGACGATCGCCGCCTTTGCCGCGTTGCCGGTCGGCGTGATGGCGGAGACAGAGAAAGGACCCGCCACGCTGTGGCCGGAGGCATCGGTGAAGGTGCTGGCATATCCATCGAGCAGTCCGAACGCGCCGAGGCCGTCGATGCCCGACTCACGGGTCTGCATCAACCAATCAAACTCGAGATCATCCGATTCATAGGAGCCGGACACGCCGGAGCAGGCAAATTTCGAGGTGTTGTTCGGGTCGCTGAGAATGGTCGTCGACGCATGCTTGACCACATTCACGCCGTACGCCATCGGGAACAGGATATCGATGTAGCCCTGCTCGAACCACTCGGCCAGATCCTGCATCAGATAGTTTTTCGCCTGGCTGTAGTCATAGCCGGTCGCCGCCGTCAGATAGATATCGGGGCGGTCGGTCGCCATCTGCGTCTTGACCTGATTGACAAAGCTGGTCACCTGATCGGCGCGGAACTGCACCCAGTCGGCATTGGTGAAGAAGCTCTGCGCCTTCAACTGCGAGTCGGAGTAGCCCGAATAGGCCGGATACGCCGCTTTGAAGGCGGAGATGGTCGCCGAGTCATAGCCGAAGCACTTCGACGAATTGGTTTCCGGATAGCGGATGTAGTCGAGCTGGAAGCCGTCGATGTCGTAGTTGTTCCAGATATAGCGATAGGTACCGAGCAGGAGATTCCGGACGCCGGAATTCTGCGGGTTGAGGAAATACTGGTTGGCAGTGGAAGCGCTATAATACTTATCGCCGTTGCTCGCGACGTTCAGATAGTTCGCATAGGTGCTTTGATTATCCAAAATCGTGTTTGCAACGGAATAGCTGAACAGCGCGTCGGTTGCGCCGTTGGTGCGCTGATAGCCGACATAGAATACTTCCATCCACACATGCAGTTCCATGCCGTACTGGTGGCAAACGTCAATGTATTTCTGCAGGGTGTCGTAGTTGGTAGACAGGTTGCTGTTGCCGGTGGTGGTGAGGTACGGGTTTTGTTTGAACTGCAGGCCGTTGTAGGTATAGTTGACCGGCATGATCGCCGTCGAGTTATAGAACGTCTCGAGGAAGATCATGTTATAGCCGGCGTTTTTCGCTTCCAGAACGGAGTTTTCCACGATGGTGTCGAGCTGCGCTTTGGTCTTGCCGTCGGCATCCGGCGCATTGAACGGACGGATCCACACGGCACGATATTCGACCGGTTTCTTCTCGGCGCTGAGCTTATAGATGTATTTATAGTCGCGATAGATCGTCGCGAGGCGGTTCTGAAGGTTGGCGGTAGAAGAGGTAAGCCCCGACGCGTTGCTTTGCATTTCGGACAGCGCCGTGCTCATGGAAGACGTATCCACCAGTTTATAGTTGCCTGTTGCGTCATCATAGATATCCTGCGCGCTGACGATGCCCGCGTCGCTCGCGACGACCGGGAAGCCGTCGCTCGGGTCATAGGCCGTGCCGGTGAGCAGGTTGGCGGCACGCACCGCCGCCGCTGCATCGTGGCGAATGAAGATCTCATTCGCGCCGAAGTTGATGATGGAGCCGATCGGCGCATAGTCGGTGACAAACTGTGCGCCGTTATAGGGCGATGTGCCGTCGTCTTTCAAAGGCTGTCCCGCGACGGTGATCGCGGCATAGCCGGACGGCACCGAGATGTTGCTGCCGCCAACGCCTACGACATAGCCTTTACCGGCCTTGGTACTGTCGGTGCCGGTGTCGGTGATCTTGACCAGCACGTCGGTCTGCCACACGGTGGAACCGGTGGTGACGCCGCTGCCGCCGACCGTGACGCCGGAATCATAACTGCCGCCCTTGATCTTGGTATATTTCAGGCCCCAGGTGTTGGTATAACCGGTCGAGTTGGTGGGCGGGCTCGCCAGTTTATCGTCATCCGTCACACGGAAAATGTACCATGCGGGATAGGCAACCTTGACCATATCGCCGACCTCGACGTTGTTCTGTAAAAACGTCGCCGCGGTGCCGTTGCCGGACAGCACATAGCCGCCGGACGGGATGGTGGTCGGGGTGGTCGGGTTGACATACTTCGCCGTGACATAGCCCCATTCATTGATAACCACTTCGGTGCCCCATTGGTTGGTGCAGGTGGTTCCGGCGACATAATAGTTTTGGAAATACCACCAGTCGGAGTGGCTGCTGTCGGGCGCAAAATCCGACGTAAACAGAATAAGCTGATCGGCGCCGCGATACGCATTTTGCTTATCGAAGCCCTTATCCGCCATGATTCTCTTCGCCGCCGAATAGCTGCTGACCGTCGCCGCGGAAGCGGTCGACACCGCCATCGCGGGCAGAAGCGCCAACACCATTGCGACCGCGAGAAGCAGCGACAATGTCCGTTTGCTGAAGTGTTTCATACCGTCACCTTACCTTTTGAAATTCTCAACGCATTTACTAAAAAATAAACACTCATACTATTCTATCATTTATTATAGCGAATGCTTTGCCGTTTTGCAAGCCTTTGCGGCAAATTTTCCGAAAATCCCCTTGCGCTGTCCCACGAAAACGATTATAATAAACCTAACAAACCGATTTGCGGGAGGTTACGAGGATTATGATGAATACAGCAGCCCTCAAAGACGCTCTTCTCGGCGGACGATACGATCGTCTGTTTGCCATCTTATACGGTGCGGAAAACGTGGACGCCCAGCGGGCGCGGTATGTCGGCGCGCTGGATGATTTTGTCGCCGTGTTCGGCACGGCCGACGACGTGCGGCTTTTCTCCGCGCCGGGGCGCACCGAGATCGGCGGCAACCACACCGACCACAATCACGGCCGTGTGCTTGCGGGCAGTGTGAACCTGGACGTCATCGCGGTCGTCGCGCCTCGAAAAAGCGACCTTATCCGCGTGCAGTCGAAGGGCTATCCGATGGATACAATCGACATCACCGACCTCGCGTCTCGTGCGGAGGAAGTGAACAAATCCGCTTCCCTCATCCGCGGCACGGTCGCGCGGTTTTCGCAGCGGGGCTACGGCTTTGGCGGCTTTGACGCCTACACCACCTCCGACGTGCTCAAGGGCTCCGGGCTCTCCTCCTCCGCCGCGTTTGAGGTGCTGATCGGCACCATCCTCAACCATGTATACAGCCGCAAACAGGTGTCTGCCGTAGAAGTGGCGCAGATCGCCCAGTTTGCGGAAAACCAGTATTTTGGCAAGCCGAGCGGCCTGATGGATCAGATGGCAAGCTCGGTCGGCGGGATCGTAGCCATCGATTTCAAAGATACCGACAACCCCATCATCGAGGCGGTACCGTTCGATTTTGCCGCCTGCGGCTACAAGCTCTGCATCGTCGACGTCGGCGGCAACCACGCCGACCTGACGCACGAATACGCCGCGGTACCGGGTGAAATGAAAGCGGTCGCGGGCGATCTCGGCGCGCCGTATCTGCGGGACACCACCCTCGATCAAGTGCTTGCCGTGATTCCGGCACTGCGCGCTTCGAACGGCGATCGCGCCGTGCTGCGCGCGCTGCATTTCCTAACCGAAAACGAGCGGGTATCCGAAGAAGTGCAGGCACTCAAAAACAACGATTTTGAAGAATTCAAGCGGCTGATCATCCTGTCGGGACATTCCTCGTTCGAGTATCTGCAAAATGTGTACGCCGCCTGCAACGTCAAAGAACAAGGCATGTCCATCGCGTTGTGCCTCGCGCAGATGATGCTGGACGGCTGCGGCGCATGGCGCGTTCACGGCGGCGGATTCGGCGGCACAACGCAGAATTTCGTCCCGGAAAACAAACTGGATACTTTCATCAAAACGATGGAAGGTGTGTTCGGCAAAGGCAGCTGCCATGTATTGTCCATCCGGCCTTACGGCGGCATCTGCCTGGATGAGATGATTTGACAGCTATGAGAAAGCGAGGGCGCTCGGAACATCCGATCGCCCTCTTATTTTTATCCTTTGAGCCCTCTTGACTGGCGATCCATATCTTCGACGACGATGTCGAAGATTTCACCGAGCGTGGCGCAGTATTCCAGC
>JAFTBJ010000149.1 GCA_017455295.1 Clostridia bacterium
ATTCCTTGTCCTTGATGTGCAGATTGACATCATGCACCGCGGTTACGTTTCCTTCGTAAACTTTTTTGATTCCTCTCAAAATGACTTCAGACATATAGTTTTGCTCTGACGACCACGACTCCTCGCAGCCGCCTCGCGGCATCTCATCGGATGCACCGCATTACGACAGGTCTCCACACTGCCGCACCGCGAGCGTAAGCGGATATGATATCCTCCTTCTTTTATGTACAGCCGGTCATATTGTGGAGTGACCGTCTGCCAATGAATTGGAATGGCTTAGATTTTTAATGGTGCGGTCAAACGTCCAGCGTATACTTCTGTACGTCGATCACCGCTTCTCCCTCTGCCGCAAAGACGATGCCGTCGGCTTCTTCAGGAGAAAAGATCAGGTAACTGGCGGCCTGTTCACCACCGTTCACAAAGAGCTCCATACTGTAGCGATCGAGCAGGAACCGCAGTGTGATCGCACCGTCGCGTTCGCGAACGGCAAACGTTCGCTGATTCAGTACATCCTCCGGCCAGCCGCTCCGGTTGCGATCCACCGTCACGGTGTTGTCCCCGGGGTGGTACCGCACGGCGGTTTCATATCCGCCACCTTTAGCGACGTACACCGTAAAGCTTTGGAACCGCTCGCCCTCTCCAGGGCGTACCGTCACGGTCAAATCGAGACAGCGACCGCGCACGTCGGGAAGCTCGGTGGGATCGGTAACCGAAAGGGCGGTGTAGCACACCGGATCTTTTCGGTAATTTTCGATCTCCCGCACCGGGATTTGCACGAGGCGTCCGTTTTGCACATACAGCTCACGCGGCAGGGTCATCTGCCCGAAAAAGGGCAGACCTTCCGTGGGACAGATGTTCACGCTGTCCCAATACTGCATCCACGCAATCATCACGCGGCGGCCGTCGGCTGTCTCCGTCGTTTGGGGGGCGTAGAAGTCGAGACCGTAATCGATGGTCTGCTCCGTTTGCCGCTTCAGGATGCCGTCGGCTCCCAGCTCGCCGATCAAGCAGAGCGTGGTGTTGCCTTCGATGAACTCCATGCCGCCGGTGTGCATCTCCTGCGGGCTGACCAGCAAGACGTGCTGACCATCCAGCCGGAACAAATCGGGGCACTCCCACATCCGGCCGAGCCGGTTTTGGGAAGCGGCGACGCGGTTGACGTACCGCCAAGTTTTGGCGTCGTCACTCTCAAACAGCAACACTGCGCCGTCCCCGTTTTGATCGAGGTTGCCGGCCACGGCATAAAAGCGGCCGTTCTCCTGCCAGATCTTCGGATCGCGAAAATGGGTGGCGCTGCCGCCGGGCGGCAGCAGATCGGCGGTGATTACCGGATTGCCTTCGTACTTTTCGTAATCGACGCCGTCCCCAAACGCGAGGCATTGGCGTTGGAACTCCTGTCCGTCCGGCGTTTTCTCAACGCCGGTATACATCAAAAGATGCCGTCCGTCTTGGAGTGCGATCGCGCTGCCGGAAAAGCAGCCGAAGCGATCGTACGCGGTGTCCGGCGCCAACGCACAAGGGAGGCGTTCCCAGCGGACAAAATCCCGGGTTTTGACGTGTCCCCAATGCATCGAGTCCCAATGGGTGGCGTAAGGATAGTACTGAAAGAACAAATGATAGTCTCCCCGATAGAGAGAAAACCCGTTTGGATCGTTGATCCAGCCCACGCCTCCTGTCACATGGTATCGCGGCAGGATCGCGGGAGAAACGGTTTTAAGCTTCTCCGCTTCATAGGCACGGGCGCGTGAAAGAAGACTACTGGACATCGGTTCTTCCTCACTTTTATCGAACATGATCGTTCGTTATTCCGACTTGCCTTTCTTTTTCGGTTCGTCGCCGTCCAGTTTGTGAAACACGCCATTCAAAAGCATCACGTTCACATAGCACGGGAGCGAAAGCCCAAGCATCATCAGGACTGGGACGCCGAACTGATAAAACTGGATGCAGATGACCCACATGCCGACCGCACATAAAACCATCAGTAGCGTTCGCGGGAAATTCCCGATTGCCAGCACCGCCGCGTTTTTCAAGGTACCACGCAGCGTGTTCTCATAACGCGCGAGCAGCCCGAACGCATAAAAAGCGATGGCGAGCAAAATGACCGCGATGGCCAGAATCCCCGCTTTCATGATGGGGATATACGCAACGGCCGCGAGATAATCCACATACAGCACACCGGCCGACAAAAGCAGGATCACGCTGAGCAGCATCCCTTTTTTGAAGTTGACTGCGAAGGCGTGAAAATACGGTTTGACGGTGTACCCTTCCTCGCCGCGCACCATGCGAATGAGAATGTCGTTCATCGCGGTGACGGCGGGACCGATGGTGATGAGAGGCAAGCTCAGCAGCAGGGTCAGGATGTTCAGAATCAACAGGTCAGCCACGACCGACAACCCCTTCATCAGCGGGTTATCCATGCTAAATAGTTTTCGCATTTTCGGGGAAGCCTCCTGTTCGTTCTGGTATCCTGATGATTGCTATCGCATCATCCCTTGACCGCGCCGGAGGTCACGCCTTCGACGATGTACTTCTGCAGGAATACATACAAAACCAGGATCGGCAGCATGGCAAGCAGCAGCGCCGCCATAATCAGGCCGATATCGGTCGAATAGGTTCCATAGAATGCTTGGGTCGCGATCGGGATGGTGTAGAGCGCCTTTTGTTTCAGCAACAGGCTCGGGAGCAGATAGTCGTTCCAATACGCCATGGCGTTGATGATGCCGACGGTCGCGATGGTGGGCTTGAGTAGCGGGAACACGACCCGCCAATAGGTTTGCCACCGGTTGCAGCCGTCAATGGTCGCCGCTTCTTCGAGTTCGAGCGGGATGTTCGTTTTGATCGATCCGTGGAACATGAACACCGCCATCGAAACCGAGAAGCCGACATGCATCAAAATCAAGGTGATGCGGGAGTTCAGCACGGTACCGTACACTGACACCAGCGGAACCATCAGCACCTGGAACGGGATGACCATCGACGCGATCATCAACGAGAACATCAGGGTGCACAGCTTCCAGCGACCGTTGCGGACGATGACGAACGCCATCATGGAAGACACCACGATGGTCAGCACCGTCGAGCAGGACGTGATAAGAAGCGAGTTACCGAACACCGTGAGAAAGTTCATCTTCTCCATCGCTTTGGGGAAGTTTTCCAGGGTGAAGCCGTGGGCGCCAATGAGGGCCAGCGGGTCGGTCGTGATGTCGCCCTTCGTCTTGAACACGTTGAGTACCACAAGGATGAACGGGAAGATGAAGCAGATAAACAAAGCCAGCAGCACGATCCACATGATCACATGGGCAATTTTCTTTCTGCGAGCGGCTTTTTGATTTTCAGTCATCACGCCTCGACCTCCCCTCTCTTGCCGATGAGGACCTGGGTGACGCCGACGATCGCGCACACCAGGAAGAGGATGACCGCTTCTGCCTGACCCAGGCCGTAATTCTTATAGGTAAAGGCTTGGTTGTAGACGTGCATGGCCGCCATGACCGACGAATTGTACGGTTCGCCGTTGGTCAAGGACAGGTTGACGTCGTACACAACGAAGCAGCGGGTGATGCTCAGGAAGATGCACTGCACGAAGCTCGAACGCATCAGCGGGATGGTCACATTCCGCATCGCCTGAGAGGAGGTGCAGCCATCGATCTTGGCGGCTTCACGCACGTCTTTCGACACGCTCATAAAGCCGGCAACATAGATCAGCATCATATAGCCCGCGTATTGCCACACCGACACCATGATGAGGCAGAACATAGCGCCTTCCGTGGTAGCAAGCAGCGACGTGGCGCTGAAGATCGCGACGAACGCGCGGTTGAACACGAACTTCCACACATAGCCGAGCACAATGCCGCCGATGAGGTTCGGCACAAAGAAACCGGCACGGAAGAAGTTTTGACCTTTGATGCCCTGCGTCACGAGATACGCCAGAGCAAAGGCCACGACGTTGATCAGCACGACGGCGAACACCGAATAGATCGCCGTGCGTCCGAGTGCGAGCCAGTAGTCCCCGTCGGTAAATGCCTGCACGAAGTTATCGAAGCCCACAAATGGTTTTGTGGCGCTGACGCCGTCCCAACTGGTAAACGTCAGGTAAAGGCCATACACAAACGGGACCATCACCACGGCAAAAAACAGAACCGTGCCCGGGCCTGCAAACAACAGATATTGTTGTATTTTGTAGGACAACTTATTTTGTTTCATACAAAAATATTCCATTCCCATCTGCCGCTTTGCTGTTATGAAGGAAAAGCGGGGCATCCCCAAGCGGCCTGTGGATGCCCCGCCATAAACTCATTGGGATTGCAGGATGACTATACGGCTGTCGGGACTTAGTGCGCGCCCACCTCAGCGGTCGCCCAGTAAGCGGTGACTTCGTCGGCAAAGCCGGCACGATCGGTCTCACCCGCCAGATATTTCTGGAAGGAAGCGCCGACCTTGGCATAGTGATCATCCGGCAGGTAGTTGTAGTTGCCGATCAACGCGTCGTTATCCGCATAGGATTTCACGGAAGCGCCGAGCGGATCCTGCACGGCGAGGGTGATGTTCGAGAACGCCGGAACGAGCGCGCAGTCGTTGACGATGAAGGACTGGCCGGCCTCGTCAAACACGAGCCAGTTGAGGAAGTCTTTCGCCGCCTGACGCTGTTCGTCGGAGGTGTTCGCGGAAGAATCGATGAAGAAATACTTGGAGCCGCCGCCGACCAGTTTGTCGGAGGATCCGTCGCCCGAGTCGTTCGGAACCGGCATCATGCCCATTTTATCGGTGTAGTCATACGCATTGATGACCGACCAGTCCCAGTTGCCGCCATACATGAAAGCGATCTCGCCTTCCGCCAGCTTCTGTTCGGTGACTTCGCGCTCCGCGGAGATCGCGGCCGCTTTCGCATAATTGTTCTCTTTGAGCACATCAAAGGTGTTCATCAAATCGTTAAACTTCTTGTCTTCGATCAGTTTGATCGAGCCGTCTTTGATGCCCGCAATGAACGCGTCGGGATCGTCGTGCTGCTCATAGACTTCCGCGAGGAAGTGAGCGCCCAGCGACCAGTCTTCTTTCATGACGCCCGTGACATTCTCCATGCCGCCCGCTTTGCACGCGTCGACAAGAGCCTGGAAGTCGGCCGTCGTCTTGATGGTGGTGGGATCAAACGCCTTACCGGTCGCTTTTTCAATCGCGTTGCCGTTGTAGATGATGCCGCGCGCTTCGACGCACACCGGGAAGCCATAGGTCTTGCCGTCGATGGCAATGGCTTGTGTGGTGTTCTTGACCCAATCCTGATCGGAGAGGTCAACCGCGTGTTCCGCCGCCAGCGAATAGACGTCTTTGGCGTCTACCATCGAAATGGTGTAGGGATCGTTTCCGGCATAACGGGTGGACAGGTGCGCAGCGACGGTGTCCGAAGAATAATACACTTCGACGTTGACACCTTTTTCTTCGGCGTACTTCGCCGCCATTTCTTCCATCTGGCTTTGGATTTCCATCTTGGAGTTGAAAATGGTGATCGAAACTTTGTCGGAGGAAGCTCCTCCGCCGGTGCAAGCCGTCAGCGCCAATGCCAGGGCGAGGGCCAGCACGATTGCCAATACTCTCTTTTTCATGTGCACGTTCCTTTCTTGAATAAAGATTTTGTGATGCGTGCATCCCGTTTGCCGCATTGCTCCGTTTGCCGGATGCTGCCCGAAACAATATGTTAAACGTTTTACACATGTTGCGCTTTCACGCACCTAAAGTATATACCAGCTGCTTCCAAAAGTCAATATCCTGCTGAACAATTTTCCATATATCTTGTGTTTTTTGTGTAATATTCCATATTTATATCCGATTTTTGTGGATTATCACGATTTGTTAAACGTTTCACTATTTTTTGTCAAATAGGGCTTTATTTTTCAAATTTGCTCTGCTATAATATATCCGACAAATTCGGTGTATATGTCCGTTTTTTAAATTAGAAAGGTGAGAAACATGAAGTCCGGATCAAGCCCTACCATGAAAGATGTGGCACGAGAAAGCGGTTTATCGCTTGCCACGGTATCCAAAGTCATCAACGGCCTGCCCGTCGGAAAAGAAAGCCGTCGGCTGGTGGAGGAAGCCATTGATAAGCTGGGCTACCACGTCAACGCGTATGCGCGGGCGCTCAAAAGCAGCAAAACCAACACCGTTGCGCTGGTATTGCCCTCGCTCAAGCATCCTTTCTTTGCGCATATGGCCGACGAGCTCACAGCAAGCCTCACCAGCGTCGGATATCGTTCTCTGCTCATGATCACCAATTACGATCGTCAGGCGGAGCAAACGTGTTTTTCGATGGTACGCAACAACTTGGTGGACGGTATCATCGCCCTGACCTACAATCCGCATCTGAAAGTGGACGAATCCGTCCCCATTGTTTCTATTGACCGTCATCTTGGTGAGAACATCCCCTGTGTGTCCTCCGACAACTATTACGGCGGCGAACTGGCGGCGAAAAAGCTGCTGGAGCTCGGCTGCCGCAAGCTCTTGTTTATACGCATCAGCTCGCACACGCCCGGCGAACCGAACAAACGCTTTTCCGGCTTTGAAAACGTTTGCCAGGCACAAGGCGTCGAGTATGAAGCGATCCTGCTGCACGATGATGAGTCGACTGAACCGATTTTTCGCTTTTTGGAAGAACACGTTGTGGGCGAACATCCGGAATTTGACGGTATCTTTTGCAACGCTGACAGTTTAGCAGGCAAAGTCCTGCGCTTTTTACAGCAGCATGGGGTAGACGTCCCCGGGCAGGTTCAAATCATCGGCTATGACGGTGTGCCGGATTTTTTTGCCGATCAATACGTTTGTTCCACCATCGAACAGCCGCTTTCTCAAATCACGCAAACCGCCGTTCGCCTGCTGCTCAATCCCGACGAATCTTCCATCGGGCTGAACGTTTGCCTGCCGGTCAAATACATTCCCGGCAGCACAACCAAAGATTGAAGCGCCAAACGTGAATGCGGCGGATTTCCTTTGGAAATCCGCCGCATTTTTCTATATTATATATTCATTTATAAATCGATCATACAGTAATCAAACGCATTGATAACGGTCGTATGGTCTGTTTCGGTTTTTTGCGGCACGCGGACGCCGTAATTGCGGTGGATATGCCCATGCACAAAGTAGGTCGGTTCATATTGCTCAATCAAGTTGCGAAAACAGGCGAAGCCCTTGTGCGGCAAATCGTCCAAATCGTTGATACCCTGTGCCGGCGCATGCGTTAGCAAAATATCAAAGCCGCGGTGTTTTTTGATCGGCAGCCAAAGCCGACGAATGCGGTTCTTCATTTCTTTTTCGGAATACATGTACTCCCCGTCGCGATAGCGATAGGATCCGCCAAGCCCCAAAATGCGAAGGCCGTTCACGTCTACCAGACGACCATCCGCGCAAATGCAGCCTTGCGGCTCGCGCTCATTGCGGTCGTCGTGATTGCCGTGTACATATACGAGTGGGCAACCGGCCATCGTCACCAAAAACTCGAGATACTCCGGCTTGAGATCACCGCAGGAAAGGATCAGGTCGATATCATTCAGCACGCCTTTTCGATAATACCGATAATACTTGTTGGAGAGGACGTCGGAAACCGCTAAAATTTTCATTCGATCACCCTTCTTCCTCATCCGCGTCCTGTTTGGCCTGCCGGACGCCCGCCGTATCCACGGTGGCCTTTCCCATGTCAGACAGCTCTTCATAGGTGGGAATGGCGCCCACCACGTTGTCAACCAGATAGTCCATATTGATGATCTGTTCCAGACTGAGCTCCCGCTGGTGCGCGCCGATGATCGTGCCGTCCTGCGTATAAAATGGGGTGATGAACGGTTTGCCGACGCCGCTGATCAGGCTGCCCCGGAAAAACTCCGCATATCGCCGGGAAGCGAGCGGCAGGGCCGGCGCATATTCGATGTCCGCCACACCGGCGGACATACCCCAATAATAATTCAGTGCTCTCGCGGTGTTCACATATTCGCTCGTGATCGTTTTATCCAACATGGAACGCAAGATCTTTTCATAATAGACGCCCCACTTCCATACCGGCACAGCGAGCAGATCGGTTTTATCCTGACCAATGTGCGATAAGCCGAAGTTGTGCCGCTCATCTTTAGCAAAGCGGGCCGTATCCTGCGAGGAGATGATGTGAATCCCCTGCCGATGGAGGGAAAGCGACGCTTCCTCGGCGCCCTTGACCGACGACCATTCCAAAAAGACCTGGGCACGCGGATTCGCCATCTGAGCCCCAAGCGCAAACGCATTGATACCCGCAATTTGCCCGAAGATGGGATAATCGCAAACATACCCGAGCCGATCGCTCTGCGTCAGCGATCCGGCCAGCACGCCCAAAATGAATTTGGTTTCGTACATACGCGTATAGTAGGTGCGCACATAACGATGCGAAATGTTGAGCGAGCAGTTCATCACCACCACGTCGGGGTGATCGATCGCCGCATGCAGGGAAGCCTGCAGCATGCGCGGAGACACGGTGAAGATCAGCTTGTTTCCATCGGCGATCGCCTGCTCGAGCACATCGGATACATCGGTTCCTTCGCAGATGTACACCGCCGTGTCGACTTTGTCGCCGAGCACAGTCTGCGCGTGCTGCCTGCCCATCTCGTGATCGCTGACCCAACCGGATGTTTCCGGCGGCACGTCATAAACGAAAGCCGCTTTGAATTTGGTCGGCTTTGTCACCGGCAGCACTTTGGCAAGCACCGACGGCTTCTTTTCCTCGGTCGGCATCGTTTTGAGCTCGATGGCGTCTTCCTGCCCTTTGAGCGTGATTTCTTCCCAGATCTTTTTCAAGTTGATGCGAATCTTGGCCTCGCTCGCGTTTTGCAGATCCGCATAGCCGTATATTTGAATATAGCTGAGCAGCGCGTCGCCGACCGTTGTGCTCAGCTTGTCGCCGCCGCTTTCTTTATAGGCTCGTTCAAAATAGTAATAAGCGGACGAAAACCGCCGCTGCTCCGCTTCACTCCACACCTCGTCGGGCGATTTTCCCATCGCGCGCAGCAACTCGCGGTAGCTTCCGCGACCGGTAAGCTCGATAAAATTGATATGGCTGCAACGATTAAATCTCAAATATTCCAGATATTGCTGGATCTCGTCGCTGTCCGATTCCTCCGGCATGATGCGGGTGACCTCGGCAAACAATGTATACGCACCGCAGTATTTCAGCACACTGACGCGCTTGTTGCCCTCTTCCACATAATAGCGGTTGAGGTATTCATACACTTTGATCGGATCGCGGATTCCCTCGTTCAAATGGGATCGATAAAGCGCTTCCCATTTGGCGGCGAACTCCGTGTTCTCATCCAAGATGGGCATAAAGTTGGACGCAAAGGCATTGACCCGCCCTTCACTTTTGGTTCCGACAATCCATCGCACCGGGATCTGGATCACGCCGAGGCGAACCTGTGGCAACACCTTTTTGGACGGCAGAATATGATCCAGCACCAACAGATACGGACTTTCGTTTTTGGCGAGCTTTGCACGCATATCCTTTTGGCCGAGCTTATATGCTTCTTTATAATTGACTTCCGGCTGCATAGGCAACCCCCATATTGTAAATATTCACCCCGCCTGTACAAAGGCCAGCAGATCGCGCATGACCTCATTCTCGCAGCGATCATTGAGAATCTCGTGGCGAGCGTCCGGATAGAGTGTGCAATCGACCGACTGCACACCGGCCGTGCGGTAAAGCGCCGCCACTTTGGCGACCCCCTTGCCATAGTCCCCGACCGGGTCTTTTTCACCCGATACCAGCAAAATCGGCAGATCGGGGCGTACCTTGGCAAACGCCTCGCGCTGATTTGCCCGCTTGTTGAGCGTCACCAGATCGATCATCGCCGACGTGGTAAACGGAAACCCGCAATATGGATCGTCGATATATGCCTGCACGTTTTCCGGCCGCGTCGACAGCCAGTCAAATAGCGTGCGCTTCTCGGTGTATTGGTTATAGTTGGCAAAAGCCAGCGCATTCATCAATGTGGAGACGTGCTTGTCGCCATACAGTCCCCGGATCATCTTGCCGAGCGCAATTCCCACACCGGCCGCTGGATTAGGGCCGCCTGTGCCCATCACAATCAGGCGGGAAAGCTGCTCGGAATGCCGCGCCGCGTACAGCCGCACGACAAACGAGCCCATGCTGTGGCCAAACAGCACCCGCGTTTCAACGGGCAGCGACGGCATCACGGCATCGGCAAACGCTCCGACGTCCTCGATCAACATATTCCAGCCGTTTTGGTGCGCCAAAAAGCCGAGTTCCTCGTCGGAATCGACCGAACGACCGTGCCCGATATGGTCATGGCCGAACACAGCATAGCCCCGCTCCGCCAGCGTCCGCATCAGCGTATCGTACCGCTCGATGTGCTCGGACATGCCGTGCACGATCTGTACTGCGCCGACGATCTCCCCTTGCGGAAGATAGAGATAGCCGTGCAGCGTGTGGACGCCATCGGTGGACGGCGCAGTTTGTTCGATCATTTGTCCCGTCATACGTATTCCTCCTATAACCGGTTTGTATGAGTATGCCCTGAAAATGCGCCGATTCAACAGGCCGGATCGGTGATCCACTCAAAGCATCGGCTTAAACGACGGCATCAGCTGCAGCTTGAATTGGTTGATCTCATGCAGATGATCGATCCGCTCCTTGTGCGCGAGATCGTCGATCTCGCCGGTGCGGATATAACGGTCAAGTTCCGCATAGGTAAAGCCGAGGTTGTCTTCGTCTGTCTTGCCGCACAGGCCGTCGATGGGCACCTTTTCGACAAGGCATTCCGGCAGGCCGATCACTCGCCCGATTGCCTTGACTTCCTGCACGGTCAGGTTGGAGCACGGGCTGAAATCGCCCACGCTGTCGCCATAACGGGTGGAATAGCCGACCCAGTCCTCCGACAGGTTGCAGGTGTTGGCGACCCGTCCGTTGTGGCTTTGCGACACCGCGTACAGCGTCGCCATGCGGATGCGGGGCGGCAGATTTTCGCGGCTTTGCTTTGAAAGCTCAAACGGGATCTGCCCGGTAAGCCCCGCCACCGCGTCATGGATATTGACGACAAAATGCCGGATGCCAAGGTGGGATACGAGCAGCTGTGCCATGTCGATATCGTGCTGTTCACCGTTGGGCATCAGCACGCCGATCACGCGGTCTTTTCCGAGCGCTTCAACACAAAGTGCCGCAACGATCGAGCTGTCTTTGCCGCCCGAAATGCCGATCACGGCGTTGCAGCCGGGGCCGTTTTTTTCAAAAAAATCCCGAATCCATGCCCCGCAGTCGTTTTTTTCCTGTTCCCCCGGAAACAAATTCTTACTCCTCCGTTTGTCCGATCACATCGATTTTAAAGCTTTTCATGGTCTACAGCGC
>JAFTBJ010000150.1 GCA_017455295.1 Clostridia bacterium
AACATCATGTGCGAAGCATACATCATTTGCCCGAAGGGCAAACATCATTGAAAAAAGCACTTGCTGCTGCAAGTGCTTTTTTCTGGTCCGCCCGGAGGGATTCGAACCCCCGGCCTTTGGAATCGGAATCCACTGCGATATCCAGCTTCGCCACGGGCGGATGTGCGAGACTTATTATACTCCTATTTTCTCCGTTTTGCAAGGCTTTTTTCTCCGGGGGAAAAAACTTCTCTTTACCTTAAAAATGATCGTCCGATTTTCTTGCCGTTCGACAAAAAATGTGCTATATTTTTTAAGATATGTTCTTGTTCCACCGCCCTTACCCCTACAGTACCCCCGGAGGTTCCCTATGATGCATCGCAACGCTTTACTCCCCATCAAGCGCATTGCCGCTTTGCTGCTTTGCCTGGCACTGACGGCGGCTCTCGTCGCGCCGGTCGCGGCGGCCGCAGAACCGACGACCAAAACCCGTCCGCGTCGGATGGTATGAGTCCTCGTTCTGTGCCACAGACGAATCCGGGCGCCGGTCGGGCTATGCGTACGAGTACCAAATGAAACTCGCCGCTTACGCCGGATGGAACTACACCTACATCACCGGCAGTTGGCCGACCTTGATGCAGCTGTTGATGGACGGCGAGATCGATATGCTCAGCGACGTGTCCTTCACCGAAGAGCGCGCCGAAAAGATTCTCTTCCCGGATCTGCCGATGGGCACGGAAGAATATATGGTGTTCATCGCGCCGAAAAATCACGAGATCACCGCGGATGATTATTCGACCTTGAACGGTAAGCGGATCGGCGTCAACAAAGGCAGCATACAAGCGGATTATTTCCGGAAATGGGCCGCGCGGCATCAAATTGAGGCGGAACTGGTTGAGCTCTCCTGCACCGAACCGGAATCGGTGGAGATGCTCAACGCCGGATCGCTCGACGCTTACGTCACACCGAACGCCTTTGTCGAGCCGGAGCAGCTGGTTCCCGTGTGCAAGGTCGGTTCCGACGATTTCTACTTTGCCGTTACAGGTTCGCGGGACGATCTCCTCCGCGACCTGAACACCGCGATGAGCCGAATCCAGGATGAAAACCCGTACTACAATCAGCGGATGTTTGAAAAACACGTTCAGCGGTATGGCTCCAACGCGTTTTTGACGACGGCGGAGGAAGCGTGGGTCTCATCCCACGACGTCATCCGCGTCGGGTATCAGGACAACTATCTCGCCTTTTGCGCAAAAGACCCGGAGACGGGTGAGCTGACCGGCGCGCTGAAGGATTATCTGGAGCACGCGTCGACCTGCATCAAGGACACGCAGCTTACATTTCAGCCGGTCGCCTACCCCACCGCGGCGGCGGCGTTCGACGCGTTCGCAAACCACGAGGTGGACTGCGTGTTCCCCGCCAACTTCAGCAGCTACGACGGCGAAACACAAAATATGCTGATCACCACGTCGCTGATGAGCACCGATGTGTATGCCGTGGTGCGGCAGTCGGACAAGCTGAACATTATTTTCCTTTGCCTTTATAATTCTCCATCGCATATTGATACAGCTCCAGCATCCGTTCGGCGCAGCGAATGTCGCTGAATTCCTCCGAATGGCGAAGTGCGAAATCGGCCAGCTTCTTTTGAAGCTCCGCGTCTCGCAGCAGCCGCACACAGCGATCGACAAATTCTTCTTTGTTGTGATAGACATAGCCGTTCTCTCCGTCGAGCAGCACCCCTTCGATGGAGGGATCGTCCCGGCAGATGAGCGGCAGGCCGCACGCCATCGCTTCAAGATACGTCAAGCTGTGGATCTCAAAGGTCGACGCGGAGATAAACGCGATGCCCGCTTTATAGTAGCGGAACAGATCGTCCTGCGGGATGCGGCCGGTAAACAGCACGCGGCCTCCAAGCCCTTCCACCGCCGCCTGCTTCATCAAACTCTTTTTGTCCGGGCCGTCCCCGACGATCATCAGCCGGGCTTCCGGTTCCTGGGAAAGCACCGCCGGGAAGAAGCGCAGGATCTCTTCGATGTTTTTCTCGGCGCTCAGGCGGGACACACAAACAAACAGCTTACCGTTGTCCGGGATGCCGAGCTGCTCAAACAGCGCCTCTCGTTCCCCCTCGCCATAATCCCGGCGAAAGCGCTCGAGCTTGATCCCGTTCGGGATCACCCGCACAGCATGTTTGAATTTGAAACCCTTGAGCAGCATCTCCGCTTTTTTGGACGGCGCGGTCGCGATGTTTGCACGGCGATAAGCGATCGCCGCGATCGGCACCGACACCGTCTTCAAAATCCGCGCCTGCGAATGCTCGTGGAACACAAACTTGACATAGTCGGTGTGCAGCGTGATAACAAGCGGCGCACCGGTCGCTTTGGAGATGCTGCGCGCGATCCGCGCCGCCGATCCTTCGGTGTGCACATGGATCACGTCGGGACGCCATTCCTTGATCTCTTTGAAAAACGGATGATGGTGCGCCAGCGTCTGCCGCACCTCCGGATACACCGGCACCGGGAAGGACGCAATAAAATAGTCGTCCCCCTGCTTAAACGATTCCGCCTTATTAGACATGGAGATGACTTTGGTTTCATGCCCGAGGGCGCGCAGCGTATCCGCCAGCGTGATCACCACGCCCGCGACGCCGTTCATCGTGTAGCGGTAAGCGTCCGATACCAGCAAAATTTTCATTTGCCGCGTTCCCCTTTCATGCAGCTTTCATAAAACTCTTTCCAGATTTGATAGGTCGCGTCTTCGCTGTACTGCGCGGCAATATCGGCGGCATCTGCCACCAGCCGGTCATGCAGCACCCGATCGCTTTGGATCTGCCGGATCGCCGCCGCAAACGCGTCATTATCCGTCGCCGTCATATACCGCCCGTTCAACGTGTTTTTGTATTCCGGCAGATCGCGCAGCAGCAGCGGCAGCCCCACGTTCGCCGCCTCAAGAATGGACATCGGGAACAGCTCCTGATAGGACGGGAAGAAAAACAGATCGCTGATGTTGAGCAGATCGTTGATCTCCTCCCGCTCGACGATGCCGGTAAAGCGCACGTTATCCGGCAGACAGTCGAGCATATCTTTGGTATCCGGATAGCCGTCCGCCAGCCGACCGAAGGAAAAGCCGCCAGCCCAAATAAAGCGCACATCCGGCAGCATCTTCGCCACGGCAACAAAATCCTTGACGCCCTTGCCTTCCCGCGTCTGACCGTCGGCGAACGCCACAAACGCATCGTCCGGAATGCCGTATTTTTCCCGCAGCCGCCGCCGCTCGTCCGCCGTCTTTTTATAAAAGCGGCTTTTGGCGACAAAGTTCGGAATATACCGGATGCGATCTTCCGGCACGCCGAAAGACTGCATGACCTCTTTCAAATCGGGGTTGACGA
Source organism: Clostridia bacterium (assembly GCA_017455295.1). Lineage (GTDB taxonomy): Bacteria > Bacillota > Clostridia > Oscillospirales > Acutalibacteraceae > RGIG1959. The sequence continues at coordinate 3,362 of JAFTBJ010000150.1, forward strand.
TATGCACATAATCCGCGCTTTTATAGGTGCGCACAATGTACCATTCGAACGCCTTCAGACAGAATCCGGGCAGCCGAATGGAGTTGTGCGCCATCTCCGGCGTCATATGCACCGACACGATCGTCGGCTTGTTCGTACGCTGCATTTTGAAATAGCTGTCGAGATCCACCGTATGCACATGGATCACATCCGCCTGCATGGCCTCCTGCCCCTCGACCAAACAAAAATCCTGTTTGCCGTAGGTTTGAAGCAGCCGCACCAGCTCCATATATGCGCTTCCAACGCCATGACCTTTGCCTTTGGCCGCTTTTGAAAGCATCCCGAGTTTTATCATAACGACGCTCCTATTTCATTAAAACATAATCGGCGGCTTTGTTCGGGAATCCGCGCTTTTTCACGCCGACAATTCCGAGAACCGTCAAGAAAGTCAGGACCTCCGCCGCCACATAGCCGACCCACACCGCATCCGTGTCAAGGACGCCGAAGAGTGCCAGCGCAGTCAGCACGATCCAAACGAAATTTTCCAAAAAACAAACCACATTGGAGATCGCGATCCGCCGCATCCCCTGCGCATAGTTGATGAACGACGTGTTCAGCGCATACAGCACCAGCCCAATCGAATAGATGCGCATGCCGCGTGTCGCAAGCTGCACCATCTCCGCGCTTTGCCCGTCGCCGAAAAATCCGGCGATGAACGGTGCAAACGGAAACAGCAGCAAAAACAGGATCCCACCAACGATCAGCGCGCTTTTGATCGCCACTTTGACCAACGCCTCCGCCGCGAGCGTGTCCCGGCTTCCGAGCGCCATGCCTGCCAGCATGGAACAGGTCAGGCCGACCCCCACCATCGTGCAGGAGGTGACGTTGAGCACCGTGTTCAGCACGCTCAGCGCCGCCGTCGCCGCGACTGCCGACGCGCTCGCCAGCATGATGCCGTTGAGCGCCCGGTTGCGCAACAGCGCCGCCCCCGAGCCGACCGCCGAAGACGACCCGGCCAGCAAAATCTCGCCGAGATCGCGCCACTTCAGGCCGCGCAACGACGGCTTGAATACCGCATCCTTCCTGCAAAAATGGAACAGCATGATGATCATCGCGATCGTGTAGCTCACCGAAGTGGCCATTCCCATGCCGAACATCCCACCGCCGATCACAAACACATTGAGCAGATCCCCCGCGATATCGAGCACCGTCATGGTCACAACCGCTGCGATGATGCGGTTCGGATCGTTATCGAGCCGCATCAGACCGTTGAACTCAAACAGCAGCAGCACCGCCGGGATGGAAAACAGCATCCCGAGCAAATACTCCGACGCGGGCTGCAGCAGCACCGCCGACTCACCGACAGCCCCGAGCAGCACACATATGCCGTCTCGGAAAAATGCCAGCGCCGCCATCAGGATGATCGACAGCACCAATGTGGCGGCCATGCAAACGGAGAACACCCGCCGCGCAGCGGCTTTGTCCCCGGCGCCGAGGCGCTGAGCGCACACAATCTGCGAGCCGCTCGACAGCACCCCGCTGAACACCATGATTAAGTTGACGATCGGCGTCACCAGTCCATAGGCCGCCATGCTTTGTGTGCCGAGGAAACGGCCTGTGATGATCCCGTCCACGATGATGCCGAGCATCGCCGCCATTGCGGCCAGGATCATACCCACTGCATTTTTGCGAAACAAGATCGCGATATCGTCTCGTTTTGTCATACCGTGCTCGCTTTCGTTTTTTTCGGATTTTTCCGCAGCATTCGCCGTTTGACCGCCCATGGCCATGCCTCGAGCTATTTTACTGACCATTATAACATACTATACCATATTTTTCGACATATATCAAGTATTCTGCTTGAAATCCATCATTCCCGTTTTCGAATAACAAAAACGCAACAAAAAAGAAGGAAGGATTTCCTTCCTTCTTTCGCATCTTGAATATATCGTCCTATCAGCCGCGGACCATTATCACACAGGTGCCGCCATAAATATCGTCTTCCCGAATGATCTGCCCGATCGCGTCTGCTGTAATATGCCCGCTTTTGGGATTCTTGACCGATAAGATTTCGCCGTGCACTTCCGCCTCAACATCGGAATACTCAAAGCCGAGATCGGCGTCCTCCATCGTGCAATCGATCAGCCGCAGGTTTTTGCAATAGCAAAGCGGCTGTGTCCCGCGGATGCGGCAGCCGATCAGTGTCAAGCCGTCCGAATACCACCCGAGGTATTCTCCGTTCACAACGCTGTTTTTGACGATGACGTTTTGGGCGTGCCAAAACGCGTCTTTGGTGTCGAGGACGCTGTCCTCGATTGTCAGATCCCGGACATACTGGAACGAATATTTGCCATGCATCGTCAGCCGCTCGAACCGACTGTCCCGGCATTCCAGGAATAGATAGTCCGATGTGATCTCGCTGTCCCGCACGGTCAGATCGCAGCATTTCCACCCGAACTCCGAGGAGACGGCGGTCACGTTTTGCAGCGTGATATCCGCCGCCTCCCGCAAACACTTGACGCCGTTCAACACGCTGTTTTCGATGACGCCGTCTGTGGCATACCAAAGCGCCGCGCGCGCCGTCTCGTCCATCCGGCAGTCGCGCAGCGCAAACTGCCGGGTATGCCAAAGCGGATACCGCAGCGAAAACCGGCTGTTGTGCACAGAGATATCGCGGCTTTCCTTGAGCGCCGATTCGCCGTCGGCGGGTCCGTCAAACACACAGTCGATCACGTCGGCGTCTATCAAATGATACAGCGCCCGCTCTTCGTCGTACGTTTGCTGCTTGACCGTCCGTCTCATCCGTCATCGTCCTCTCACAAAGATCTTGATGAGACCAGTATATCAAACATTCATCCAAACAGCAAGCATAATTTGACGGCTATCAATCGGTCTCCTGACAATGCGGCGCTTCGGACGCCGCTTTCTGCGTCATCCGGTTCTCCGCGCGATCCTGCTGCTTCTTCGCAGTCATCGCCGGCTGCTGCCGCTCATCGTCCATCGGCGTCTGCGGCACCTTTTTGGCTTTGTTCTTTGCCATCGTGATTATCCCTCCTTTTTCGTATTGTACGAAAAGTATGGGAGACTTTCTTCGCGTTTATCCGCTTTTCTTGACGGAAAGAATTGACTTTTTTTGTGCCGGTCGGTATACTGTAAAAAGAATCGTTGCGAAAGGATGTGTATGTATGAAGATCAGCGTACTCACCGTGCCGCTGCAGGATCGCTCGGCAGAAGAAGCCTTTGCCTGGCTGCACGGACTCGGCGTCGAAAGCGTGGAACTCGGCGCCGGCGGCTACACCAACGACAGCCATCTTCATCCCGCTGTCTTGCTCCATTCGGGACAGGCGGTCGCCGCACTCAAAGAGCTGCTTGCCAAATACGACCTGTCGATCAGCGCCCTGTCCTGCCACGGCAACCCCGTGCATCCGAACAGACAGCGCGCAGCGGCCGATCATCAAACTTTTGTCGACACCTGCAAGATCGCGCAGACACTCGGCGTGGATACCGTCGTCACCTTCTCCGGCTGCCCGGGCGACAGCGCCGGCTCCAAATTCCCGAACTGGGTGACCTGCGCCTGGCCGGATGATTACCCGGCCATTCTCGAGTGGCAGTGGGAGCGAGTGCTCATCCCCTATTGGAAAGAAGCGGCGCAGATCGCCGCTTCCTACGGCGTGCGCCGTATCGCCCTCGAAATGCACCCCGGCTTCTGCGTCTATAACCCCGAAACGCTCTTGAAGCTTCGCGAAGCGGTCGGCCCGACCATCGGTGCGAACTTCGATCCCTCTCACCTCATCTGGCAGGGCATCGATCCCGTCGCAGCCATTAAAGCGCTGAAAGGAGCCATCTATCACGTCCACGCGAAAGACACCCGCATCGACCCGCAGAATGCCGCCGTCAACGGCGTGCTGGATACCAAATCGTTCGGGCAGATGGCGGATCGGTCATGGATTTTCCGCACCATCGGCTACGGTCACGATACCGATTATTGGAAATCCATGATGTCTGCGCTGCAGCTGATCGGCTATGACCGGGCGGTCAGCATCGAGCACGAGGACGGCCTGATGTCCACCACCGAAGGACTCGAAAAAGCGATCGAATTTTTGAAATCCGTCATCATCCGCGAAAAGCCGCTGGACAATATGTTCTGGGCATAAGCGGCGAGAAGCCGGACAAACATGGTTTTCCTCGGTGCAGAATTGTCCGAACATCGTTAAAAAGCCTCGGAATGCGTCAAGCATTCCTGCGCTTTTTGTCTTGTTACGAACAATCTTCACTCGATGAAAACTGCTTTGCACCTCTTATTGAAAATCCAAAACAAATTAAACTATGTAAGCCAAGAGGCGTATGAGTTCGACTTCTCTCAGCTTTTAGGAGGAAACCGTCATGATTCGCGTAACCGTTTGGAACGAAAACATTCACGATCAAAAAGACGAAGTCAAAGCCGTCTACCCACTCGGCATCCACGGCACCATCGCCGCATTTCTCTCGAAAGATCCCGAACTGGAAGTGCGCACCGCGACGCTGGATCAACCGGCGTGCGGCCTGCCGGACGACGTGCTGCAAAATACCGACGTACTATTCTGGTGGGGCCATATCGCGCACGGAAAAGTGCCCGACGAGCTCGCAGTCAAAGCCGCCGATCGTGTGCGGCAGGGCATGGGACTCGTGATGCTGCACTCGGGGCATGAATCCAAGCTCTTTAAAATGCTGATGGGCACCACCTGCTCGCTGCGCTGGCGCGACCCCGATTTTGAGCGGCTGTGGTGCATAGATCCGTCCCATCCGCTCACAAGCGGCGTCCCTGCCATGTTTGAGCTGCCCGTGGAAGAAATGTACGGCGAAGCGTTCGACATCCCCCATCCCGACAGCGTGGTTTACGGCGGCTGGTTCCGCGGCGGCGAGCTGTTCCGCAGCGTGTGCACCTTCACCCGCGGCGCCGGCAAAATCGTCTATTTCCAGCCGGGCCATGAGACCTTCCCGACCTACCACAACGAGCATGTGCAAACCATCCTCACCAACGCTGCACATTTCACAGCGCCGGTGCGCTACCGCACCACACTCGGCTGCTTCCATTCGGAGATGACCACCGAGGAACGCTATGAAAAAGGCATCCCGTTTGATATGATGTATTAATCGATATATAAATACGGCGTCTGTTCCTTTTCGGAACAGACGCCGTTCTTTTTTATATTCCCACCGCAAACCTTCCGGCGTGCCGTAGGCGTGATGCTTTCATCGCGCCGCAAGATCACATGCAATCTTGTGGCGGCGCTGAAATCCTGCCGTTTTTCTAATCCCTAATCTCTGCCCTTTCTAACTTCTAATCAGCACATCGCGTCCAGCGCGTCGATCATATCGCCGTTACGGGTCGCAGACAGATTGTAGAGGAACAGCACATCGCCGATCCGGTTCTCGATCACAAAATCGCTGAGCTTGCCGCTGTACACCTGCGAAAAATATCGCAGGTCGACGATATACACCGTGTGATAATGCGCGACCAGATACGGGGCAAACGCATTGCCATACGACTCTTTGACCAGCACGCAGGACGTGCCTTCCGGCAACGTCGGGTTGACGATCTTCGAGATCGGATTGTCCCCGCAGATGAAGGTCATATACTGATAGTCGGAATCGGATTGATCAGACACGATCTCCCCTTCATAGGTGTCGCCGTATTCATTTGTGACGGTGATCGTGTTGGTCTGCGACGGCTCATAAGCATACACAACGTCGGGATTGGCCGCCATCGCCGTGTCGTCGCTGATGATCGCATCGAGATAGCCGAGATAACCGGGGAACCGATGCTCTTTGAAATCGGAAAGCGGCACCGCCGACACACCGATGGTCGCCGCCCATTGTTCATAGGCGCGATAAGCGCCAAGCGCCGTCCAATGCGTATCGCTGCGGAAATACAGATATTCCTGCCGGTCGGCGGCCTGCTTCATCGCGTCGAACGACCGCACCGCCATTACCGACGGCGACAGCTTTTGATAGATCTGCTCGATCGACTCTTTTTCGTCATCCGATTCGGCGATATCGCGGCGGATCGACTCATCCACACACACGCCGATCGCGAGCGGCACCACCATATCATATACGCGCGACGCGCCCTGCAGCGTCGCCGCCGTGCGGTTGATCGCCGCCGCATAGCGTTCGGCGTCACTCTCGATATAGTTGTAACACTCGAACGCGCTGTCCCCCATTACCAAGATGCCATCGTCGAGAAACGCCTTCGCCGTCTTGTCGTATCCGGGCGGGGTCAAAGCGGGATCGATCGGCTGGGTCGTCGGCGGAAGCGTCGTCGTGGGGAGGACTTCCGGCAGGGTGGTGATCACCGTCGACCGATCGACGGTCGGCAGCGTCTCTGCGTCGTTCGCCGCGTTGTCGACTCTCCACGGATGCCAGATGAGCAGGCCGATCACAATGGCGATTGCCGCCAGGATAAGCACCACCGGCCACAGCGGCGCGCGCTTCTTTTTGCGGCGTTTGGTCGGCTCGGACGTCGGCGTCGGCTGTGCCGGAGCGGGTGTGGGCTGCGGCGGGACAGGCGTCGGCGCCGGAATCGGCGGCGCGACTTTCGGCGCCTCCGCGGGCACGCGATCGGGCGTTGTTCCCGCGACCGATACCACGCCGTCGCGACGTTTAAGGATACTGCCGCAATGGATACAAAGCTGCGCCGTATCCCGCAATTCTTTTCCACATTTCGGACAAATCATCGTGTTGCTCCTCTCCCCGCTTTGCGCGGTTCACAAGATAGAAAACCGGGCGGCCAGCGACGGCCATGCCGGTACAACCGAAAACAACCGGTCAAATCCTTTCCCCGCCGCCGCGATCAACAAGCCGTTGCAGACGGTCATCACAATCGTGCCGATCCCGATCCCTTCCGGGCGGCCGAACAGCAGCAGGGTCAATCCACAGGATACCACAAGACAGCTCACATCAAACACAATCTTGCATTTGCTGCGGTCAAAATGAAACCGCTCACTGATGCCCTTGACGAAAAAGTCGTAGACCTGCGGATAAAAATAGGTGCGAAACAGGATGGCGACGGAAACCGCCGTCAGCAGCATCCCGATCACAAAATATACGATACAAAGCGGCAGCGACAGCGTGCCGGGCGGGGTGACCGCCGGATTGAAATGCGGGATCACCAGCCGCCAAAGATCGAGTAGTGCGCCATAGATCACCCCGGTCAAAAACGAGCTGAAATATACAAGCTTCACCCGCCGCATCAACACACAAAACGCGATAAATAACACGCCCTGCACCACATATTCCCATTGTCCGAAGGTCAGCGCCGTCCATTTCAAGCTGAGAATATAGGCCGGGGCGACCACCATCGACACGCCGAATCCGGTCGAGGCGATCATCGCCACCGACAGCGACAGCAGCAACAGACCGATCACATAGATCGCTTCCGCAAAAACAGGGATGCGCGTTTCTTTCAATCGGGTTCATCCTTTCGCCTCAGTGTGCGCAGATACGCCTTGTGCTCCGGCGACACCCGGTAGCTTTCGATCGCTTTTTGAATCGTTTTGTTATGCACCCAACGGGACAAACGGTGCTGTGTAAGATACGGCAGCGCCGCGTCGTATTGTTTGGCGAGCGCGGTCGCAAAATACCACGCGATCATCATGTCGACATAATAGCCGGGCATCGTCACCGCCGCCACCCAATCGAAGTACTGCGGGTCAAACGCGTCGTCGAGATAAAATTTCATCAGCATCCCGATTCCGAACCGCACGGTATAGGGATAGGTGCTTAAAAGCCAGCACCGGATCTGCGCAGGCAGCTCCTGCGGATGTTTTTTGAACGCGCGCGGCGACAGCATATCGCAGGTCGCCCAGTTGTCGACATATGGCAAAAAGGTGTTCAGCGCCTCCACCGTGGCGGCATAGTCGGTCATCCGCTCAATCAGGCAGGCGTGCACATTGTTTTCTTCATAGTACGCGTGCGGCAGGCAGCGGCAAAATGCCGCAGCATCAGGGGTTTTGGCAAAAGCAGCCGCCGCTTTCCTCAAATCAGGCATGCGCACCCCAAGCACCCGTTCGGCGTCGATGGTCGGCATCAACCGGGCGGAAAACTCCCGGTATACGGGATCAACCTGTGCCGATAGCGCCGCCCGGATCGCCGCTTCCGCCGACGAAAGCGGCCGCCGCGCGGCCAGGCGGTACAGAATCGGCAGGTCGGCAGGGCAAAACGTATAATCGGGGATCTCCGGCACGGTGATCCACCGGATGTCGTGATGCTCGAGCGGAGTCGGTTCCCCTTTTGCAATGGCGGCGCGGTACACCGTCAAATGCACCGTCAGATCAGGGTAATCGTGCGTCGCCTCAGCAAATACATCCCCGACTTTTACGGTCACGCCGAGTTCTTCCCGGCATTCGCGGACAAGGGCTTCTTCCCCCGTTTCGCCCGGCTCCCGCTTGCCGCCAACGAATTCCCAAAGCAGCGCGCACGCCTTGTGCGCCGGGCGCTGGCAGATGAGAAAACGGCCGCCGTCTTCAATGAGCGCCGCCGACACATGTGCTTCTCTCATCTTCTCGCCCCCTTTGCGCGTTATCATTATACCAGATTTTTTTCATTCGGCAACGGTTTTTGCAAGAAGAATGTCGTTTTTTGCCAATTTCTTGCGCATGAAGTGAAATTTGGCCAAGAGGGGCAACCGGTTTTTCGACGGATCACCCGCATGTTATCTTCCCGCGTTTGTGCCGGGTGAGTTTCATCTCCTATATATAATCGTGTTGCAAAGTGCAAGGAATTATGATACGATATTTTTAGTACCGATTATTTTGCAGAAAATGGGAGTATTTCATAGAAAAAGAGTATTTTTATGACGCTTTCATTTCTTATCGGCATTTTCCGGAGGATATTCAGATCGCCGAAAAACTCCAGCGCCTGCTCGAACATCTCAAAACGCGCGATCCCAAAACCGGAAAGAAACGCCCCCTGCGTATTTTCCGGGACCAAAGCGAACTGCCGGCTTCCGAAAGTCTTTCCAAAGACATTGAAAATGCCCTGCAGCATTCCAATTTTCTGATTATTCTTTGCTCCCCGAGATTGAAAGAATCCAAGTGGTGCATGAAAGAATTGGCCATCTTCCGGGGGCTCCATGAAAACACAAACGCCCATATTATCCCCTTGTTGGTAGAAGGCGAACCGAAAGACGCGTTTCCGGAAGCGATCCGTTTCAAACCGGTATCCTATGTGCTGGAAGACGGAACGGTGACAAAAGGCATAGAAGAAATCGAACCGCTCGCCGCGGACATCCGCGCGGGCGACCTGGCAGCCAAGCTGAAAAAATTGAAAAAGACCGAGTATTTTCGCATCGCCGCCCCGATCCTGGGGGGTGCGCTTTGATGATTTATATCAACGAAAAAAGCGCGAGCGAAACAGAAATCTGCTGATCGGCGCTGCCCGTCCCCACCGAGGAAAACTCGTATCCTTATCTGAGCGACGGAAAGACGCTGCAAACGATCGTGACGGACGTCATGACCAAGCAACTCGGCAAAGCGAGGATCCTGACCGATGCCGAAAAAGAAAACTTTGGTATTGGCAGCTCAAGCAACTGACTCCGCCACCAAAAGCGCGCCCCATTCTATAATGCGCATATAGTCAAATATAATGGAAAAATCCACGCCGAAGCGTGGATTTTTCTGGCGGAGAAGGAGAGACTCGAACTCTCAAAAAATCGAGCAATCGTAATTGTTCACATGCAGCGTACTGACATATTACTGACTTTTTGCCATCCTTCTCAAAAAGTCCATCGCAGTATCGAGATCATATTCTTCGATAGCATCTTTGGCGCTCGCTCGTATGTCTGCGTAAAGTTCACTCAGCGCCTTCTTCTTATCCTCGTCGTCTTTCTTTTTCCAAGCCGCTGTTTTGATCAACTCTTCAACACCGGCATGGCAAGCCTGCCGGACATAGCTCTCAGCCTGGTGATACGCTTCTCTGTCATCATACAACAACGTGCCGCTTTTAGTTTCCCACTCTTTCATGTTTCCGGCGCTTGGGAAAACAGCTTTTGCAGACGTGCCTGTTTTGGCGATCCGATCATACAGCGCAATCAGCTCTTGCGTAGCATCATCGTTCGGATACGCCTCAAGGCTGATATTTGCCGGAACCAAAAACTGGTTTGCCGCGTTTGCGGCAACGCCAATTGCATCGGCAGAATAATTCCCGCGCCGCGCATCGTCCCCCCAAACGCCCATCTGCGGTTCCAGCGCGTATGACAGGCCGGGAATCCTCGACATGGCTGTATTTCGGATCGTGACCCACGGATCCTGATCGTTCACTCTCCTCTGGATTGGGTCAACCGCCCTTGCAAGCTGCCCGACAGCGGTCGGAATGTTTTGCCCAACGATCGATTTTACGACGTTTTCGGCCACCGCCGTCACAAAATCTTCCTTTTCGTATAAACCGGTGTCAAACACCTGCTGCACCGATTGCAGATAAGACTGATCAAAGAGGACTTGTCCGACCTCTGCCGTCAAACTACCAACATCAAAGCCATCTTTGAAAGAGTTTTGGATTGCGGCGCCGACCAAAAACGGCGTAACGGTGGGCTGCAACCAGTCAACCGCCACATCAACGCCGCAGATTTCAACCGCCATGGACTTGTTACCTGTTACCTTATTATAGCGGTCGTCATCCGGCAGCTTGATTTTTAAAATCCCAAGCGCCGCAAGCAACGCGCCTACCAACTCAAACGCCATACCTGTGATCGCACGCGAAAAGCTGCGGATCACCTCGTCGTTCAACGCCGGGTGTGTTGCGTTGTTCTTCCAGTTTTGCACAATCTTCGCCACGGTTTTGGCTGTCCCGATAACAGCGGAGTGATCCAGTGACACATTTATGAGGTTGCTCGGCGTTTTGGTAAACGGCAAAATGATGTCCATGCCGCTGTTGGCGATTTTTAAAGCCGTGTTTCGGCCAATCGTCTTGCCGGTTTTACCGTTGAACTTAATCGAGTTCATCGCATCGTTCAACATATTGTCTGCGCGGAACACGCAATACAGCGCCCGCTCGGTCGCTTTTTCGATCATTGCGTCGGTCGGCGTGGTCGCTTTTTCAACCGTCATAAGCTGGCCGAGTTCTTGCACAAACGCCCTTTTGAAGAAAAAGCCGTCCTCGGCTTCAAGCCAATAACTGTTTTTTCCGGAGATCAAATTCATAAAGCGGCTGAGCACGTGCTTCCCTTCGCCGAACATACTGCGAGCAGCGCCAGCAACAGCCGCGTTGATCTGCACCTTGTAAGCTTCGCCTGTGCTTGGGTTTACGCCGTCTTGGGCATATCCGAGGATTGAGTTCATTCCGTTATACACGGCCTCGGCCGTTTGCTTGACAGTGGCGGCGATTGCCTTGCCGTGCTTCGTGTGACGCCACGCCACACTGCGTGTACGCTTTTCCAGCTTATTTCGCATGAATAATTCCAATGCCTGCTGGACGGCATCGTCTACTCGATTCACGCCCATCATGGTAGCGTTTGACAGTACGTTACGCAGATGCGTTCTCGCGTTTGACAGCATGCAGAACTTACGATACGACATATACGCTTCAAATCCGTTGATCGTCAAATGATCGGCGATATACTTGGTCAAGCTGTCAAGCTCACCGTATATCTGCGTTTGCAACTGCGCTTTGGCTGTCTCGCTGGCCGCCTCAAACTGAGAATTCTGCATCGTCGCGATGCGTTTGGCAATGCCGTTCAGTCTGGTGATCTCCGCCGACGTAAACGATTTGATGCCGAGAACCTCGTTGACTGTCGTGCGGAAAGCGTCCATCATCCCGCCTTGCCGCGCAAGCCCGGATCCGTTTTGTTCGGCTTTGACGCGTTCAAACAATGCTTTTTGCGTCTTTTCGGAGCGAAGTTTCCTTTGCAAGCGATGCAAGACGGTATCGCTTTGATCTCCAAGACTTTCGTCCACTTCGCGAAGCATGGCCGTGACCGTTTCTGCAAATTTTTTATAGCCGATCTTGCGCACATCGCCGATTTCGTCCATCATCCCCGCAAAACGAACTTCGGCAGCCTCGATCATTTTACCGGCTCCTTGATGCCATTTGCGGTCAATGAATTTGTTTGCAAGGTCTCTTGCATTAGTGACGACCTCCGCAAGCCGGTCTGCAAGGAGCGCCTGCATCCGCTCTGCAGGAGCCATCCCGGCGTAATTGGGAGTTTCATGGCGATAAGCTCCGAGCGCCTGACCGCTGGTACGCGCCGCTTGCGTGCTGATATTGATGGCTGCGACACATGCTTTTGGATCGTTCATGTTGATCCGCTCGGCTGCCTGCAATGCCCGCGCCTCAATATCCGTAGCCGCGCCGCCGCTCAAAATTCTCCGTCGCAGTTCATTCATTGCGGCGTCATCGGCAAGCAGCTTCTTTGCTTCGGCATTTATGAAGTCTTCGGTATGCACGCCATACCGCGGTTTCTCCGCTTCCAGTTCCTCGTGCACCTCGTCCGAAAACGTTGGATCAGCAAGCGTCTTTTCGGTGTATTGTGAAACAACGCCGTTGCTGTCGGTGCCGATTTGCGGAAGGGAATAGAGGGTGCCGTTTTTGTTGGAAATATTTTCTTGTGTTTCTGTGTTATTTTCTTGTGTTTCTGTGTTGACATTTTGCTGAAAAGTGCGTATAATACTATTAGAGCTGACGCCTAGTAGTGGTGTGGGGAATTGGACCCCATAACTTCCGAAAAGCGATTTAGCTCTATTTTTTTCGCCAAGATACAAAATGCCGTTGTTTTCTTTTGCGTATTCCAAAAGTCCATGCACGTTTTTACCATAGGCACTGGAAACTCGATTAACTCTTCCTGTAACTTCACCAAGATCGAGATCGTAGTATCTGCCTTGCGTGTTCATACGGATCGGCACAATCATGCTTCCGCTTGACGTGACAATTTCCGAAATGCAAACAATACTGTCGTTCGGTCGTGTTTTGGAAACCAATACCAAAATCGGGTTTTCAATCGCATACGGAATACTCTTGATCAATTCTGGCGTCATTTCGGAATGTACACTTAATATCTCTCGCACTTTACCTTTTCGCATTACGACAGGTGCGTCATGAAGTCCAAGCCGTGTGTACAATTCCGGCGTATCGCATACATACAGTTCAAGGGATGTATCCTGATCTTTTCCGTTAAGAAGATCGTCCACTTGTTCGTCAAACGATTTTGCCATACTATACTGCGTCCCGCCGGTTTCGGTCGGGGCGTTTTTGCTTGCCGCCTCGGCCGCCTGTTCAAACAGCCGCTCCATTTTGGAGTATTCGTCAAACCGCACGCCGGATTTGGCTTTTACTCGCGCGATCCACCGTTTGACCCGTCCCCACAGTTTTTGGAATACATTTTTATCCGTTCTGGCAAGCTCGGTCAGCGTGTTCAAATCGTTCAGCACGTGTTCGCCAAGGAACTGCGCCACAACCTCGTTTTCCGCCGCCGTATGTGGATCGAGACGGCTGTCAAGCGACGCCCCCTGCTCTTCATACTGCGCTTGCCGCTGCTGAACGTATTCTTCGTGCGTCACGCCAAGATCGCGCAGCACGTCCTGGTACGATTGGCTTCCAAACACATACGATCTCAATCGCTCGTGTTCCTCCGTTCCTTCCAACGTGTGCATATATTCATGAGCGAGCACGACGCCGATCTGGTTATTCTTCACGGCTTCGGAGTTCATATTGATATAGATCGTATTATTGCTTCTGCTGAAAAATCCGCTTTCCGCCTGTGCGTCGCCGTCGTAAAACAGCACTTGGTGCGACAGCGCCCGCGAATACGTGTTGCTGTCTTGATTGCTATATGCCTTCACGGTTTCAGCCGTTGGTAGAGGCTTTGCTTGTTGTTGCACATTCACATTCTGAAGATTGACTTCCGCGCTTTCGTTTGCGACGTTTGCAGAAATGGTGGGAGTTGTTGCGTGGATTTGTCCACCATTCGCAGCAACGTTTTGATTTTCGACATCCGCTTGAACGCCGCCGACCGCCGACGCCAACTCCCCATTAAACGTACCGTCTCCGCTTTTGAGCATCTTATACGCCTGCCGATTGCTGATCGGATTGCCTTTATCGTCAAGAAGCAAATTGCCGTCTTGATCGGTGTACGGTATATATTCTCCACTTGAAACTTTATCCGCAAACTTGCCAAAACGATAATTCACCTCCATCGCCAGCGATCCGATTATCCCGCCTTGCAAAGCACCTTGCAATCCCGCTTCCCCGATCTGTTGTGCAAGCTCAAGGATCGTTTGGTTTTTGGCTTCTTCGTAGCTGTAGCCCTGTTCCATAAGCTGCCGGATCCGGATATCGCCGTTGGACAATTTTCCCATTACCGCTTTATCCGCAAGGATCTGTCCGATCTCCGTAAAGATCTCTTCACTTCCCTCTACAAGCATCTGCTTTCCGACATTTTTGGCAAACACGCCGAGCTTTTGCAGCATTCCGAATTTTTCCCCGCTGGCAAACGCCTCTTTGAGAGCATCCTTGATACCTTTTGCATGGAGGCTTTTCAAATTTCCAAGAGAAACCTTTTCAAACAGCGCTTCCAGTGCACCGGCGATCAAGGAATTCACCATTGCTTGACCAGGATCCGCCCCGCGGTCCATGGAATCCAGCCATGTATCTTCCGCCACCTGCATGCCCATCACGATCGAAGCCGCGATGCTTCCCAATTCCCCGCCGCCGAAACCGCCGGTCATCGCGGTTGTCAGCAACCAGTTGGCCATACTCATGCCGCCCTGATAGGCGAATTTTCCGAACGGATTGTCGATACTTTGCGCTGTGTTCGCTTGTACATCGTTTGCCCAGCGAACCGCATTGTTGGTATCGGAATAGGGTTCAGCGCCTCCTGTGATGGTCTGTGTTGTGACGTTCTCGTGAAATGCTATCGGAGATATTACGGCTTTCACAATCGCGGACATTGCGTTGTTCCCAAAATTCGCCTCGGCTAGTTTGCTTTGTCTTTCGTAATCTCTTTTGCTGATTTGAATGGATCGCAAGAAATCTGCCGCATCTTTTATTGACTGGGTATACCGCTTTCGGGCTTTCGTCGCGTTCGGTAAATCGCCCGCTTGCCCCAATGTCTCCGCTTGTTCAAGATCTTGTTGCGCGGCATACAGCAATCTCCGCAACACAAATTTTTCCTCATCGGTAGCATTCCAATATGCCTGTGAAATCACGTCTGCTTGCAGATAAGGGGCGTCTTTCGATTGACTATATCCCACATTTACGCCGGATAACCCCTCGACGCTGTAATTCATAAACGCGTTCCAATCATCTGCGCCAAGAGCTTTTTGGGTAACACCCTTTTCTGCGACTTTCAGGAGCAGCGCCGGGAGCGTCCAACTTTTTTCGGCATTCACGGCGTCTTGCGCCCATTTTTCGGCGGCGTCGCCGTCTACCATAAAAGCTTTTAGAGTGAGCTGATAATCCTGCTCTTTCCGTGCGGCGGCGTCTGACTTTTCTTTGGCCTCGGAAGCACGCCGT
>JAFTBJ010000151.1 GCA_017455295.1 Clostridia bacterium
ACCAGATGTTTTAATTGTTCTTCCCGTTCGTGCAGCATCGACGCGATCGCATCGATCCGCTGCATCGCCGGACGGTCTGCAAATAAAGTATTGGGATCCACCTCCTCCCCGATGGCAAACACGAGGCGGCTGTACCAATGGGCGCGGGGCTTGAGGTAAACGGGGATGATAGGCGTGCGGCTTTGCATCGCCATCAGCACCATCCCGGATTTGAACGCGGCGATCTCGCCGCTGCCGTCGTTGACGTGGCCCTCCGGGAAAATGGTGACCAGCTCGCCCGCGCGAAGATGATCGAGGATGCCGCGAAACGAACTCATTTGGAAATTTTCGCGGTCGATCGGGATACAATGGAACGCGCGGAACATCCACGCCGCCCGTCCCTCAAAAAATTCTTTGCTGCAAATAAAGTGGTGCCGCCGATACCAGACGGCGAACTGCAGATAGAGCGGATCGAAAAAGCCGTCGTGATTCGAGACAAGCAGCGCGCCGCCCCGAATCCGCTTTTTGGCGGCGTCGTTTTCATAGATCCAGCGAGGCCGGAACCACAAAAGCCCCGGCAGCGCGGCGGTGACTTTCATAAAATCGAACAGCAGATAGTCAAGCCCCCACGCCTTATGCGTTTTTGTCGTGTTGTTATTCATTCAGAAGCGTCCCCAACTCGATGATCCGCTCCCGCATTTTCACGGTCACGCGATCGATGTTTTCTTTGTCAGACAGCGTATCATCCGTCCAGTCTCCGGCGTAAAACGGTTTTCCGATCACAATACGGGCACGATGACGGTTGAAATACGATCCGTTGGTATAGACCGGAATGACCGGCGCGCCGGTCGAAAGCGCGATATACGCCGCACTCGTCTTGAACGGCAGCGGCCGTTCTTCCCCTGCTTGCGGCAAGCGGCTTTCGGGGAAGATCCCCACCACGCCGCCATGATCAAGCACATCCTGCGACGCCGCCACAAAGCCGAAATCAAAGGCGTTCCGGTCTACCCGGATGCCGCCCAGGCGCTTGAGCAGCCAGCCGAGCACCGGCTTTTCAAACAGCACCTCCGCCATTTGGAATCGCAGCGTCCGCCCGAAAAACACAAAGAGGTACACCGCGTAATCGAAAATGGAGGTGTGATTGGAGATGAGGATCGCTTCTCCCTTGATCGCCCGTTTCTGCACCGCCGGGTCTTCATAGATCACTTTGGTGCGGAAGCACAGCCATTGAAGCGGCCACGCCGTGATCTTGGCAAACCAGTTCCAGAATCTAATTCCCATCATATCCCGCTGCCTTTATATAGTCATAAAACTCCGTCACCGTCACGAGGCTTTTGCCTTCGGCGGTCGGGAACGGCACGGAAAAGCGTTCCTGCATCGCGGCGATCATCGCGAAATAGTCGAGGCTGGTGCCGCCTTCATCGAGAAAGAAGTGGCTGTGGATGCCCACCGTGTCAGGATCTTTCTTGAGCGCTGCGCCGAAAAAGGCGCGCAACTCGCCGAGCAGCCGATCGTCCATCCCCGCCGGGACGTCGCCCGCCGCCGGGTCATACAGTGCGAGCTTCCCCGCTTCGTATTCTCGCTGCAGCCGCCGCCGGTTGAGCTTGAATTCCTCCCCCTGCAGCAGCGGCGCCGTGGTATAGGCCACCCGCCCGATCTGCGAGGTCAGCCGCTGGGCATCAATTCGGTCGGTCACCGCCCGGCTTATCGCTTCAAAGCGTTCTTTGGTCGGAACCCCCTCAAGAGAAACCAGCAGCACGGGGACGATCCCGCTTGCTTCTTTCGCACCGATCAGGCACACGCCGCGCACGCCGGGCAGGTCAAACGCCGGTTCGATCAAATTCGGGTTGAGGTTCTCGCCGCCCGAAGCGACAATCACGTCGTCCTGCCGCCCGAGCAAGCGGTAATGCCCATCTTTCACCTCGGCAAGGTCGTGCGTGTTGAACCACTCACCGTCCCGCTCGCGCTTTTTGCCGTCCTCGATCACATACCGCGCGATGACGCCGCCGCGCACCTGCAGCTCGCCGTCGTCGCTGATCGTATATTCCACATTCGCCATCGGCTGCCCCACAAAGCCGCCGTTCAGCCATTTGAGATGGCCGGACAGCTCCACCGACGTGATGCCGATCTCGGTCATGCCGTAGCCGTTGGCCAGCCGGTAGCCGATGCCGTTGAAAAAGGCGATCACATAAGGCGGGATCATGCTGCCGCCGGTGATCATAAATTGGATGCTGTCGCCAAACAGGTTGTCGCGCACCTCGCGAAACGCCAGCGCCGCAAATGCCCGCTGCAGCGGCGGAACAACCGCCAGCCGCTCGCCGAACGAAAGCGCCCGCTCGAATTTTGCTTCGGTTTTCTCGCCGCGGTCGTGAATTGCCCGCCGCGCTTGTTCATACACCTTTTCCCAGAAAAGCGGCACCGCAAAAATGTGCGTAACCTTGTGCCGCTTGACCGTATTGACGATGGTTTGCGGCATCATATCGTTGAGCTGGACAAAGGTGCGCGAGAAAAACGCAAACCAGATATACACGGCGATCAGACCGAATACGTGATAAAACGGCAGAAAGGTCAGGAGCTTGAGACTGCCGTCGTAATGCTTTTTGGCCTGCCGACATTTTTTGATGATGTCATAGCTGCCGTTGATTTGATGATAAAACTCTTCGGCGGTATAGGCGCAGATCTTGACGTGCTCGGTCGTGCCGGAAGACATGACAAGCACCTCGGCGCCGAACTCCCGCACCGCCATATCCGGCGCCTCGCCTTCAAGCGCGGACGCCTCGATCGTGCGCACAGCATATTGCCGCCCTTTGTCGGCAATAACCGCCATCGTCCCGGCGTCGGACAGCGCCTTGGCCACCGCCTCATCGGACAGCCGGAGGTTGACAAGCAGCGGACGGTAGCCCGCGCGAAGCAGCGCCCAGAAATTTTCGATCCATTGCAGGCTGTTGTCCATCGCAAGGCCGATCACGGAGCCCGCCGGGATATCCGCCAGCACCTGCGCTGCCTTTGCCGTTTTTTTGCAAATGGTTTCATAGGCTTCGCCATAGGTCGTTTTGATCAGGCGATATCCTTCGCTGCGCTCATACATCACGTTTTCGCGCTCGCGGAACATCAATTCAAAAAACGACGCAAAGGAAACACCCGCCGTTTGAAATGCGCGCAGCTTTTCTTCCACAAATTCGTCGATCGTATGCGATTGTCCAAGGCCATAGTCTTTCATGCTGACTCCTCACATGCGATGCGGTTTTTTGCGAATCGCCGTACGCCCCTATTTTAATATATACAAAAATTATTATAATACAACATACCCTTATAAGTCAAGAAATATCGACAAAAATCGCGCACTATAAACTTGAGATTCGGTGGCCGATCCCCCCTCTCGCCGCCGCCTGTAAAAAAATCGCAAATTCTTTTCTTTTTTTGAGAAAAGGGCTTGCTTTTTTCGGCGGTTTACGGTATACTATCGTTTGCCGCAATAAAACGGGGTGTGGCGAAGTTTGGTATCGCGCTTGGTTCGGGACCAAGAGGCCTCGGGTTCAAATCCCGACACTCCGACCATGAAAAAAGCACGCGTTAGCGTGCTTTTTTCAATGATATCCGTTCCGTGACGGAACGGGGAGAATCCGCACTTCGTGCGGGTTAAGGACGGATTTACCGCGGCAACGCCGCGATTTCACTAGTCTAAACAACAGGAGGGAACTATTCTATGGCCGGCAATACGTTTTTCTTTGGATGGGAAGTCTCCCTAATGCAGTGGCTTCAATCATGGATCGGCACCGTCGGCGTCGGAATCGCCTCGGCGTTCACGATGCTCGGCGAAGATCTGATCTGCGTGGCGATCGTCGGGTTCTTGTATTGGTGCTGGGATAAGGAGCTCGGCAAGCATGTGGGACTGAACCTGCTGTTCGCCGTCACGATGTGCGGTATGGTCAAGAATATCGTTTTGCGGCGCAGACCGTATTTTGATAACGACGGGATCAACTGCCTGAAAGCGGTCGACAACAAAGCCGATATTTATGACATCTCGGCGCAAGGGTATTCGTTCCCCAGTATCCACGCAACCAAAGCGGTGACGATGTATACGTCGCTGGGACTGCACACGAAGAAAACGATATGGATGGTCGTCCTGGGGATCCTTCTCCCCCTGCTGATCGGTCTCTCCCGCATCGCTCTCGGCGTCCATTATCCCACCGACGTGATCGCCGGTTTGCTGATCGGCGTACTCCTTATCTTCCTCGTTCCGTTTTTGAAGAACAAGATAAAGAACCGCTGGGTATTCTACGCGATCCTGGTGCTGGTCACCGTGCCCGGATGGTTTTTCTGCAAAAGCACCGACTATTATACCGGTTTCGGTTTTCTGACCGGCTTTATCCTCGCTATGGAGTTTGAGGCGCGCTTCGTAAAGTTTGAAACGACGCGCAACGTGCTGCGCTGGATCCTGCGCCTTTTGATCGGCATCGGCTTGTACTTCGTATTCAATACCCTGCTCAAGCTGCCGTTTTCCGGCGATTTTCTCGATTCGGGGACGACACTTGCTTATGCTGTCCGGGCGATGCGGTATTTCGTCATCACCTTCATCATCATCGGCGTATACCCCCTCTTGTTCCGTCTGGGCGACAAGATCTTCAAAAAGAAGTCTTGAAAGCCGAGAATATACCCTTTCCAAAGCGGAAATTTTGCACCCATCGCTATTGTCAAGCATCGTGTTCCATGCTATAATGATTGCAAGTTCATATTAAACAAAACAAAGGAGACAAAGCACTATGAACGTTACCGGATTCAACCCTATGGTCCTCACCAACGAGCCCGATGCAACCATCAAGCTTTTTGAAGAACTGGGCTTCGAAAGACGCCACACCAAATTGAATGAGGTGGAAATGGCGTTTGACGAAGTTCGTATGAAGGATTCCAACGGGTTCCACGTCGACGTGGTCAGCGGGAAATTGGGTCTGCTCGAGCGCGACTTAACCATCATTCGCATCAATGTCGACGATTTTGACGAAGCAGTAGAACGCCTCAAGGCTAACGGCTTTCGAGAATCCAAAATCATCAGCGAATACCACACCGAAACCAGCCGATACGCGTTCTATGTTTCACCGGGCGGCGTGATCATCAATCTTGTCCAGCATATCCGTTAATCATTCGCTGAGGAGCGAATTATATTATAAAGGAGTTTTTGCTATGAAAATCACCGGTTTTTGCCCCATCATCGTCACAAAGGATCAGGAAGCGATCGTCCAGGTTTTTGAGGCGCTCGGCTTTGAGAGATGTCATCTGAAGACCGACATCGAGGGCGGACAAAACGAAAACATTGCGATGAAGGACGCGAACGGCAA
>JAFTBJ010000152.1 GCA_017455295.1 Clostridia bacterium
CTGTGGCGGCCGCGGTGGCGAAAGCCGCTAGGGAAAGCGGCGTCGCCCGCATTTGCCATGGGTGAGCGTATCAAAGGGCGCTTTGCGCCATCCCCGAGCGGGAGAATGCATCTTGGCAACGTATTTTGCGCCTTGATTGCGTGGTTGTCCGCCAAGTCGGCGGGCGGGGAAATGCTGTTGCGCATCGAGGATCTGGACACCGCCCGCTGCAAAGAGGAATATACGCAAATGCTGCTCGACGATCTCCGCTATCTCGGATTGACCTTTGACGAGGGTGAGGGGGTCGGCGGCGCGTCGGCGCCGTATCAACAAAGTAAGCGCACCGAGTACTATGAAGCGGTGTTAGCACGGCTGCGGGAAACGGGAAATGTGTATCCCTGCTTTTGCAGTCGGGATGAGCTGCATGCCGCCTCGGCGCCGCACGCGACGGACGGCCGGGTGCTGTACGCCGGTACCTGCCGCAGTTTGACTGCGGAAGAGATCGCCGAAAAATCGGCGATCCGTTCACCGGCGCTTCGTCTGCATACGCCGGACGATACCGTCGCCTTTGACGATCGGCATTTCGGCCGGATAACGGGGGCCTTGCAAAGCGAGTGGGGCGACTTCATCCTACGGCGTTCGGACGGGCTGTTTGCCTATCAACTGGCGGTGACGGCGGACGATGCCGCGATGGGTGTCAGGGAAGTGGTGCGCGGGCGCGATCTGCTGTCGTCTACCATCCCGCAGCTGTATCTTTATCGCTTGCTGGGCGTGACGCCGCCACAGTTTGCTCATGTGCCGCTGTTGCTCAGCGCAGACGGACGCCGATTGTCCAAACGCGATCGTGATCTCGATATGGGTGCGCTGCGCTGCCGGTATAAAACGCCGGAACCGCTGATTGGCAAATTGCTGTGTCTTGCCGGACTGCTTGACAGGGAAGAAGCCTTGTCGGCCGAGGAAGCGCTGTCGGTGTTTTCATGGGATCGGCTGAGAACAGAAGATATTGTGGTGCTGCCGTCGGTGCTTTCTTGACAATTTTTGAATTGCGGGGTATACTGTACATGCAATCTAGAGATAAGGAGGAAAAGCTGGTGAAAATTTTACGCGCGGGAATAGTGCTTATCGGCTTTTTGGCGCTGCTGCTGTTTGGCGGATGCGAACAACCGGCCTATTATCATCCTTATGATGACACAAGCGGGACAACAATGTCCGGCCAAGCGGAAACAGACTATACCCAACCGTCCATGACAGCTTTGCGGATCAAACCGGCCACTACTACGACTGTTCCGGCACCGACTGCGCCCTCCGAGATCCCGGATGGCTATCAGCTTTGCCCGACCTGCGGCGGTGTCAAGCAGCTTTGCCCCTATTGCAAAGGCACCGGGAAACGTCGTGGCGAGGTCCTTGATCCCAATACCGGGATCTATAAATGGGCCAATTACCGCTGCGCCGAGTGTGCGGATGGCGATCCCGGCTATGTGATGTGCGAAACCTGTCATAACGAGTTGATAGTGCCGATTGAGGGCACAACCGAATAAACGGATAATAGTATAAGCCGCCTGCGAACGAAAATGTTCGCAGGCGGCTTTTTGCAGTGCGGAATAGTTTGAACGGTCAATCCTCAAACGAAATCTCGTGCCCGGAAGCGGAGGAGTCATAGATCGCTTGCATGGTGCGGGCGGTGATGACGACCGTGTCGATATGTGACGGCAGCTTTTCGCCGCTTTGGATGCAGGAGATGAACGAGTTGATCTCGTTTTGGAACATATCTTCCGTTTGATAGGAAGGCGCCATATCATAGAGCATCCCGTTCTTGACGCCGTAGAGCCGGAAGTCGCCGCCGTATTGCAGGCGCACGCCCGCTTTGTCGCCGAGGAAGTCGATGTACATCTCGCCGACGCCGATGTTTTGCGCCCATGCGCCGTTCAAGGTGATGGTCGGGCCTTCGGTGCGGATCATCGCGGTGACAAAATCGTCCACGTCATAGGTGCCGTTTTCAAAATCGGCAGACGGCTTGGCCCACATGTTGACATAGGTGTAGTTTTTGATGTCCTTGCCGAGCTTGCAATAAGCTTTGCCGGAAACGGTTTTTGCCGCCGGATCGCCGGTGCAGTACATGATCAGGTCAAGAAAATGGACGCCCCAGTCGATCAGCACGCCGCCGCCTGCAATCGCTTTTTGGGTGAAGGGGCCGCCGATGCCGGGGATGGAGCGATGGGCGCGGAACGAGCCATATACATGATACACCTCGCCGAGCTCACCGGCGTCGATCAGCTTTTTGATCTGGTTGACGGCCGTATTGAAGCGATTGACCACGCCGATGTTCAGCGTCATACCGGTCTCGTGCTGCACTTTCTGCATCTCCAGCACTTCCGCATAGGTGCGGGCGGCCGGCTTTTCGCACAGCACATGTTTCCCGGCACGCATCGCGTCGATTGAAATTTGCGGGTGCATATGGTTCGGGGTGCAGACGGACACCGCAACGATCTCCGGATCATTCAGCGCCTCGCGATAGTCAACGATCGCGGTGCCACAGCCATATTTTTCGACCGCCGCTTCGGCCCGCTCCGGAATAATGTCGCAGAAATATTTGATTTCCGCATCCGGGCAATTCATATAAGAAGGGATGTGGGCGTTGTTGGCGATCGCGCCGCAGCCGATGACCGCCACTTTGATTTTACTCATAACTGTGTTCCTCCAGTATTTATAGTTGGGCGGCTGTCGCCGCAAAGAACCGTATTACATCTTCGAGCGCAGCAGCTCAAGCGCCATGCGAACGTCGGCGACCGGATCGGCACCCACTTCGCGCTCGACGGTCAGATAGCCGTGATAGCCGATTTCGCGCAGGGCGTTCAAATAGGCGTCAAAGTCCACGCGGCCTTCGCCGAGCGGTGTCTCCAGGAAGTAGTCGCTCATACGGAGATCTTCGATGCCGCCGTCCGCAAAGAAATCATAAATGATCTGCGGATCGGTCTTTTGGATCATGATGCCGTCTTTGGCATGGGTGTGCACGATGTAGTCTTTGAGAATGTGCACGGCCTCAACGGGATCCTGATCGGTCACCATCACAAAGTTGGCGGGGTCGAGGTTGACTGCCATGCCTTTGCAACCGAGGCTATCGAGGAATGTTTTGAGGGTGATCGCCTTTTCGGGGCCGGTCTCAATGGCAAACCGCATCCCTTTGTCTTCCGCATAAGCGCCCAGTGTGTAGCAAGCTTCCTGCATGACTTTGTAACGGTCACACGTCGTGTCCGCCGGGATCACGCCAATGTGGGTGGTGAGCACTTTAGCACCGAGTGTTTCGGCGATATCCACGATGCGTTTCGATGTGGCGACTTTCTGCGGATTTTCGTCCGCTTTGGCAAAGCCGTGGCCGCCGAGATCCGCACAGACCGCCGAAATCTCAAGGGCATTGTCCCGCAGGATCTTCATCACGTCCGCCGTCTTTTGGACAGTCATGTTATCCGGTGCCAATTCGCCTTCGACCATATACATCTGGACGCCGTCCGCACCGAGAGAATGGGCAATTTCGACGTTGGTTTTGAAGTCTTGGCGGAAGCTGTCAACGATGATGCCGAGCTTAAAATCTTTCACGATTTCCGACCTCTTTTCTATGAAATTGATCGTCCTTAATTTACAGGACAAACGAAATGCATACGGCTTTATTGTATACAATTTGACAAATTTTGTAAAGAGTAGATTTATCCATATTTGCGCAGGCGGTGTCGTTAAAAAGCCATCATAGTAGAAATATACGCTCCCTTTTATTCTTTCTCTTGCCAGAACATGTCGAAAATTGTATGATAAGCAGGAAAGGGGGATATGGGATGACCGAAAAACGAAAAGTTGTGCTGTTCGGCAGCGGTCTGCTGATCATCTGCATGCTTGTGCTTGTGCTGTCTGTTTGGAATGCGCCTACTTGTTTTACACCGACGATGATCGTGCGGGAAACGGTGGATGATTCGGCAGCCGATCAAGTATTCAACTGGCCGACAGATCTCAACACCGTTACCGCCGAACAGCTTGTTTTGATCGACGGAATGGGAGAGACGATTGCGTCCCGTATCCTCGCATATCGGGACGCACACGGCGGCTTTCGAAGCGTAGACGACCTGCTTCAAGTAAAGGGGATCGGCGAAAAACGCCTGGATGTATGGAAACGGTATTTTTATGTCGGATAAAACTATTGCAACGGCGCTGATTTTTTGATATACTAAAGTGAATATAGTCAATATATGCCGATTTTTTGTGACGAAAGGATGATCGTGGATGCATGTTACCCTGATCGCCCATACACCCGACCCCGAAAAGGTGGTAGCATCAGCCGCCAAACTCTGTTACAGCAGCAGTGATGTGCAAACGCTGATGGACGGCTTGACGCCCGAAAAGGTGGAGAGCTTTGTTCAAATGCTGGCGTCCTATGGGCATGAAAGCCCGGTCGAGCATGTGACATTCACATTCGGCATCGAAGGGATCTCCCGAAGCTGCAGCCATCAGCTGGTGCGCCATCGCATTGCCTCTTATAGCCAGAAGAGTCAGCGATATGTCAGCGAACGTCAATTTGAATACATCACGCCGCCCGCGATTGCCGAGGACGGCGAGGCGCTGGCGTATTATGACAAAACCATGGAGGAGATCAGCGGGGCTTATAACGCGCTGGCGGATTTGCTGGAGAAGCGGCATTATCAGGACTTGCTCGCCTCCGGTAAAGATGAGAAGGAAGCGGCAAAGGCTGCTCGTAAGATGGCGATCGAAGACGCACGGTTTGTGCTGCCTAACGCGTGCGAGACCAAGATTATTGTGACGATGAATGCGCGTACGTTGCTGAATTTCTTCCATCATCGTTGCTGCAGCCGCGCTCAATGGGAAATCCGCGCGGTGGCGGATGAGATGTTGCGGCTTTGCCGTGAAGTATCGCCGTCGCTTTTTGCACATGCCGGCCCGTCCTGCCTGAACGGCCCTTGTCCCGAAGGTAGTATGTCCTGCGGGAAGATGAAGGAAATGCGAAAAAAATACAGCCGATAAAGGAGAATCGACCGTGGGAAAATTGATCGTGCTCGACGGCCTCGATGGGAGCGGGAAGTCGACCCAACTTGATGCGGTGGATGCGTGGCTGACGTCGTGCGGCATCGCCCATCGACGTATTTCGTTTCCCGATTATGACCAGCCGTCTTCGACGCTTGTCCGGCAGTATCTTGCCGGGGATTTCGGCGGTACGCCGAATGCAGTGAACGCTTATGCCGCTTCGTCGTTTTATGCCGTGGACCGCTATGCCAGCTTTAAACAGTTTTGGCAGGCGGCGTATGAAAATGGCGAGCTGATCGTAGCGGCGCGGTATGTCTCATCCAATGCGATCCATCAAATGGCCAAGTTGCCGGAATCCGAATGGGATTCTTATCTCGATTGGCTGTCCGATTATGAATATCGGCTGCTGGGACTTCCGGTGCCGGATTGTGTGTTTTTTTTGGATATGCCACCGGAGGTTTCGCAAAAGCTGATGACGGGACGTTATGAAGGCGATGAAAGCAAAAAAGACATTCATGAACGCGATCGCGTCTATCTGCAGACCTGCCGTCGTTCGGCGTTGTATGCGGCGGCACATGATGGTTGGTATGTCGTTTCCTGCGCAAAGGGGGACGATCCGCGCCCGATTGCGGATATAACCGCAGAATTGACAGCGGCGATTGAAGCGCTGTTGTAAAAAAGGAGAGGATTGTATGATCGCCGTGTTGCTGGCGGAAGGATTTGAGGAAATTGAGGCATTGACGCCGGTCGATCTGCTTCGTCGTGCCGGTTTGACCGTGCAAACGGTTTCGATCGGTACCGAGTTGACAGTGCGCGGCTCTCATGGCATCGAGGTGACGGCAGATGGTTTGATATCACAGTTGAATCAAGAAGAGCTCACCGCGATTGTATTGCCCGGAGGTATGCCCGGCACGAAGCATCTGGAGGCGAGTGCTGCCGTCCAGAAACTGATCGATCATGCTGTTGCGCAAAACTTGGTAATCGGTGCAATTTGCGCCGCCCCCAGTATTCTCGGACATAAAGGATTGCTGCGCGGCAAGCAGGCAATATGCTTTCCAGGCTTTGAAGAGGCGCTCGATGGCGCTGTTATTCCTGTCGGGGCAACGGTTGTTGCCGACGGCTGTATCGTAACGGCCAAAGGAATGGGCGTCGCCACCGAGTTTGGCCTGGTGCTTGTCGAAAAACTGGCTTCCCGTGAAAAAGCAGAATCGCTGCATAGGAGCATTCAATGTCCATGAACGATATCCGGCCTGTCAAACAGGCGCTTCGTCAAAAATACCGGGCGCTGCGCACAGCACTGACACCGGAAGAAAAAGCAGCGCGCGACCGAAAAATTGCGGCCGCCGTGCGTCGCTTGTGGCAGTATCAAGCATGTGATACACTGCTTTGCTATGTCTCGACAGCCATTGAAGTGGATACCGTCGCGATCATCAACCAGGCGCTGCAAGATGGAAAAAAAGTGGCGGTTCCACGCTGCATTCCCGAAACGAGGCGCATGGAGTTTTTCTATATTTCTGCTCTTTCCGAGTTATCGCCGGGAACATTTGGCGTACTTGAGCCGGCGGCTGTGGAAGACCATCGCGTAACGGATAGATCGCAGGGACTTTGTTTTGTCCCGGCGCTTTGTTACGATCGAGCCGGGTTTCGCCTCGGCTACGGAAAAGGGTATTATGATCGATATTTGTCAGGCTTTGAAGGAGCAAAAGTCGGTTTGTGCTACAGTGATTGTGTGGTACCGTCGCTGCCGCATGGACGTTTTGATCGGCCAGTGGAAACACTGGTGACCGAACGCTATATACGCCGTACCACGACGTTTAGGCAAAAAATGCCCCGGTGAATGAATTGAAAATGATGTTATGACTAAGGAGGAACCAGACGATGAGCGACGAACGGAAGGATCATATTTCCGATCAAGAACTTGACGATATGCTCAAGGAACTGGATGGCGAGATCCAAACAGCTCGAACGACGGAACCGCGTCCGGTAAAGCGCCCGTCTGCGCGCATCCGGCTTGAAGACAGCGGAGCGCGCGCCGCATCATCTGATTATGTGGATCTGGAAGCACAAAGCCAGACGGCTGCAGCACCGAGTGCCGTATCGGCTGTGCCTCTTGAGCCGGAAGACGATGTGACGGTGTTTCCGGAAAAACGCCCGGATGCCGTACAGCCGAAATCGAGCGGGGATACCCAGGTGATGGATGAGGCGGAGATGACACAAGCCTTGCCGGAGACGATGCCGCGCAGCGCTTCGCCCAAGAAAAAGAAGGAAAAGAAGAAAAAGAATCGAGAAGCGCTCGGCTGCCTTCGTACGATCATTTATCTGGTGTTCGTGTTAGCGGCTGCCTGTGCACTTGCGTGCAT
Organism: Clostridia bacterium; assembly: GCA_017455295.1. Lineage (GTDB taxonomy): Bacteria > Bacillota > Clostridia > Oscillospirales > Acutalibacteraceae > RGIG1959. Next base: position 7,365 of record JAFTBJ010000152.1, read on the forward strand.
CGGCTATGTGGCGGTGATTGATGTCAGCGGCATCGGCAAATCTAGTATTGTGAGGGAAGTCGTTATTCCTGAAGAAGCGACCACCGAAGAGATTGCTGAGATTTTGAAGGCAGAGCAAATCATCGATCAACCGTTGATTTTCAGGGCATATTCCCGCTTAACGCATGCGGACGGCATGTTTCATCCCGGTGTCCATACGCTGTCGGCCAATATGGGCTATGCCAGTGTGATCAATGAGCTGCAAACGGAAGAAGAGCGCAAGACTGTGACAGTAACCATTCCGGAAGGCGCTACGATCGATACAATCGCTTCGCTGATGGAAGAGAATAACGTGTGCTCGAAGGAGGATTTTTATTCCGCGATCGTGCTTGGCAACTATGACGATTATGAATTTATCGCAGAATTAACAGCGCAAGAGCGCCAAAATCGCGTTTATCTCCTGGAAGGTTACTTGTTCCCGGATACATATGAGTTCTATCAAGAAGGCGCGGCGGAAACCGCGATCCGCAAGATGCTCGATGGATTTAGCAGTCGTGTCAATGCCGATACACGCGCGGTGATCAAAGCGTCTGGCCGAACGCTCAATGAGGTGCTGATCGAGGCTTCGATCGCGCAGAAGGAAGCTGCCAGAACAGATGATATGCCGCGTGTGGTGCGTGTGCTGCTTAACCGTTTGCAGAATCCGGCGGAGTTCCCGAAACTGCAGTTTGATTCCACCGAAGACTATCTGCTCAATCTGGTGCCGCGCTTCACGGGCGGTGTGGTGATCGACACAGCCTACAACACCTACGAACGCGAAGGCTTGCCGGTCGGCCCGATTTGTAACCCTGGTTTGGATGCAATCAACGCGGCGATCAACCCGTCGGAAGAAGACGATATCGTCGGCTGCTATTATTTTGCCAGTATCATTGAAACCGGTGAAACGGCTTTCTTTGAATATTTCGATGACTTTGAAGCGTGGTGCATCGAACACGATGTTGGCATGTACGCAAACTATTGATCGATCAAAGGAGCGATGAACCACGAAAGCTCACAGCAAGGCACCGGAATTGTTGGCGCCCGCCGGTGATGCAGAGCGATTGGATGCAGCTCTGTTGTATGGCGCGGACGCCGTCTATCTGGCAGGGCAGACGTTCGGAATGCGCTCCGCGTGCAAAAATTTCACAGCGGATCAATTGGCGGATGCGGTGCGTAAAGCGCACGATCAAGGCTGCTCGGTTTATTTGACCTGTAATACGCTGCCGCGCAGTGACGAACTTGTTGCTTTGCCCGGCTTTTTGGAACAGGTAGACGCAGCGGGGGTGGATGCGCTGATTGTGGCGGATATTGGGCTGTTTCCGTTAGTTAAACGGCACGCGCCGCATACGGCGCTGCACGTTTCCACGCAGTTTGGCATTGTTAACTACGCGACAGCAAATGCACTGCATGATATGGGGGCTTCGCGCGTAGTGTTGGCTCGAGAATTGTCGCTCGATGAGATCGCCGCCATCCGTGCCCATACCTCTCCGGATCTGGAATTGGAAGCGTTTGTGCATGGTTCCATGTGCATGAGTATATCGGGGCGGTGTATGTTTTCCTACTATCTCGCCGGGCGGGACGGTAACCGGGGCGACTGCTCGCAGCCGTGCCGTTGGGGGTATCAATTCATTGAACCGCATCGCCCGGATCGGATGATGACCGGTGTGGAAGAGGACGGTAAGACGTATCTGTTCAACGCCGACGATCTCAATATGCTCTCTCATATTCCGGAATTGATCTATGCGGGAGTTTCTTCATTCAAAATCGAAGGTCGTGCCAAAGCCGCTTACTATGTTGCTGTTATCACCAATGCGTATCGGCAGGCGATCGACGGGTGTATGGCTGCCGGTATGCCGACGTCTTATACACCGCCGGAATGGGTGCTGCAGGAAGCGGATAAAGTCAGCCATCGTCCTTACTCAACCGGCTTTTATTTCGGGAATCCGACGCAGAATTTGGCATTTGGAGGGTATATCCGCGCCTATGAAGTGGCGGCGGTGGTGAACGGGTATGCCAACGGCCGATTGCTTCTGCACCAGCGTAATCGCTTTTTTAAAGGGGATACGTTGAATGTTTTGGTACCGGGAGAAAAGCCGTTTGATCTGAATGTCTCGACGCTTTATGATGGGGATGGGCAGCCGATCGACAGCACGCCCCATCCGGACATGCCGCTGCAGATCCCGTTTGATCGAGCGCTGCCGGCAGGCTCTCTGCTGCGGCGGGAGAGAACGGACGATATTACCACCGAATAACACAACCGCAATTTATACGATAAAGCACTCCGTTTTGACACATACTATCGGACGATACGATGGGTGTGAAAACGGAGGCTTTTTTTATGAAAAAACGCGTATGGATTTCGTTTGCGCTGATCCTGGTGATGTTTGCCGGAATCACGGCGCGCTTATATGACTTGTCGCAGGGAGCAGCGTATCCGGCGTCGCAGTGGCAGTCGTCTGCGCGGCAGGTGATCGCGGTATCGCGGGGAACAATCTATGATCGTTATTTGCAGCCACTTGTTAACCGGGAGCAAAAAATCGTTGCTTCTCTTTCGCCGTTTCAAAGCGTCATAGAGGCGGTGCGCGGAGGGCTTTCTCCCGCGGAAGCGGCGGCCATTTTGAGGCAGATGCAAACCACGCAGCCGATTACCGCGCCATTATCTGTCTGGCTGCCGCCCACGATCGGCGTGACGCAATGCGCGGCGCCCATACGTTATGAAACCGACGGCCTGGCTGTACACACAATCGGATATATCGACGATACCGGCCATGGCATTACCGGTATAGAAGCCGGGTATGATGAACGATTGCGGGCGTATAGCGGAGAAGCTTCAGTTGTCTACCAGGTCGATGCGCTCGGCCAAATTGTGGAAGGAGGAGAGCAAGACTATGAAAATACACTGTCCCGTGCGGCGGGCGGGATCGCTTTGACGTTGGACAGCGATGTGCAGAAAATTGCTCAAAAGGCGGCGGCTCAGCTTTTGAAGAACGGCGCCATCGTGATTTCGGACGTCCTGTCCGGACAAGTGCTCGGAACGGCCAGCGCACCGACTTATGAACAGGCAAATGTGGAGTCCGCTTTGCATGATGCGGCGGCTCCGCTTTTGGATCGTACGTTGATCAATTACGATCTCGGATCGGTTTTCAAGGTCATTGTTGCGACGGCTGCCTTGGAAAACGGCATTGATCCGCGCATAGAGTATATCTGCACCGGCAGTTATACGGCCGGCGGCGAGATTTTTCATTGTCATAATCTTCTTGGGCATGGCAAACAAACTATGGAGACGGCGCTGGCCAATTCCTGCAACTGCTATTTTTATGATCTGGCACGTCGTGTCGGAGCCAAAGCGATCCGAGAAACAGCGGTATCTTTTGGCTTTGACCAGGTGCTGACGGCTGCATCCGGGGTCGAAACGGCGCGGGCGCTGCTGCCGGACGCCAAAACACTCAGCGCCCCGGCGGCACTCGCCAATCTGGCGATCGGACAGGGGAACCTGATGGCGTCGCCGCTTCATATAAATGCGATGATCGCCGCTATCGCCAACGACGGCATATGGCAAATGCCGTCTCTATATTTTGGGGATGTGGACGAGCAGGGGAATATTCGAACAGCGGATCCGCCGTCCGGCATCCGCGTTTGCTCAAAAGCTACCGCGAGGCAGATTCGGGATATGCTGGCGCATGCGATTCGCGATGGCACCGGAAAAGCAGCGGCGCCGGTCGTAGGAGAAGCTGCAGGTAAAACGGGAACGGCGCAAACCGGCTGGGAAAAAGACGGCAAAACGGTGGTGCAAAGCTGGTTTGCCGGTTTTTATCCTCTTGATACACCGCAATATGCCATCACCGTGCTGTCGGAAAACGGCGGCAACAACGGCTATGCGGCGGCGACGGTATTTGCAGCGATCTGTGATGAGCTGTTCAGCGCCGGCTTGGTGAAAATGGGGAAGTAACTCTTGACAAACGCCCGGTGAAAGAGGTATACTGATAGCAACATCGAATACAGGCTGTGATGGGGAAATCAGCTCCCTTCCGTATGCACGCAGAGAGGGTCGCTCGCGGCTGAAAGGCGATCTGTGCAGCTTTGGAACGAGCGCGCCGTCCCCGGAGCTCCGTCGCAAATCGGCGGA
>JAFTBJ010000153.1 GCA_017455295.1 Clostridia bacterium
AGTTCACGATGAACATCACGACCGGCGGCTCCACCACGATGTACACAGCCCGCGCGTATGCGGTGGTGTATAACCGTACAACCAATACCTATGCTGTGCGTTACAGCGCACCGGCACTCACCAATATTTAATCCTTTATAAAAAGGCAGGGATCGCCATGAGCGACGAATTGTTGCAAGCCGAACAAGTGAATACGGAAGCGCCTGCCAAAAAGCAAACACGGCGTCCGGCATTGCCGGGGATCGAACTGCTTTATCGCAAGGTCTACGACGTCCACGAAAGCGAGACGTTCGGCTATGAAGCGATCGTGCAGATCAACGATAAAAAGCTCGGCACCCTCGGCGCGGAAACCTTCTGGCCGATCGCGGAACGCTCAAACCGCGTGGTGGATCTGTGCAAATGGATCCTGCTCGAAGCGAGCGACATGGTGGTTCGCCAGACGGCGCGTGACCGCGATATCCCGCGGCTGTTGCTGCCGACCTCGCTGAAATTCCTCAAAAAATCCTATGCGATCGAGGAGATCCAAAAACGCCTCGACGCGGCCGATATGCGGCCGGAGCAGCTTTGCCTTGTGCTGAAGCTCGACGCGTTCAAGCGCCGCAGCGAGGAGGACAAAGCATCACTCGACAGTCTTGAAGAGATCGGCGTCAAATGGATGCTCGACGAGTTCGACGAGGACTACGGCGCCCTTACAAAGCTCGGCAACTTCGTGCCTGACTTCATACGCATCGACGGCGAATTTGTTCGCAATATGACAGAGTCGGAAACCATGCGCAAGGTGGGCGAGGGGCTGTTTGAAACGGCCACGAGGCTCGGCGTTCGCGTGATTGCCGACGGCGTGGAGTCGAAGGCCGAGACGGACCTGCTTGAGGAAAGCGGCTGCACCTTGGTGCAAGGCCCCTATTATTCCGATTTCGAGCGCGAAAAACGCGCGTTTTGACCCCGCCCCAACCCGCGGCGTGTCCGTAGGGCGCGATGCCCACATCGCGCCGCCAATATCCGACAAAATCCAATGAAGGAAAGGAGAGGAGTCCCATGGCGATTGAACCGAATGTGACCCCGGACGGGTCGCAGGTCAGCTTTGACCCGACGCGCAAGCTTACGGTAAAGCGAACCGGCAGACAGATCATGTGGCTGCAAATTTTGCTCCGCGCGACCGGCATCATCGTTTTGGCGCTCTTTTTGCTGGCATTGTTACTCTATCTGTTCTCGCTGTTTTCCAATCAGGCGGGACGCTTCACCGTCAGCACAAGCGACGGCTCAAAAGGCTTGATCCTTTCCGAAACGGCGGATTTTGAACATCCAAGCGGCATGCTGCGAGGCGCCGCCGTGGAGGATATGGACAACATCACCTATGAGTGGCTGCCAGGCGATCTCGATGAAACCGACGGCGAACATAACGGCGAGGACTATATCGCCTATACGTTCTATGTTCGCAACACCGGCATCTACGACATCGGCTACAACGCGACACTCGACATCGAATATGTCAAGCTGAACGCCGATGAAGCCGTCCGCGTCATGGTCTATCGCAACGGCGAACCCACCGTATACTGCAAACCAAACAAGGAAACCGGTGAGGCGGAGGTTGATCCGGCGGTTCAGCCGATCCCCTTTGTTTCCACCACGACCGTCATGGAGTACGATAACGAACTCTTCTCGGTCGGAGACACCGACAAATATACCGTTGTCGTGTGGCTCGAAGGCGAAGACCCTGAATGTGTCAATGATATTATGGGAGGTGAGATGAAGATGAGCATGACGGTTAGGAGTGTTGATCTAGAAGAAGCCGTATTGGTGTAGTTCTTTCTCGACACGCTTTCGTCAGGCGGTGATACTCACCACTTGACCGGAATCTCTTTCTCGAATATGCGTGGTTTGGCATGTCGTAACGCAGAATCTTGCGTGTCGCCGTAGGGCGCGATGCCCACATCGCGCCGCACGCGTCCACTGTGATCTTGCGGTGAGCGCCTTGCCTCCCTTGTGCAAAGGGAGGTGGCACGGCGAAAGCCGTGACGGAGGGATTGTATACGCACATTCCTCGGCGCCGGGCGGATATAGAATCCGCCCCTACGAATGAAAACCCACGCACCTGAAAATGTCGAGAAAGAACCAATCCCGATGCGGCTCGGAAATTTCACACCCTAAAGATCGTTGACACATTTCGGTATACATTCCCCGGGGGCGGGGCCCCCAAACACAATCCAAAATTTTATTTTTAGGAGGAAGAAAGTATGAAAACCAACAAAAAGTCTCTGCTGACTGCGATCGCCATCCTGGCGGTTTGCGCGATGGCTCTGACCACCAGTGCGTATGCATGGTTCAGCTCTGTCAACACGGCGACTCTCACCAACCTCGGCATGTCCGTTACCTCGGCGTCCGACCTGAAGATCGCTATTGTTGATACGGCGACCACGACCGCGAACATTGAGTCTGCTTCTTGGGCGAGCACCTTCACCGGCACCCAACTGGCTGCGGCTCAAAGCACCTTCACGACCGCCGCGATCGCGGATGCGTACTATCGCACCACGGGCACGCCCTCTGGCTTCGTGAAGCCCGCCACTCTTGCGAATGTTGCGGCTGACGGTTCCTACAGCGGCGACTTCACGGCGGCTGGCGCACCGGCTGACTATGTCAAATTCACCGTCTATTTCCGTTCTACCACGGCGAATGACGTTGTGAAGATGTCCTCGAACGGTATCTCCATTACCTCTGCGAACAGCAACCTGGAGCCCGCTCTGACCCTGCGCATCGACAACGCCGGCACGATCACGAACTATTATGGTGATTCGGCTCATCGTGCGATCAGCAACCAAGAAGTTTGCACCTGCTCCACGGCTGTTGTTTCTTCGGCCACCGG
>JAFTBJ010000154.1 GCA_017455295.1 Clostridia bacterium
ACCATGATGAATGTGCGGGAAGATGCGATCGAGCTGTTCGGATTTGCCGACAAAAGAGAACTCGATTGTTTCAAACAACTGACATCTATCACCGGCGTCGGCCCGAAAGCAGGGATCGCCGTACTTTCGGAGTTGTCTCCCGAAAAGGTGGCACTCGCTGTGGCGGCGGGGGATCATAAGGCGTTTACCCGCGCTCCTGGCGTCGGCCCGAAACTCGCACAGCGTATTGTGCTGGAGATGAAAGATAAGGTGGCGGCTCTCGCACCGAGCGACGGCGTCGATATAGGCAGCGGGACTGTTTCCATCTCGGTGGGCAACGCCGCCGAAGCGGTCAGGGCACTTTCAGTACTTGGTTTTTCACAAAGCGAAGCGGCGGCTGCCGTCGGAAAACTTGATGAAACGCTCGGGGTAGAGGAATTGGTGCGCGGGGCATTGAAGAGCTTGGCGAAAGGATAAGCGGATATGGATGAAATGGATTTTGAAAACCGATTGGTTTCGATGGAATTTTTGCCGGAGGACGAAGGGGATAATCCGCTGCGTCCCCGCAGTTTGAATGAGTATATTGGGCAGCAAAAGGTCAAAGAAAACTTAAAAGTGTATATCGATGCGGCAAAAATTCGCAAAGAAGCCCTCGATCACGTGCTGCTCTACGGTCCTCCGGGACTTGGCAAAACGACACTTGCCGCCATCATCGCAAATGAAATGGGTGTGAATTTCCGTATCACCTCCGGTCCGGCACTGGAACGACCGGGGGATCTCGCGGCGCTGCTCACCAATATGGATGAAGGCGACGTGCTGTTCATCGACGAAATTCATCGCTTGCCGCGCACGGTGGAGGAGATCCTCTATCCGGCGATGGAAGATTTTGCAATTGACATCATCAACGGCAAGGGGCAGGGGGCGACCAGTATCCATCTGCCGCTGCAGCGGTTTACTTTGATCGGTGCGACGACACGCGCCGGACAGCTTTCTGCACCGCTGCGTGATCGTTTCGGCGTGGTGCTGCGGCTTGAATTGTATACGCCGCAGGAACTTGCAGAGATCGTCTCGCGCAGTGCCCGGATTTTGGGCGCGGAAATCACGCCGGATGGTGCTTTGGAGATCGCGTCCCGTTCGCGTGGGACGCCGCGCATCGCTAATCGCCTTTTAAAACGTGTGCGCGATTTCGCATTGGTGCTCAGTCACGGTGAGATCAATGAAGAAACGGCGCGCATCGCGCTGTCGCGTATGGATGTAGATGAGCTCGGACTCGATTTGGTGGATCGCCGTATGCTCAAAGCGATGATCGATCATTATCACGGAGGACCGGTGGGGCTCGAAACCATTGCCGCTGTGGTCGGCGAGGAAGCGGTCACGATCGAAGACGTGTATGAACCGTATCTGATGCAGATCGGCTTTTTGAGCAGGACGCCGCGCGGCAGAATGGTGCTGCCCGCTGCGTATGAACATTTGGGGATCCCTTACGGCGAAGTACCGCCTGGGGATCAGCAGACTTTGTTTTAACGGAAGGAATGGACATATATGCGAGCCGCAGATAATTGGATAGATTATGAACTGCTCGACAGCAGTGACGGGGAACGGCTCGAACGCTGGGGGGATAAGATACTCATTCGTCCCGATCCACAGATCCTCTGGCACAGCGAAAAGAAAAATCCGCTTTGGAAAAACGCCCACGCGCGTTATCACCGTGCCAAGACGGGCGGTGGACATTGGGAGACCTATCGCGCACTTCCCGACGTGTGGGAGATCGGGTATGGCGACTTGCGGTTTCGCTTGAAACCGATGGGGTTTAAGCACACAGGGCTTTTCCCCGAACAGGCGGTCAACTGGGATATGATGGCGTCGTTGGTGCGCGAGGCAAATCGTCCGATCAAGGCACTCAATTTGTTCGGCTACACGGGTGGTGCTACCTTGGCACTTGCCAAAGCAGGGGCGGCGGTGACGCACGTGGACGCGTCCAAAGGCATGGTGGCATGGGGCAAAGAAAACGCCGCCGTGTCGGGACTTGCCGATCACCCTATCCGCTGGCTTGTGGACGATTGCGGCAAATTTGTTGCTCGCGAACAACGGCGGGGCAATACCTATGACGCTATTGTGATGGATCCGCCGTCCTATGGCAGAGGTCCGGGTGGCGAGATTTGGAAACTGGAAGAACAGATCGACGGATTTGTGACAGAATGTGTGAAACTTCTTTCGGATAAACCGCTTTTTGTGGTGATCAATTCCTACACAACAGGACTGTCCCCGTCGGTGATGGCTTATATTTTGGGGCGGCTGCTCGGCGGCAAGGT
>JAFTBJ010000155.1 GCA_017455295.1 Clostridia bacterium
ACGCTCACGGTGCTTGTCGAAAGCTATGACCGCTATGCTGGATGCTGGTTTGGCAGATCGGAAGCCGACGCGCCGGATATCGATACAAAAGTCTTTTTTACCGCTTCGCCGAATGCGTTTCAGCCCGGCGATATCGTGTCGGTCGTCGTCACCAAATCGCTGGATTGGGATCTGATCGGAGAGGTGCAACGATAGCGCGGTATTCTTTTAGAAATGAGGGTGGGAAATGAATGTGCCCAACCGGTTGACGGTTTTGCGAATAGTGTTGACGCCGATTTTCATGGCGTTGCTGTTTTGGCCGTTTCCGTTTCATTATGCGGCGGCGCTGCTTGTATTCATTGCGGCGGCCTTGACCGATTATTTTGATGGTAAAATTGCGAGATCGCGGGACTTGATCACCGATCTCGGGAAGTTTTTGGATCCGATCGCCGATAAAATGCTGACGACGGCGGCGCTGCTCACGTTTCTTTCGCTCGGCGTCCTTGACGTATGGGCCGTGATGCTGGTGCTGACCCGTGAATTTGCGGTGACGTCGGTGCGGCTGATGGCGGCCGGGCGCGGCAAGGTCGTAGCAGCGAGCTTTGCCGGAAAGATGAAGACGGTGGCGCAGTATGTGGCGATCATCGCCATGATCGTGGCGCTGCAATGGCAGGAATGCGGCACTTGGCTGCCATTGCCATCCCTTTGCTTTAGTATTCCCGTCTTGATCGCGCAGATCCTGCTTTGGATCGCGGTGGTTTTGACGGTCATTTCCGGCGTGCAATATTGTTGGACGCTGCGGGAATATTTTACACAGGATAAATAACAAAACAGGAGTAAACCAACAGTATGTTTGACAAGCTCAAATCGGATATTGCGGCCGTTCGTGCCCGCGACCCGGCGGCACGTTCGTCGATTGAGATTTATTTTCTTTACAACGGTCTCAAAGCGATCCGCTCTCACCGTCGGGCCAATTGGTGCTCGCGGCATGGCATGAAGTTTTTGGCTCGCTGGATATCGCAGCGCTGCGTGCGTCGCACCGGTATTGAAATTCACCCCGACGCGCAGATCGGCGACCGGGTCTTCATCGACCATGGCACTGGCGTTGTGATCGGCGAGACGACGATCGTAGGCGACGATTGCACCATCTATCAGGGTGCCACGCTTGGCGGCACTGGTAAAGACAAAGGAAAGCGTCACCCGACGCTTGGCAAAAATGTAATGGTCGGCGCGGGCGCGAAAGTGCTGGGCCCCATCAACATCGGCGATAATGTGCGCATCGCCGCTGGCGCCGTGGTGCTGACCGATATTCCGGACAATTCCACAGCGGTCGGCGTGCCGGCACGCGTTGTGCGGATAAACGGCGAGCGGGTATCGGATCTCGATCAGATCCACATTCCCGACCCGGTGTCGCAGGAACTCTGTCGCTTAAGCGGACAGATCGAGCAGCTTCAAAAGCAGCTCGACGACGTCAAAAAGGCCGTCTCATCAGAAAGGAAGTAAACCCTATGAAGATTTTTAATACCCTCACGCGGGAAAAACAGGAGCTTATTCCCATTGAAGAAGGAAAGCTCCGGATTTACGCGTGCGGTCCTACCGTATACAATTACATCCACATCGGCAACGCACGCCCTTTATGCGTGTTCGACGTGCTGCGGCGGTATTTGGAGTGGCGCGGGTATGACGTTCGCTTTGTGCAGAATTTTACCGATATTGACGATAAGATCATCCGCCGCGCGAACGAAGAAGGCACGACCTATGACGTGGTTGCCGAGAGGTATATTGCGGAGTTTTGGACCGATGCCAAAGGCCTCGGTGTGCGGGAGGCGACGGTGCACCCGCGTGCGACCGAAAACATGTCGGAGATCATTGATATCATCAAGGTTTTGGAAGAAAAAGGCTTTGCCTATCGCGCCGAAAACGGGGACGTCTACTTCCGCACCCGGAAGGATCCCGGCTATGGCAAGCTCAGCCATCAGCCGATCGATGATCTGGAAAGCGGCGCCCGCATTTCGGTCGGCGAACAAAAAGAGGATCCGCTCGATTTTGCGCTTTGGAAAGCGGCTAAACCGGGCGAGCCGTTTTGGAAGTCGCCGTGGAGCAACGGTCGCCCCGGCTGGCATATTGAATGCTCGGCGATGGCAAGACGCTATCTCGGCGAAACGATCGACATCCATGGCGGCGGGCAGGATCTGATTTTTCCACACCATGAAAACGAGATCGCGCAAAGCGAATGCTGCAACGGCGTACCTTTTGCGCATTATTGGATGCACAATGGATATATCAACGTCGACAACAAGAAAATGTCCAAATCTCTCGGCAATTTCTTTACCGTGCGCGACGTTGCGAAAGAATATGGTTATGAAGCAATCCGTTTCTTCCTGATTTCGTCGTCTTATCGCAGCCCAATCAATTACAGCGTGGACGTCATCACCTCGGCCGGGGCGGCGCTGGATCGCCTTTACAACTGCGAATCGGCGTTGAGTTTTGCGGCGGATAATGGCGGTGACGGCAGCGGCGATGATGCCATGGGTGCCTCGATCGAGCAGCGGAAAGCGCAATTCATCGATGCAATGGACGACGACCTGAACACAGCGGACGCCATTTCGGCGGTGTTTGATCTGGTCAAGGATATCAATACGGCGCTTCGGGATGGGACGCTGTCAGCGGACGCTTGCAAAAAAGCCCTTGACGCCTTCCATGAGTTGACCGGCGTGTTGGGCCTCTTGTATGAGCGGCACGCGGTGGAAGAAGACGACACCGCCCTGATTGAAGAATTGATCGCGGCGCGCGCGGAGGCCCGGCGGCAAAAGAATTGGGCGGAATCGGATCGGATCCGCGATCAGCTCAAAGAAATGGGCATTGTCATTGAAGATACGGCGCAAGGCGCCAGATGGCACCGCGCTTAATTGTACAGATCGATTTCAGATAAAGGAGGCGTATGCAGAATGATCGATGTCGTGGTGATCGGCGGAGGCCCGGCCGGCCTTTCAGCGGCCGTGAATGTGTGTGCAAAAGGACACGATTGTTTGATTATTACCAATGATATTTCGCAAAACCCGTTGACTCACGCTCCGCGGATTGACAATTATATTGCGCTGCGCGGGCGTTCCGGTTTGTCTGTCTTGCAGCGGATGAAGCGGGATGCGATGGCGGCCGGCGTTCAATGGAAGATCGGGCGTGCGCTTTCTGTAGTCCCTGATGACGATCATTTTGTAATCACCGTCGGCAACGAAACGGTGGAAGCTCGCCGCGTGATTTTGGCGACTGGTGTTCATGCGCCGCAGCCCTATCCCGGAGAGGCGGAGCATATTGGCAAAGGCGTCAGCTATTTTGCCTTTCGAGATGGCGCGACCTATCGCGGCAAAACGGTCTATCTGCTCGGCGATGCCGCCGATATGGCGCAAGCAGCGCTGACGCTTTACCGCCTCGGCGTTGATGTGACGGTGTTCGGCAAGCAAGAGCCACCGACACTGCCGCCGTATATTTATTTTTTGCGCGGCACCAATTTCCGCATCACCGACGGTGAGAAAAAGAAAACCGTCAATCTGGTTGTGGACGAAGGCATGGCGTATGCGGCCGATGTGGTCTTTGTGATGCACAACGAGATGCTGCCCGACACGCTGGTGTCGGGCTTGCAGATGGATGGTGCATATATCGCGGTCAATCGGCAGGGCGAGACCAATATTCCCGGATTGTACGCGGCCGGCGATTGCGTCGGAGAACCGCTGCAGATCGCCAAAGCCGTGGGCGAGGGCCTTGTCGCCGCACAAATGGCGGTGGCGTCGCTGGACTCTTGATATCATCCGAAAAGGGAGGCACATCCTATGGGAACGACCCAATGCGTGACATTTGATTCCATGCCCGAAACGCTGGAGGAGATGAAAGCGTTATCGCTTTCTGCACTTGCTTCGCCGTTTGACACGGCGGCGCTGACGGTGGCCGCTTTGTGCCTTTATCCGTGTCAAAAGGAGGAGTCGCTTGCCATGCTCCAATTCCTTTCCGGGCCGCGTACGATCAGCCCGATGGAGCAGCAATTCATTCGTGACCGGTTTATGGATAGAAAAGACTATATCCCGCGTTCCTATTTTGACGGCGCGACGCCGCAAAATGACTATACGCCTTCGACGCCGTATACGATCCGAGTAAGCGATAATCCGTATTCCTATCAAAACGAGGGGTATGCCAAGCTGTATTTGCAAAGCGGCGGCGCGGACAGCCCGCGTGCTGTGACGCTGCGGCAGGCGAAAGACGGCAAATGGTATCTGTGGGAGCAGTTTTTGCTGGCCGGTATCCGCGAACCGGAAAGCGAAGATCCGTGGGCTTGAAGAAACTTGTAATAAAAGGATACGGCGCCCTGCCTAAAAAAGACAGGACGCCGTATCCTTTTTGAGAAGAAAATGAGGAGAAAATGCCATTTGATCGCTCAAATGGCGGAAGGAGAAAGCGAGGAGTTAGGCGATATCCTCTTCGGGACCGCCGAGGGTGATTGTGTGTCCCTCCGCATCGACGATGGTGATGGGGAGGAAGGGGAGAAGCTCCCGGATGGTTTCCACAAACGCATTGCTTCGCACGTCGGGCGTGCCGCTGACAAGACGGATCGCGTTGATCTGCCGCGCATATACGGCGACCGTCAAAGCCGGGTCTTCGTCAAACAGAACGTCCATCCCGGCGCCGAAAGAACACGCCACGTCATAAAGTGCCTGCAACGTATCCACTGTATGAGGCGACAGAGAGCCGCGCGGCTGTACAGACACGACCTGCAGCGTACTGCCGGTCGCAAGAGCAAGATCTCGTCCTTTTTCAATCAAACGGCGACAGCTCATTTGGTCGGTCACACAGACAAGAACACACGGGTCTTTCTGGATCATAAGGAAAGGCTCCCTTCTCTTTCTGTGCTTCTATTGTACAACGTATCGGCTTGAAAATGTTGAACAAATCGTGACGAGAGTATGAAAGTTTTCAAAGAAAAGTGTAAACATCTCCCGCAAAAATCTTGACATATTTCAAATATGTGGTATTCTTTTAACAAGCAAAAACAGGCGCTGCTGCCATTTCAAAGGAGGGATCAATATGCATCAAAACCGACTTCCGGCGGTCATCTGCGTCAACGATCTTTCCGGGATGGGACGAGCATCGCTGACGGTAGCGCTGCCGGTGCTCAGCGCGATGGGCGTGCAGTGCTGTCCGCTTCCGACGGCGATTTTGTCTTCGCAAACCGGCTATCAACACTATTCGTTTTTGGATTTCACACCGTATATGCGGGAATACTTTGAAGCGTGGCAGAAAGAACAGTTTTCTTTTGATGCGCTCTATTCCGGCTTTCTCGGCTCGGAGGATCAAATCGCGATCGTGCGGGAAATTGCCGAAGCGCTGCCGGTCGGCACGCCGTTTATCGTCGATCCCGTCATGGCGGATCATGGTCGGGTCTATGCTACCTATACCGATGCGATGTGTGCCCGCATGCGCGATCTTGTCAAAGAAGCGGACGTCATCACGCCGAATATCACCGAAGCCTGTATTTTGACCGATACGGCCTATACCGGCGAAGCGATCACCGGCGACACAGCGGCTCTGCTTTGCAAAAAACTGGCTGCACTCGGTCCGAAGGAGATTGTGCTCACCGGCGTGCGTACCGGCGAGGAGACGATCGGCAACTATTTGTATACCACCGATACCGACCAACTGCTGCTCACGGAAAAGCCCTTGAGCGTGGGACGCTATCCCGGCACAGGCGATCTCTTTGCATCGGTATTTTGCGGCGCCAAGCTGCGAGGCGAGTCATCCGCCAAAGCGGTGGATCTCGCGGCGGATTTTGTATCGAGAGCCACCGCCTATACCGCAGCAGCCGGAACCGATCCGGCGGATGGCGTGCTGTTTGAAAAATGCATCCATTGGTTGTATAGAGAAGGCGAATTCCATGAATAAAAAACAATCCATCCAGTCGCTTGTGCTGGCCGCCATCCTGACGGCGGTCATCGCGCTGGTGACCGGCTTTTTGCAGATCCCGATCGGCGTGTCCGGGTATATTCACCCCGGCGATGCCTTTATCTACCTGACAGCGGCATTGCTGCCGACACCCTTTGCCGTGGCGGCGGCCGCGATCGGTGCCGGGCTTGCCGACTTTTTTGCCGGTGCTCCCATTTGGATCCCGTTTACGGTGGTGATCAAAGCGTGTATGGCGCTTTGCCTGACCGCCAAAAAAGACACCATTGTCCATATGCGTAATATTGTCGGTGCCCTGATCGCCGGCGTGATCAACGCGGTCGGGTATTATCTGGCCGAAGCGATTCTATATGGCAATTGGCTTGCTCCGCTCATGGGCGCGCCAATGAGCGCCGTGCAGTCGGCTGCCGGGCTGGCACTATTTGCGGTATTGGGGCTGGCACTGGATCGCTACGGCCTCAAAAACAAGCTCCGTTCCTGATGAAAGAAGGACTCTTCATGACCATTTTATATGAATTTGAAGGCGGGTTGTATGTCAACCTGACCAACGCCTGCACCTGCGCCTGTGTCTTTTGCATTCGCGGCGGGCACGACGGCGTGGGGGATGCGGACAGCCTGTGGCTGGAACGCGACCCCACCGAAGACGAGGTGCTCGACGCGTTTCGTCAGCACGATTTGTCCGCTTATCGGGAAGTCGTCTTCTGTGGCTTCGGCGAACCGACCGAACGGCTCGATGTGCTGCTGGCCGCTTGCCGCTATATTCGGTCGGTCAGCGACATCCCCATCCGGCTCAATACAAACGGTCTCGCCGAGTTATCGCTCGGAAAATCGGTCGCCCCACTGTTTGAGGGCTTGATCGATACCGTGTCGATCAGTATGAACGCACCGACCGCCGCAGAGTATGTACAGGTGACGCAGCCATCCTTCGGTGAAAAAGCGTTTGACGCGATGCTGCAGTTTGTGCGGGATTGCAAGCGATATGTGCCGCATGTGATGGTCACGGCGGTGGATGTGATCACACCGGAACAGGCGGAGCGCTGCCGCAAGTTAGCCGAATCACTCGGCGTCCCGTTCCGCCTGCGGAATTTCACTTGAGGATAAAAAAGAACGTGTGAGTGTTGATTCCTCACACGTTCTTTTTTTGTGCGGAAGATTACAGAGCGTCTAGCGCCTGTCGGATGTCGTCAATAATATCCTGTGCATTTTCAATGCCCACCGAGAAGCGGATCAGGTCGGGCGTCACGCCGCATTCGCGGAGCTGTTCATCGGAAAGCTGACGGTGGGTGGTGGAGGCGGGGTGCAGCACGCAGGTACGCAAGTCCGCCACATGGGTCGCGATGGCGGCGAGCTTCAAGCCGTCCATAAACTTGATCGCCGCTTCGCGCCCGCCTTTGACGCCAAAGGAGATGACGCCGCAGGTGCCGTTTGGCATATATTTTTGCACCAGCGCATAATCCTTGGAATCGGGCAGCTCGGGGAACTGCACAAAGGTGATGCGGTCGTCGTGCAGCAGGAAATCCGCCACAGCGCGGGCATTTTCCACATGCCGTTGCATCCGCAGGTGCAGCGTGTCGATACCCTGACTGAGCAAAAACGCGTTCGTAGGGCTCGGCGTCGATCCGATGTCGCGCATAATATGGGTGCGCGCTTTGGTGATATACGCCGCTTTGCCGAATTGCTTGGTATAGATAACGCCGTGATAGGTTTCATCGGGCGTAGTCAGCTCCGGGAATTTCCCGGCCGCTTCCCAATCAAAGTTGCCGCTGTCCACCACGATGCCGCCGAGTGCCGTTGCGTGGCCGTCGAGATATTTTGAGGTGGAGTGCACGACGATATCTGCGCCGAATTCAAACGGGCGGCAGTGGATCGGGGTGGGGAAGGTGTTGTCCACGATCAGCGGGACGTTGTGCGCATGCGCATGCTTGGCCCATTTTTCAATGTCGAGCACCCGCAGCGCCGGGTTCGAGAGCGATTCGCCAAACACAAGGCGGGTGTTCGGCCGGAACGCCGCTTCGAGTTCTTCGTCGGTCGCGTCCGGCTCCAAAAACGTCACGTCGATGCCAAGCTCGCGCAGCGTCTTATTGAACAGATTGAAGGTGCCGCCATAGATCGCACTGCCGCTGATGATGTGGTCGCCCGCATGCGCGATGTTGATCACGGAGATCAGCGACGCCGCCTGTCCGGCGGAGGTCATCATCGCGCCGACGCCGCCTTCGAGCGCCGCCACTTTGGCTTCCACCGCATTGGTGGTCGGGTTGCCGAGACGGGTGTAAAACGCGCCCGCCGCTTTCAGATCAAACAGATCGCCCATCGCCTGCGCGCTTTCATAAAGAAAGGTCGTGCTTTGATACACGGGCAGCACGCGCGCTTCACCGTTTTTCGGACGATAGCCTTCTTGGATGCATTTGGTTTCAATACGCCAGCTCATAGTGTTATTCTCCTTTATCGTCAGGGTTTTCTTGGACAGGGTCAGGGTCGACGGCAGGGCCTTCTTCCGGTGCGCTTTCGCCCGGTGCCGCATTTTCCGCGTCGTCAACCGGTATTTCGGCGGGTGTCGTTTCGGTAACGGCCGGTTTCGTCGTTTTCGGCTTTTTGCGCAGTACCAGCACGAGTACCACGACCGCGATCAGCACCACAGCGCCCAGCGCGATCCACGGCAGCCAATCGGTTATGGCGAACCCGGTGGGATAGGCGCCGGTCAGAATGCTGATCTCCCGAATGGTGAGCGGGCCGGGAACGGCGTTGACCGCGAGCGAGATTAGGAACGGCTGCGACATATCGACGCCCATATCCGTGAGTGCGTCGGTGATGTCGTATACCCCGACAAAATCGCCGTATCCGGCGTCCCATGTGACATCCTTCAAATCTTCCAGTACATAATTCAGACGTCGCTGATACATATTCACATCCTGATAAACGGTGGGATACAGCGACCAGCCGTTTTCGGAGTGCACGTCCAGATAGAGGTAACATTTGCCGTCTTTTGGAATGACCTCCACCGTTTCGCCATAGGTGATCTGCGGATAATCGTTGAGCGCCCGGACGGATTTTTCAATGGTCAGGCTGCCGTCGTCCCCGACTGTGGGGATCATGAAAGACGCCTTGGAGGTCAGCTTCTTGTTGCCTTCGCTGTTTTGCCAGCTTTCCGGCGCGAGATCGAACGTGTAGACCGTTTCCAGCTTTGTCCGATCCATCTTCTCTTCGATTGGCGCCAGCCTGCCGATCGCGTTGCTCAGCTCGCGATAGGCGTCGCCCATATCGGCGTCGTCGCCTTTAAGCGCGTTGTTCGCCGCATTCTTGGCTGCAACAAACGCGTTCCAGCTATCCGCCGTATAGGAATTGGTGATGGCGTCCGCTTCGCTTATAAGCTGCTGCAGCGCCGCGCGATTGGCATAGACGATCGTGCCGGCCGCTTTCTCGTCAAACGATCCCGCCGCGCTCGTTCCCGCTGCAAACCGTTTGACGGTGATCTCGCGATGCGCCGGGATAAAGTCGACGTCGATGGTAAAATGGTCGCGGTCGCCATACGGCCGGACGCCGCCGGTGATGGGGGAGAAGGTGTCCATCGACACACTGTTGCCGACGATGTCGATCGAGCGGATGTAGCCTTCGCCGTTGCAGCCGAAGACCGAGCCGATGTAATGCCCCGGATCGGGCGCGTCTTCATAATACTCTTCGCTTTCAAGCTGAATAAACTGATAATCGCACAAAATCTCATGCACCACGTGACCGTCCGCCTCGTCGAGGCTGTTCAGCCGATCACCGTCCATATTGCGGATGACGCGGGTGGCGCCGTCGTCGTGGCCGCACCACACCATCATCACATTTTCGTGCTCTTTGATGATCGTCTCAAACATGATTTGTGCGCGGCCGCCCCAGTCGGAACGGCGGGATTTGAGGTATTGATGGGTGCAGATCACGGCGTTGCGGTGCGGGTAGGCGTCCAATACCTTGTTTGCCCAGTCGATGGTATCGGTCGCATCCTCAATGCCGTAGCCGATGTACATAAACAGGAAATCCACGTTGCCGATGGTCAGCAGGTCATAGTGATTCTTATTGTTGTCTTCCGTTCCGCCATACCACGGGTTGTCCTCATACCGATCGGCGGTGAAATACTGCAGGTAATACCGGTAATCGGCGGCGGGGTAGTTGCCGGTGTCGTGGTTGCCGGTCACGATGCCATAGGGTACCTTGGCGTCGTCGAGGATCTTATACATCTTGTCGGCGGTGATCCATTGGGATTTGGCGCCCGACAGCGTCGGCATATCGTCGATGATATCGCCGGTGGTGACGACATAGGCGATGTTGCCTTGCTGATATTCTGACACCATATAGTTGTGGATGCCTTCGTAGGTCGCGTGCAGATCGCTGAATTTTGCATAATGCTGCGGGTCGGTGCTCCACAGGATGCGGTTGCTGCCGTTGTCCACATAATCCGGCGTCGCCATCGCCTGCAGCTTGCCGTCTTTGGCATAGTCGGAAAGCGACACGGAAGCGACGATTTGTCCAGAAGTCGTGACGGTTTTCACCGTATCCCACGCTTCGGTTTTGACGTTGTACACTTTCAGTGCCAATCGCTCGTTCTCCACCGTTGCCGCGTCCAGCGTCAGCGTCACGTCGGAACCGTTCACACCGGATACGTCCACCGTGAACAGCTCAAACGGGATGCCGTCGGAGGAGCCGGTCGTCACCCCTTTGCTGCCAAGCTGCAACGAGCTTAAAGCCGCCTCTGAAAAATCGGTGAGATCATTCAAATCGGTGCCGTAAGCCGCTGTGTAGGGGAGGGCGTCCTCCGCTCCCACCGGCAGGATGCCGCCGACAGCGAGAATCCCTGCCAAGAAAGCGGCGCACAGCAGATAAGCCGAAAGTCGTTTCATCATAGTGCATTCTCCTTTATGATGCAAAGAATTAGTAACTGAAATAAACGGTATCGATCAATTCACCTGAATCCGCGTTGTAGATTTGGGCATAGTAGGATGTGGCTTCTATGCCATCCCGAACATAGAACACATGCGTCATGGTAGTACAGGAGGTGTTAAACGCGTCGACGGTTATTTCATCTTTGAGCGACTCTCTATCCGATACCCCTACTTCATAATATACCACTCGAATATTGACACTGCCTCCGATCGGTCCGCCAATGGATTGAATATGAACAAATACGGTATCGTTTGCGGCAATTTGGGATTGCGATTCCTTACTGTCCCAACTGTCATTTACCCAGCACCGGAACCTCCAGGAATAAACCGAGTCATAAATGGAGGCGATATCTTTATAATTGGCGGCCTTTAATTCTTTTATGTAGGCGTGGAATTTCGATGAAAGATTCCCGGCTTCTTCGCTGTTTTGGTTTTCATATACATAGCGATATTTGGCTTCGTTGACCATATCTTTTGAGTCTTTATAGTCTCCCAAAGCCTGAAAGTTGCTTTCGGCAGCCGCATATTGTCCGCTTTGGAGCGCCTGCATCGCCCGTTGATAGGTTTCTTCATTTGCTTGTTCGGCAAGCAGCTTTTTGCAGGTATCTGATTTTTCAGCCGCGTCTTTATAGTCTTTGCAAGTGTTAAACCAGCTACTAGCGGTCGCGTAGTCTTTTTGATCATAGTATTCGCAGCCAAGCAAATAGCGGGCCTCCGACTGCTTATCGGCCGCATCACGAAAATCGCCCAATTTGCAAAACACATCGATGGCATTTTTATAATCTTTGTTTTCCAGATATTCCCATGCGGTAGTATACGTTTGAATATTCGCACATTCAAAAGCATAAAAGGCGCTGTCCTGATAATCTCCGAGCGACTCAAACATCGCCTGTGCAGCCGGATAATCGCCTTCATTGTACAAGCTCATCGCCTTATTGTAATCGATGGCGGGTTTGATATAATCATCGAAGGTGAGAGCAAACAGGACACCGAAGGCGACCAAAAGAACATTAATGCCGATCAGCACCGCAATGAGCCAGTTCCCTTTTTTAGACGGCTTTTCGGGATTGGGAACGACGTACACCGATGTTGCGCCGACATTTTCAATCGATGTCGCACCTACATTTTCAATAGGGGGGATTGGCGCCGTGTGTTCCGCTTTGCGCTCCAAGTCGGCTAAGTCTTGTGTTGTGCCGCAGGCGGGGCATGTGCAAATACTGTATCCTTCTTCAGCTTTCAGCGTATTGCCACATATTCTGCATATGTACAAAGCCATGGATGAAGTTCCTTTCTTTATGTATTTTGCAATCTATAATTAAGAATCTATATTTAAATCTAGATTTAAATCTAGTTTACCAAAATACGTTGGTGGTGTCAATTCCTGCCAAAAAAAATAGCAAGAAAAATTAAAAGGTCAAAGAAAGTCAGAGAATTCAAGAAAATTTACGAAAACAAGAGAGAATCAAAGAAAACATAGGATATGAGCGCAAAAAGAATCCAAAACTGACCTTTATTGATCTTGACCTTTACTGACCAAACGAATATAATAAGCTCAGATCAAGGAAAGGAAGTGAGAACGATGCGTATGAGCGATGCGATCGCGGCATATATTCTGCACATGATGGAAACGAGTAGCGACGGCAGCGCCGAGCTGCAGCGCAACGAGCTGGCCGGTGAGATCGGATGTGTCCCAAGCCAGATCAATTATGTGCTCAGTTCGCGGTTTACGCCGCAGCAGGGCTATCTGGTAGAGAGTCGGCGAGGTGGCGGCGGATATATCCGTGTCAGCCGGATTCGGTTGGCGCCGGAAGTATCCATGCTGACGCACGTTGTCAATTCGATTGGTGATACTCTGGTGGCGTCCGCCGCACAGGCGATCGTGCAGAATCTGTTTGACGGCGGTTTTCTCACCGAGCAGGCCGCGCGAACCATAGCGGCGGCGGTCTCCGATCGGGCTTATCACCAGATCCCGGTTGGGCAGCGCGATCGAGTCCGCGCGGACATGATGAAGTATATGTTGACGGCAGCGACCATGTCGTAAGTGTGAAGGAGGAATGACCTATGATGTGCGAACGTTGTGGAAAGCGTCCGGCGACGACCTATGTGAAAAGGACGATCAACGGGCAGACGACGGAGTGGCATTTGTGTGCCGAATGTGCGGCAGCAGAGGGCGTGGGGCTCTTTGGCGGATTTGGGTTTGGTGTCGGCGATTTGTTCGGCGGCTTTTTGACGCAGCCGGCGCTGCGCAGCGCCGGAGATGCCGTGCGCTGTGCGACCTGCGGCAAAAGCTTTCGGGATATCGCCGAGAGCGGGCAGGTCGGCTGCCCCGATTGCTATACGACTTTCTATGAGCAACTCCGGCCGTCTGTGCAGCGAATCCACGGTAAAACGGTGCACGCCGGTAAAACGGCGCTTACCGGTACAAAGGAGAGTCGCATAAAAGAAGAGATCGAGAAATTGAAAAAGGAATTGCAGGAAGCGATTGAACGGCAGGACTATGAAACGTGCGCCGTCCTGCGCGACAAAATCAAAGAATTGGAGGATGGACGCCATGATGGATAAATGGTATCGCACTGTGGGCAAACACGGCGATGTGGTGATGAGCACCCGCATTCGTCTGGCCCGCAATTTGGAACATCGTCCGTTTCCTCGCTTTTTGAGTAAGGAACAGCGCCAGGAAATCGTGGAAGCCGTCAAAGACGCGGCGGCTGCCATCAGTGGCCTGCCGCTGCACTTTGTCGACGTGGCGACGCTGCCGGAGCGAGAGCGCCTGGCACTTGTTGAGCGGCATCTCATCAGCTTTGAACTGGCCAATGCGCCGGAGGGCAGCGGATTGCTTTTGTCTGAGGATGAGCGCGTCAGCGTGATGATCAACGAAGAAGATCATGTGCGCATCCAAGTCATGAGCGCCGGGCTGGATCTTGAGGGGGCGTATGCACTGGCCGATCAGGTGGATAGTGCGCTCGGCGAAAAACTGCATTTTGCCTATGACGAACGGCTTGGATTTTTGACTGCCTGTCCGACCAATCTCGGCACAGGGATGCGTGCGTCGCTGATGCTGCATTTGCCGGCGCTTGAAGAACAAGGCGCGATCCAAACGTTGGAGAACACGGTCTCCAAGTTGGGACTGACCATCCGCGGATCGTATGGAGAAGGCACGCGGCCGCACGGCGCGCTTTATCAAATGTCCAACCAAGTAACGCTGGGCATTTCCGAAAAAGCGGCCATCGAGAATCTGAATGGCATTGCCGTCCAGATTATGAAGCAGGAGATATCTATGCGACAGCGGCTGTTCACCCAGCCAGAGTTTGAAGACCATGCGTGGCGGTCGCTGGGCGTTTTGCAGACGGCGCGGATCTTGACCTATGAGGAAGCGCTGCGGTTCTTGTCCACGGTGCGGATCGCCGCGGCCGGCGGCGTACTGCCGTCGCCGACGATTGAAACGGTCACAGCGTTGATGAGCGATATTCAGCCGGGCTGTTTGATGACCGCCGCCGGGGAAGACATGCCGCCGCAGATACGCGACAGACGCCGTGCGGCGATGGTGCGCGCGGCGCTCGGTCGTGCAGAATGAGGATGTCGGAAGAAGGAGGAATGACCTATGTATCAGTTTAAAGGATTCACCGAAAAAGCCAACGCGGCGCTCAATATGGCGATTGAGGCCGCGCAGGAATTCGGCCATAGCTATATCGGCACAGAGCATATCGTGCTGGGCCTTCTCCGCGAAGGAACCGGTGTGGCGGCAATCGTATTGAGCAGCGCCGGTATCGAGGCGGAGAAATACGCCGAAGCGATCAAGAATGCGGAACCGGCAGGCAGCGTGACGAGCCTCTCTCCCGGTGATATGACCCCGCGTTCGAAAAAGACGTTGGAGATCGCAATGGTGGAGGCGGCCCGCCTGAAAAACGGCTATGTGGGTACGGAGCATATCCTGCTTGCGGTGCTGCGCGATCGGGACAGCGTCGCCATGCGGCTGTTCCAGGCATTTGGCGTACGCACGGATGAGGTCATGGAGGAGATTGCCAAAGCGGTCGGTATGCCGCCTCCCGAAACGGCCAATACCGGTGCGTCGGCTGGTCCGGCGCCGCGTAAAGGCGGCAAAACGCCGACGCTCGACCAATTCGGGCGCGATCTCACGGCACTTGCCAAAGAGGGCAAACTCGATCCTGTGATCGGCCGTGCCAAAGAGATTGAGCGGGTGATCCAGATTTTGTCCCGCCGCACGAAGAACAATCCCTGCCTGATCGGCGAACCGGGCGTCGGCAAGACGGCGATTGCCGAAGGGCTGGCGCAAAAGATCGTAGCGGGCGAGGTACCGGAACTGCTGTGCGGCAAACGTGTGGTGACACTTGACTTGACCGGCATGGTCGCCGGCACAAAATACCGCGGCGATTTTGAAGAGCGCATTCAAAACGCAATCGATGAAGTGATGAAGGCGGGCGACACCATCCTCTTTATCGACGAGATCCATACGCTGGTCGGCGCGGGCGGCGCGGAAGGCGCGATGGACGCCGCCAATATTCTGAAGCCGAGCCTCGCAAGAGGTGATCTGCAGGTGATCGGCGCGACCACGCTCGAGGAATACCGCAAACATATCGAAAAAGATGCGGCGCTCGAACGCCGGTTCCAGCCGATCGTGGTCGGGGAACCGACCGCCGAAGAAGCGACGCAGATCCTGTACGGCCTGCGCGATAAATATGAAGCGCACCACAAGGTCAAGATTACCGATGAAGCGATCGAAGCGGCGGTGCAGCTTTCCATCCGGTATATCGCCGACCGTTATCTGCCCGATAAAGCGATCGACCTGATCGATGAGGCGGCCTCCCGTGTGCGGCTCAAAGCGTTTACGGCGCCTCCCGATTTGAAAGAACTCGAAGCGGAAGCCAAACGGCTTGCCGAGGAGAAGAAGGCCGCGATCAACGAGCAGGATTTTGAGCGGGCGGCGAGACTCCGCGACGAAGAGAAGGAAGTCGCCGAAAAACTCGAAGCCGCAAAAGCGCGATTTTATGAGAAAAATGCGGGCGTTAACGGCGAAGTGACCGCCCGCGACGTCGCCGACATCGTCTCCGATTGGTCGGGTGTCCCGGTGACCCAGCTCACCGAAGAAGAAGGCGAGCGGCTGCTGCATATGGAGGAGATCCTCCACAAACGCCTGGTCGGACAGGATGAAGCTGTCAGCGCGGTGTCGCGTGCGATTCGCCGCGGCCGCGTCGGTCTCAAAGATCCGAAACGCCCGATTGGCTCCTTCATCTTCCTCGGCCCCACCGGCGTCGGAAAGACCGAGCTTGTCAAGACCCTGTCAGCCGACCTTTTCGACACGCCGGAATCGATGATCCGGCTCGATATGTCCGAGTATATGGAAAAACACACAGTGTCCCGCTTGATCGGTTCGCCTCCCGGTTACGTCGGATATGACGAAGGCGGCCAGCTCACGGAGAAGATTCGCCGCAAGCCGTATGCCGTGGTGCTGTTCGATGAGATTGAAAAAGCGCACCCTGACGTGTTCAACGTCCTGCTCCAGATTCTGGACGATGGCATCCTTACCGACGCGCAGGGCAGACGTGTAGACTTCAAAAACACCGTCATCATCATGACTTCCAACGTCGGCGCGCGGAAACTTACCGAGCATCAGGTGTCCTTCGGCTTTGGCGGCGGCAGCGAAACCGCCGATGAAAAACAAACGCGCGAAGCGGTGCTGACAGAGCTCAAACAGCTTTTCCGCCCCGAGTTTCTCAACCGCGTGGACGATATCATTGTGTTCCAAAAGCTCAACGAAGAGAACATCGAAGAGATCGCCCGCCGCATGCTGGTGTCGCTGTCTCAGCGGATGGAAGACCTGTCGATCCAAATCACCGTGTCGGATGAGGCGATCAAAGCAGTCGCGAAAGAAGGCTTTGATCCTGTCTATGGCGCAAGACCCCTGCGCCGCGCGATCCAGTCGGAGATCGAG
>JAFTBJ010000156.1 GCA_017455295.1 Clostridia bacterium
GTTCGACCCTGCGGCCTATGCGCTCTATTATGATTTCAAGATGGTCAGCGGCTCCAAATCCAACATCATCCTGTTCTTCAAGAACAGCAATACGACGTCATATCAAAAAGGACAGTATCTGTCCATTCAATCCTATATTGACGGCGCGGTCATCTCATCGGGCAGCGGCGATATCAAGGGCGACGACGTCGATCATGTCGGCAAGATCGACCTTTCGGGCGTGGACTTCCCGGCTGACTGCTACAACGCGGACGGCACCTTGACGCTCAACGCCATTCGCATCTATGCCTCGGGCACGGCGAATATGAAATCCTATTTCCGTTCGTTTGCGATCACGAACGACCTGCGCGACACGTCCACCAATTTCGGCAAGAGCGAATCACTGATTCGTGAGGACGCTTTGACACTGACCGATACGACGCACGACGGCGGTTATGTGTACGACAACGGCAAGCTGATCGTGACGTCCTATACAAGCAGCGGCTTTGAAATGGCGGTCAACCTGAACAAAGCGGTAAAGGTGACGCAGCTCAAAAA
This sequence comes from Clostridia bacterium, assembly GCA_017455295.1. GTDB lineage: Bacteria > Bacillota > Clostridia > Oscillospirales > Acutalibacteraceae > RGIG1959. Next base: position 538 of record JAFTBJ010000156.1, read on the forward strand.
CTGGCTGATGGACGTCAAAGCGACCACGCGGTTCGACATCAAGCTGAAGGTCACGACCTCGGCGGCCGACGCGTCTTATGGCCTTGTCAGCGATTTCTATACGCGCCTTTGCTCAGCGCCGGAGAATGGCTGCATCCCCGCCGGTGAATACGCCAAATCCTTTGATCTTTTAAGCTGCTATTCGTGGAACCAAGTGGTGCCGTCGGATGGCGTCAGCACCATCAAACAGGTGATCATCACGCTTGGCGGCAAGGGCAGCCTGACCATCGACGCGTTGGCGCTGTCTGACACGACCGATACCGGACGCTTTGCCGACGGTGTGACCTCGACTCGCCGCACACGCCTTGGCGACGTGGTGCCGGCGGCGCTCGGCACAACCGTGCAGAACCTGATCGGCAGCGGCGTGACCGTCGGGACGCTCACGGTATATGACGCGTCCGGCAATAAAGTCACAAGCGGCGTGATCAAAACCGGTATGACAATAAAACAAACTTTGAACGGCGGCGTCGTCTCGCAAGGGACGATCGCCGCGATCGGCGACGTCAGTGGCGACGGCGCGCTCTCAACGAACGACGCCCGTATGATCGTCGGCTATGTAGTTGGCGGCCGGAACTTTACCGATGCTCAAAAAGCGGCAGCGGACTATAACGGCGACAATACGGTGACCGTCACCGACGTGCGCCGGATGCTGCTCTCCATCACCGGCTGATAAAATTCAATACCAATCAACGGGCGCGATTTCGTTTTGCAATCGCGCCCGTTTTGTCTTGACGGTTCCAAGCAGGAGTGGTATACTGAAAAGCCGAGGTCGGTACCCTCACGGATGCACCACTTGCGAGCCGTTTGGATCGCAAGGAGAACTCAATTCAAAATAGGCGAAAGGAAGGAAATGTTTTGATGAGTCGTTGGTTAAAAAAAGCGGCAGCCGTTTTGCTGGCGGTCTGCCTGGCAGCGGTATGGGGCATGCCCGCGGCTGCCGATGTTCTGCAAGAAGGGGACGGGTGGTATTTCGATTATGATTTCGGCACCGGAAAAGGTACGCTGACCGTTACGTCCAATGCCGGAATGACCGATGATCTTGCCGCGTGGAAAGCGTTGGCGTCGGAGATCGTCATCGGCAAAGATGTAACCAAGATTCCGTATAACGCATTCCCCGGTTTCCAAAAGCTGACCGCTTTTACGGTCGAAGAGGGCAACACGGCGTTTTCGGCGGAGGACGGTGTGCTGTATAACGCCGAAAAAACGACGCTGTATGTCTACAGCGGTGGATTGAGCGCCGAAACCTTTATCGTTCCGGACAGCGTCAAAACGATCAACATGCACGCATTTGGCGAAAACACGGTGCTGAAAACCGTGCAGATGTCCGCGGTAGAAACGATCGAAGACTATGCCTTTGAAAAATGTACGGCGCTGACGACGGTCACGCTGTCCGATTGTCTGAAACTCATCGCCGACAGTGCGTTTTCCGGCTGTAAGAATTTGACAGAGATCGCGCTGCCGCAAACGCTGGAAACCATCCGAACCTATGCGTTCAGCGGTTGTTCGGCGCTTTCGAGCATCGCGATCCCGGCGTCGGTGAAGCAGATGGGCGCGGGGGTGTTTGCCGGTTGCATCGCGCTGTCGCGTGTGACATTTGAAGGAACGGAACCTCCGATCAATTTCAGTGATCTGTTCGTGTCCTGCAGCGGCGATCTGCAGATTTCCGTCCCGGTCGGGTCGGAGGAAGCGTATATTGCCGCTCTCGGGGAAGGCTATCGCGACCGCATCAACCCTGAGCTGCAGCCGACGAAATATTCGCTCTTTGTCAACGGCGTGCAGTTTTCCGAAGAGGTGCTCACCGTGACGTGCGGCGACGGTACGGCTGTCTTTTCACCGGAGGAGAACACGCTGACCTTGACAAACGCCACGATTAGCCATGCCGGCGGACTTTATGGCTACGGCGGCGCGATCAATTCCGGACTGCCGCAATTGACGATTGTGCTACACGGCGATATCATCATTGACGCAAACGGCGAAGACGGTATCAACAGCGAAACCAACTGCAGCATTACCGTCACGGGCGAAGGGGCGCTGACCATTACGTCGCCGCACCCGATCGATATGGGCCGGTCGGATCAATCCTACAGCGGCTCCGAAACGGAAGGTGACCTGACGGTCAAGGATGTGGCATTGACCACCGTCGGCGGCGGTATCTGGGTCAGCCATGACATTACCTTTGAGAATGCGACGGTCACGGCAGCCGACGCGATCTTTGCCAATCACGCCTCGACCGTGACAGTGACAAACAGCACCGTCGCCACGAATGCCATCTACTTTGGCAACGACCTGCCGGACGACATGCGGTTTGTGCTGGACGGCGGCACGGTCACGCTTTCAAACGGCGGCATCTACTTCATGCCCGCCGGAAACGGCAGCGTAGCAATCGAAAGCGGCAAGCTGGATATCACGACGGAAGAACAAGCCATCAACTGCCCGGCGGACAACATCACCTTTGGTGACGGCGTCGCCGTCGTCGAGGGGGATCTCTCGGAAAACGGCCGTCTGGTGATTGACGCTGTGCAGGAAACAAAAATCGGCGATATGGACGGGAACGGCACCATCAATATGGCGGACGCGTTTTTCCTGTACCGTGCGGCGTCCGGACAAATCACGCTGACTGCCGAACAGGAAGCGGTGGCCGATATGGACGGGGACGGCACCATCAATATGGCGGACGCCTTTGCGCTGTATCGCCTCGCGTCTGGCAGCTGATCCTTCTCATGGCGTACCACACGCAATAGACCAATCTGAAAACGAGCGCGATACGTTGATATCGCGCTCGTTTTGTCTTGACGCATATAGTTTGGAATGGTATACTAAACATAAGAAGTAAAATGAAAGACGGTGTTTTTGCATGAAAATCGGACGGATTCTTCTGGCTCTTTGCGTGCTGTGCCTCGCGATCCCGCTTGGCGTCGTGCCCGTGTCGGCGGCCGCGCCGTGCATCACGCTCGACCGCACCGCCTATACCGCGACCGATACGATCACGGTGACCTACAGCGGCACCGACGCCAATGATTGGACGGGGCTGTATCCTTATGGCAAGCTGCCGGGCGGCGGCGAAAATTCGCTGAAATGGCAATATACAGCCGGCAGCGGCGCCGTCACCTTTTCTGCCGCCGATCTGAACGGCCCCGGGGAGTATACGGCGTACCTCTGCGATAACGACGGCTACACAGTGCTCTCGATGGCGCCGTTTACGATCCTGAATAACGAAACGACCAACTACGGCGTTACGTCCGCAGCGGTGCAGGCGGCGGTCACAAGCGGCAAATCGACTCTGTCGGTCACCGTCACCCCGTCGTCGGCTGCCGAATTGACCTATCGCTTCTATTGGGCAAAAAACGGCGTCCGCCTTGCCGACTATAAACCGATCAAAGAGATCACCCACAGCGGCAGCGGCGCCTTCACCGTGAAATGCAACGACTGCCTCTTTATGCCGGACGCGGCGGACAGCATCGAAGTCGCGGTTGCCGAGGGACGTTCCACGTCCTATTTTGTCACGACCTCGGCGCTCAAGCTGAAGCCGTCGACTTTGCGGTATTCCTTTGAGCTCATCACCGACTTGCACGTCTCGTCGACCCAGCCGCGCCATAACGTCAACTTCAAACAAGCGCTGCGCGACATCGCCGCGACCGCGCCGAACAGTATGGCGATCTTCACCGCCGGCGACAACACGGATAACGGCCGGCAGGATCAATACGAGCTGCTCGCGTCGCTGATCGCGGAAGCGGGCGTTACCCTGCCGCCGATCTATTGGACGATGGGCAACCACGATCAGGTGTACGGCGGCACCTATGACGAAGAGATCGCCCGCTTTTTGCAAAACACCAACATGCCGGGGCTGTATTATTCCGTTGATCTGAACGGCACGCGCTTTATCGTCCTCGGCTCCAACGTGCAAACGACCAACGGCGGCCTCAACGCGACCCAACTTTCCTGGCTGCGAGCAAAGCTCGCCGAGACCGATCCGAGCAAACCTGTCTTCCTCTTTTTGCATCAATCGCTGCAAAACACCGTCTCCGGCTCGCTGACCGCTCTCAATCCGTCGGTGCAGTATTGGCATCTTCCGGCGGAAAACGGCGGCGATGAGCTTCGAGCGATCCTCAAAAACTATCCGAACGCCGTGTTCTTCTCGGGACACAGCCATTGGTCGTTTGAAATGATCCAGCCGTTCCTCTATGGCGACGGCATCGACGCGAACTTCATCAACGGCGCGTCGGTCGGCTATCTCTGGTCGGACGCCAACGTGCAGGTGCCCGGTTCCGAGGGGCTCTACATCGAAGTGTATGAGGATTACGTCCTCATCAAAGGCCGCGAATTTACCCAAGGAAGATGGTGTGCGGCGGCGCAGTTCTGTGTTCCGATCAAAAAGACCGTCGGCCAGGTGTACGAAGGCTCGCTGATGGCGGATAACGCCGACGATTGGACGCGCGACAGCTCGGTGATGCAGGTCGAAAAAGGCACCTATGCGACTACGTTCTATAACACCGACGGACAGTGGCCGATGGCTGAGTATACGCTCAGCGATCCGATCACCTTCGATCCGAACACCACCACGCTGTATGCGGATTTGCTGCTCGAGAAAAATGCCAAAACCAACCTGTGCCTTGTCGGCAAAAACGGCGTATCGCTCTCGCTCTCTCCCTATATCCCGCTTGAAGCAAACGACGTCGGCGACCTGATCGGCACCGGCAAACGGGTGCGTGCGGCGATAAACTTGAGCGACGTGGCGTTTGACGCCGCGTTCTATAACGACAGCGGCGCCGTAACGGTCAATCAGATGCGGGCCTTTGCGTCGGGGGATGCGAACGCGAAGCTGAAGGTATACGATCTGTCGCTGGTGCAGGATCGCTCCGCCAAAGCGGTGTCGCTGATGAACCCCGATACATTGTCGGCGGCTGATCCGACCAAGCAAGGCGGTTATAGCTATCAAAACGGCCGTCTGACCGTCACCGCCGATACGGCGAGCGGCTATCAGGTGACCTTCGGCCTGAATGAGACCTATCCGGTGGCGCTGCTCAAAAACCTGCTTTTGAAAGCACAGGCAACCGCGCCGTTTGACGTCAGCCTCAACGTCACCACCTCGGGGGCGGACACGGCGTTCAGCCTCTCTGGCGACTTCTGGCCGTCGCTCACAACGGCGCTCGAGAATGGCTATATCCCCGCGGGCAGTTATGAAAAAGCGATTGATTTCTACAGCGCATACACCTATAACCAGCTCGCTCCCGCAAACGGCCGCAGCACCGTCAAAGCGGTCACGATCACGCTGAAAAGTGCCGGAACGATCACCTTTGACGCACTGCAGCTCTCTTCCGTCACCGGCATCGCCGCGATGCCGGACGATATGACGGCACAAAAGATATCGGGCGGCGTCCCCGGCGATGTGGACGGAAACGGCAGCCTCACCAGCACCGACATCCGCATGATCCTGCGCTTTACGGTCGGCGGGTCGCTGACTCCGGAACAGCAGGCGATCGCCGACGTGACGGGGGATGGACAGGTGACTTCCCGCGATGTGCGCGAATTGCTCAAAACCCTGATCGGCTAAAAGACGATATAAAAAACTCCCGGCACGCAACGCGTGTCGGGAGTTTTTATTTTGCACTTAGCGGGACAACCCGTCTATATAGTCGCAGGCGGCCAAAGCGGCGGTCGCGCCGTCCGCCGCGGCGGTGGTCAACTGCCGGATGCGCTTTTGACGGCAATCTCCGGCGACGAACAGACCGGGCGTTTTGGTCAGGCACTGCTCGTCTGCGTCAAAATAGCCATAATCATTGAGCTCCGCCAAATCGGCGAACGCCTCGTTTTCGGGAATCAGCCCGATCGCGACAAAGAGCCCGTCACAGCGGATTTCCTGCGCCGCGCCGTCTGCGTCGGTGATGGTGACGCCAAGAAAGCGCCCGTCGTCCGACGTCAAAAGGCCGGTCACGCGAATACCGGTCAGCCCCTTGACGTTGTCGCGGGCAAACAGCACATCCTGCAAACGGGATTCGCCGGTGTAATAGGGCAGGTCCTGCAGCACCGTCACCTCGCGGCATTTGCCGGAAAGCAGGATCGCTTCCTGCAGCGCCGAGTTGCCGCCGCCGACAACGCACACCGATTGCCCGGCATAAAAATCGCCGTCGCACACCGCGCAAAACGAGATGCCGTCGCCGACGAGATCGGTCTCACCCGGCAGCCCCAGCATCCGGTGCTTGACGCCGGTGGCTACCACGACGGCGCGCGCCTCATAGCGCCCGCCGTCTTCGGTGGTGACGACAAAGAAGCCGTCTTGCTGTTCGATGCCGTTCACCGTTTCGATCTCAATCTCCGCGCCCTGCGCCAAGATCTGTTCCATCATTTGGTCAGCCAGCTCGTTGCCGCTGATCGACAGGGTGCCGGGGTAATTTTCCACCTTCGGGGAGTGGGTGATCTGTCCGCCGAATCCGGCTTTCTCAATAACGAGCGCCGACTTGCCGTTGCGGGAGGCGTAAAGCGCCGCGGTCATGCCGGCGGGGCCGCCGCCGACGACGATGATATCCACCATATCGGTCTCTCCATTTCTAAGCGGGCGGAAATTGACTGGTCAATTTCCGCCCGCATGCTGTATTTTTTTGAAGTTATCTGGTCATCAGCCAGCCCTTGATATCCGAGACGCCACGATATTTTTCAAAACCGCCGTCTTTCACGATCACCAGCGTCGGAGCTTGTTTGATGCCAAACTCTTCCACCAGCGCCGGCTCTTCGTTCGCGTTGACGGCCGTATAGGCGATCCCTGCTTTGTCAAGCAGTGCCGCCGCCGCTTTGCAGTTCGGGCAGGTGGGCGTCTTGAACAAATAGACGGTGCCGACAGCCACGGCAGGAGCCGGGGCGACCACTTTCGCGGCGGGTGCGTCGTCCACCGGCGCCGGATTCGGGCCCTGATGGGTTAGCGTCGAGCGGCCGATGTCATAGACGCGGCGATCCTTGTATTCCTGCGCCTTGCCGTCGTTCCAGTTCTGCACCGGGCGATAGTAGCCGGTGATGCGGCTGTACACTTCCGTCTTTTGTCCGCAGATCGGGCAGGTGGCTTGTTCGCCGGTCAGATAGCCGTGGTCGCGGCACACCGA
>JAFTBJ010000157.1 GCA_017455295.1 Clostridia bacterium
AATTCGGTATAAAACAAACCGCCAATATATCTATCGCTGGAAAAAGCGATATGACGGAACACTGGAATCATTAGCAGATCGCTCACACCGTCCACACGCTCATCCCAATCAACACCAGCCGGACGAAATCAAGCTGATCAATGACATGCGGCGAAAAAAACCAAATGTCGGCATTGTCGTGTTTTGGGTGAAGCTCCGGCAGCGAGGATATACCAGATCCATATCGGGATTATACAGGTTTTTAAGGAAACAAGGACAAATATCGTGCTTATTTCTTCCTCTTGCTTTTTAAGTGCACGATAGTTGATTCTACCGATACTGGGAAGAGATAAGCCTTAAAGCATATAATACGGTTGGAGAATATCTCGTGTTGGGGAAATTCTTCAAGCACTGCCTATTTCAAGAAGGATTCCCATTTTCTATAAACCGCATTGCCTATACACCTTGAAACCAGTGTTATGGCTATAAATACAGCAAGTATTATTAGATAATATTTTCCGATAGCCAATAATAAATCCCCTGCAGCGAGCACCGTCGAAAAATAAAGAGAATATAAGCCAAGGCCGATGGAAGAAACAATAACAGGAGCAAAGGAGAAATTCAAAGCTACTCTTTCTACATAATTCCAACAGGCGGAGATTACAACCATAATGGATAGCTTCCATATTTCAAACGGAAGATTAAACTCAGATTTGTACGCATCGAAAATTGAAAATGCAAGCCAAGCTAAAAAAGCAATCCAACAAGGAATATAGAATTTATTAATCCGTTCTTTAGCCTTATGGTATTTTTCTCTTTTTTCAGTATGTTCTTTCGCGCTTTGTTCCGCTTTTTGAAGGCGCTGTTCTTCTGCTGCTTTTTCAGATTCAATTTTACTTATTGTCGCTTTAAGCTGTTCAAAATTCTTTTGTTGCTCTGTGGTTTTTGAAAAAAGAGGGTCAACAGCAATCCTACTAAGAAGTTCAAAAAGCTTCTGCCCTTTGACCTTACCACACCGCTCTACAACGCCTTCGGTATAGCGGGTACAGAAATCGCAGTAGCTATTTGAATGAAGCCGCCACTCTTTTTCCCGTCCGTACAACTGGAACACATAGTCCAGTTCACCCATTGCGGTGTCAATATTGCATTGCCAATGATGCGTAAAAAGTTTTGGCGTTTCTCTATGTCTACTACTAGAAAAATCTGTACAGCAACCGTTTTGCGCAATAATATGAGTTTTTTCGATAGTGGTATAGTTATATGCTTCAAGATCCCCGCTTTTAGTTAGGAAAATTACGGTTTTTGTACTCTCGTTCACTTCAAGTCGGTCAGTATCACAGCATCGACTTGAGAATTTGTATGAAATAACCCATCCTTCCGGATTAGGCGGAATCATATCACTTTTTGCAATAGCACCCATGATAGTCTTTATTTTCTCTTCATAGGGAGACTTCTCATCAGAATATTCCTTACAACTTTTCAAAGCTCCTTCAATATTCACGTTCATTCTTCTTTCAAATAACAGATTTCGGCACGATATGCAGCCGCTGCATATCATCTACTACATCAAGGAGCGGATATCATTGCAAAAGGGCAAGTCTTTTGACTTGCCCTTTTGCAATGGTCCGAGTGACAAGACTTGAACTTGCGGCCTCTTGACCCCCAGTCAAGCGCGCTACCAGCTGCGCCACACCCGGATATACGCTTTACAGCGAAAGTCAGTATAGCACACTTCCTTTTCAAAATCAAGAGATAATCCCCGTTTTTTTGAAAATTTGAAAATTCGGGATTGGCGATACAATGTGACTTTTTCTTCCGCATTTGCATTCTTGTTTCCTCCATCCTTGCAAAATCCTTTTCGCAAAAGAGAGATATGCACCGAAAAAAGAGCGGATTTCTCTTGCCAAACCGGAGAAAGTAGTGTATAATCAATACTGTTCAAGTGAAAGGCCGCATACGTTTTGGCGTACGGGTGGATTGGTCCTGTGCGACGGGACACCGTGAACCATGTCAGGCGGGGAACCGAGCAGCATTAAGCGAATGTTTCCGTGCGCCGCAGGGAACCTGTCTGCCCGTACACCAAAGCGCATGCGGTATTCTATTTATCGCACCTATGCAAAAGAATTGAGGAAGGATAACGCTTCATGTATCAAGTGCTCTATCGCAAATGGCGTCCCCGCACCTTTTCCGACGTGTGCGGCCAGCCGTATATCACCAAAGCGCTGCAAAACGAGGTTCGGGAAAACCAACTGGCGCACGCGTATCTGTTTATCGGATCGCGCGGAACCGGTAAAACCTCCTGCGCCAAGATCCTGGCGAAAGCGGTCAACTGCCTGCATCCGCAGGACGGCGATCCCTGCAACGAATGCGATTGCTGCCGCGGGATCGACGACGGCTCGATTCTCGACGTCGTTGAGATCGACGCCGCCTCCAACAACGGCGTCGACAGCATTCGTGATCTACGGGAAGCGGTCAACTTCACGCCTGCTGTTGCAAAATACCGCGTATACATCATCGACGAAGTACATATGCTGTCGGACGGAGCGTTCAACGCGCTGCTCAAAACGCTGGAAGAACCCCCTCCCCACGTCATCTTCATTCTGGCCACCACCGAAGTGCACAAGCTGCCCGCGACTATTCTGTCGCGTTGCCAGCGTTTCGATTTTTCCCGGATCGCACCGGAGGATATCGCCGCCCGCCTGCAAACCGTGGCAAACGGGGAAGACTTCATTTTGGATCCTCCCGCCGCCACGCTGCTCGCCCGTCTGGCTGACGGCGCGATGCGCGACGCGCTGTCGCTGACCGATCAATGCTTGTCCCGCTCTCGTCACATCACAGTGGATGTGGTGGCAGAGGCAACCGGTCTTGCCGGGCGGGAACATTTGTATTTCCTTTCCAACGCCGTGCACAACGCCCAAGTAGGCGCCGCGTTTGAAGAGATCAACCGTCTGTATGCCGCCTCGCAGGATATGGGGCGTCTTTGCAGCGAATGGCTGGAGTTCTATCGGGAATTGATGCTGTGCAAAACCGTCACAGCGCCGGAACGGATGATCGCCGCCACCGATGAAGAACTGCAGCGTCTGAAAAAGGAAGCGGAACAATATGATCTGCCGACGATCCTGCATGCCATCGACGTGTTGAAAGCGACCTGCGCCAGTCTGGCGCTTGGCGGCAACAAACGGATGGAGGCCGAAATGGCGGCGCTGCGGATCGCCAACCCGGTTTTGGACGATACGCCCGCTGCGATGCTGCAGCGCATTGCGGAATTGGAAAGCGCCGTCGCGCAGCTGTTTGTCGAAGGCGTGCCGACCAGCAAATCCACATCCGGCGCTGCCGTTGAAACGACAGCGGCTGCTCCGGCAGCCAAGCCGGACGAGCCGATTGCCGATCCGTCGCCCGCCGCCGAGGCTCCCGCACCGAAAAAGTCGGCGGATCCGTCCGCTCCCGCGGCCACATCCGCCGAGCGTCCCTTCACCGATTGGCCGGAGGTGCTCGCCCGCCTGTCCTCTTCCTGCCCGCCGCTTTATGGCGTGCTGGAAAAAACGACAGCCGGAATCACCGATACGCATATTATCATTTATACCAGCAACCCCCTGTTCCAGACGTTGGTGCAAAACGGTTCCAATAAAAGCGCGCTGACGTCCGCTATCGCCGCTGTTACGGGGCGGCAATACCGCATCGGCATACGCGCCGAGCAGACAGCGGAATCGCCGGAAGAAACCGATCCGCTGAAATCTCTGCTGCAAAAAGGGATCGACGGCGGCGTGGACGTCACGTTCTCCTGATCCTATCCATTATATATTGAGAAAGGATGTCAAATCATATGAAAGCGAAATTACCGCAAGGCGTAGGCGGCGGACCCGGCAATATGCAGGCGATGCTGCGGCAGGCGCAAAAAATGCAGGAAGAAGTCGCCGCCAAGCAGGCGGAGCTGGAAGAACGGGAATACAGCGCTTCCGCAGGCGGCGGGATGGTGACCGCCGTTGTGGATGGCAAGCACCTGGTCAAACAGTTGACGATTGCGCCCGAAGCGGTGGATCCCGACGATGTGGAGATGCTGACCGATCTGGTGACCGCCGCTGTCAACGAAGCGATCCGCAGCGCAATCGATACCGCCGAAGCGGAGATGGGACAGATCACGGGCGGTTTGAATATGCCCGGCTTGTTCTGATAAGAAAAAGGAGTCGTTATGGCACAAATTGCGCTGCTTGACAATCTCATTGAGCAATTGGAACGGCTGCCGTCGATCGGTCACAAGACCGCTTCCCGGCTGGCCTTTCATTTGCTTCGCGCGCCGGACGGACAGGCAGAGGCGCTTGCCGACGCGATCGTGAATGCCCGCAGCGGCATCCACGAATGTGACGTGTGCTGCAACCTGGCGGAAGGGACGCTTTGCCCGATTTGTTCCGCCAATAATCGGGATCGCCACACGATCTGCGTGGTGGAACAACCGCAGGACGTATCCGCTTTTGAGCGCACACGGGAATATCACGGACTGTATCATGTGCTGCACGGCGTCATCTCCCCGATGGACGGCGTAGGCCCCGACCAAATCCGCATCCGGCCGCTGTTGACCCGGATCGCCAATGAGGACATCACCGAAGTCATCATGGCAACCAATCCGACGGTGGAAGGCGAAGCAACCGCGATGTACATCAGCAAGCTGCTCGCCCCCTTCCACATCCGTGTGACCCGACTGGCCTACGGCATCCCGGTCGGCGGCGATCTGGAATATGCCGATGAGATCACACTGCGCCGCTCGCTGGAAGGCCGCGGTGAATTGTAAGTCTCCATTTGGTGGAAAGGAGGTGCCCGTATGGCAAAGAAAACATCCGACGCGGTGATCGCGCAAAACAAAAAAGCATTCCACGAATATTTTGTGGAAGAATCCATGGAAGCCGGGATTGAGCTATGCGGCACCGAAGTCAAGTCCATCCGCGGCGGCAAGGTTAATTTGAAAGACGCCTGGTGTTCCGTTGTGAACGGCGAACTGCTGGTCAACGGCATGCACATCAGCCCCTATGAACAGGGCAACATCTTCAACCGCGATCCCATGCGAGTGCGCCGTCTGCTGATGCACAAAAAAGAGATCGCGCGCTTGGCCGGCGCCGTTAAGCAAAAGGGATACGCGCTGATCCCCCTTTCTCTTTATTTTAAGGGATCCCGCGTAAAAATGCAGGTGGGGCTCTGCCGCGGCAAAAAACTATATGACAAACGCGAGGACGCCGCGCGGCGCGACATGAAGCGCGACGCGGAGCGCGCGATCAAAGAGCATCGCGCCGAATCGTGATGGTATCACGGACAACATAAGCCATATGCAGGCAAGTACCAACTCGTACTTGCCTGCTTTTTTTATGAAATCTGCCGCAAACAAAAAATGGGCAACTTTTATTTTTGTGCAATTTTTCTATTTCGATATAATTTTATTGTTTTTCGATAATTTTCTATTGACATTCGAATTTTTCTGTGCTACACTTCCTATAGTTTCCGGCAATCGAACAAAAATGTGAGGAAGGGTAGATCGGTATGGGAAACAAAGCAACCCCTGCTTTCATATGGCTGTGCATCTCATTTGCATGCTTTATGCTGATGGCGCTCAGCCTGCTTATCTTGTGCGTCGTGGACGGTGCCCTTGATTTTTTGCCGCTCGTCGGCCTTATAAGTCTGCTTATTAGCTGGCCGTATATCCTCGCGTATATTGTATATATCGCATATAGTATCCGCCACGCTTTGACGGGAAAAGGCACCCCGCTTCTTATTGCGACGCTGGTACTGGCTTTGTTCCCGACCCTGCCGCGTGCCATCTTCTACTACGAGCTGCTCTTCAGCATCTCGCTGTCCGATATTATGACGAGTGTTTTCCTAATTCACAAGATTCTCGCATATACGCTGCTGATCGCTCTTTGGATATGGCTGATCGTGCTGATTTTGAAAAAGAAACGGCGGCCCGCTTTGCTGTTTTCCGCACTCGGCCTACATGCCACTCTCCAATTCCTATACAGCTGCAATCTGCTGCTTCCCCGGTTATCCAATGTTTCTATCACCAATTCCCATTTCATTACAATCACGCTGCTCCTCCTATTTTGCGCATCCCTTCTATGCTTTGACATTTCCCTCGTGTTTTCGCTGATGCGGCATACGGCGCCAGCCGATGCGCCAGCCGATGCGCCAGCCGATGCGCCGGTCGATACGCCGGTCGATACGCCGGTCGATACGCCGGTCGGTACGCTCGCCGATCCCCCACCCGAATCTTGAAGAAACGCATCATACTATATTTTCGCCCTAAAAGAAAGGAGTCGTTTTTTATGTCAATCGAATCCAATCCGTCTCCCACGTCGGCCGTCCCGCAAGCCGGGATGCCGCAACAAGCAGCGCCTCCGTATACGCCGCCTTATCCCCGCCCCGCATCGCCGCCTCAGCCGCCGCGCCCCGCGCGCACCTACCACCCGCGCGATGCCGTGCTGTCGATCGTGTTGATCCTCTTGTCGACAATGCTGGTGCACACCGTCCGTCTTGGCGGCGGAATCGGTCTCTCGCTGTTTTTTGCAGCGCTGTTCATCACCGGGTTTGCCGCGCTGAAAAAAGAGAAAAAAATCAGCGGGGCGCGGCCGATCCTGCTGCTTCTTATCGGGATCCTGCTCTCCTCTTCCTTTACCCTCTTTTCGCCGACCTTCATCAGTGTGTGCGCCTTTTTGTTCCTCGGCATCATGCTGGCGCTTTGGGCGTACACGACCTGCATGGGAACGGCGCTGTTCCGGCCGCAGGTGCTGTTGGACGGGTTGAAAGGATTGTTCCTGCCGTTCACTGTGTTCGGCAGTTTGTTTATCGCGTTTCGCGCTTTTAAAAACAAAGGCAGCAAGCGTGTAGCGGCGGTGCTGATCGGCGTCGCGCTCGCGCTGCCGCTGACCATTGTCGTCGGCGCGTTGCTTTTCTCCGCCGATGCCGCGTTTGCCAAGCTGCTGACCGACTTCTTTTCGGATATCGGCGAACGGCTGTTCCACGGAGTTTTGGATCTGGCTTTGTGCGTCCCGCTCGCCTTATATCTGCATGCGCTCGTGATCGCCGACCGGGAAAAAGCGACGCCCGAAGAAGCGGCCAAGTCGATCGATCTGACCGGTGCGCGCATCCTGCCGACCCCCACCGCCTATACGATTATGACCCCGGTCATCGTTTTGTACGTCCTATTTTTGATCGTGCAATCCGGGTACTTTTTCTCCGCCTTCAGCGGCCTGATTCCGGAGGGCATCTCCTATTCCGACTATGCCCGGCGCGGATTCTTTGAGCTGTGCAGCGTCGCCGCCATCAACCTGTTGCTGCTGTCGCTTGTCTGGCTGCTGTGCCGCCGCAAGGAGAACGGCGGCACGCCGAAAGCACTGCGGCTTTACGGCGCGGTGCTGTCGCTGCTGACGCTGCTGCTCATCGCCGTCGCTCTCAGCAAGATGGTGATGTATATGCAGTTTGGGCTGACGTTGCTGCGGGTGTACACCACCTGGTTCATGGCGCTGCTCGCCCTGCTGTTCCTCCTGATTTTGCTCAAAATGCTGATCGACAAGCTCCCGCTCGCCCGGCTGGCCGCGACCGTTGCCGCCGTGATGATCGCACTGCTCTCGATGACTAACATCAACGCGATGGTGGCGCAGTACAACGTCGATCAATATCTCTATACCACGTCGGCTGCCTACAAGGAATTTGATTTTGATTATCTCGAATCGCTCGGCGACGCGGCGATCCCCGCTATTGCCAGGTTGACCGACACCCCCGCCTACGGAAACAAAGCCCGCCGGGTGCTGGAGCAATATGCGCGGGAACACGCAAAAGAAAAAGCCGACCTGCTGACCTTTACGCTGGACGGATACCTTGCCGAACAGGCAGCGGACGCCAAATAACGTTTTTCTCCTTCTTTCTTCAAAGGGCCGGACATTCTTTGTCCGGCCCTTTCCTTTTTGAAAACAATTGACTCTTTGTCGAAAATTGTATATAATAATCGGGAAAGGCGTGATGCTACATGGGATGGATGATCCTGCTGCAAATCCTGCTTTGGAGTGTGCTCGGCGCGCTGTCGCTGCTCATCTCTTATGTACTGCTCATCATCATCAGCAGTTTTTTCGTCGACCGAAGCCGCGACTATGACACAGACAGCCGCTACTATCGGTTTCTGTTGTACAGCGCCACCGCGCTGGCGGTATTTTTCGGGCGAATCCATGTCCATGTCACCGGGCAGGACAAACTGCCCGAAGGCCGGTTTTTGATGGTTGGCAACCACCGCTCCAAATTTGATCCGATCTTAACGTGGCATGTTTGGAGAGACCGGCAGCTTTGCTTCATTTCGAAACCGGAAAACCTGAAAATCTTTGCGCTTGGCAGCATCATCCACCGCTGCCGCTTCATGGCGATCGACCGGGAAAACCCGCGCAAGGCGGTGCGCACCATCGACCGCGCCGCTTCAATGATCGCCGACGGCAGCGCCTCGGTTTTTGTTTATCCGGAAGGCACGCGCAACTATGAAGAAGGGCTGCTCCCCTTCCACACCGCCGTTTTCAAGATCGCGCAAAAAGCGCGCGCGCCGATCGTTGTGATCTGCGTGCGGGGAGCGGATCAGATCCAGCATCAATTCCCGCTGCATCGAAGCGACGTCTTTATCGACGTGCTGGATGTGATCGACGCCGACACCGTCAAATCGCTGCGCACCGCCGAAATCGGCGACCGGGTGCAGGCGGATCTATATCAAAAACTCAATGAGGAGGCATAAAAATATGGCAACGTATGTATTGTTCAACAGCAAAGCAAATAACGGGCTTTGCAAGCAAAGCGTCGAAAAGGTGCAATCTCTCTGGGGCGACAAAGAGCTAATCGTGCAGGACATGACGCAGCTTGACGGCTATGAGGCGTTCTTTGCCTCCATCGACGGCGCGGATGTGGTGATCTGCGGCGGAGACGGCACGCTCAACCGCTTCATCAACGACACCGAAGGGCTGACAATCGAGAACGATATCTATTATTATCCAGGAGGATCCGGCAACGATTTCTGGCACGATCTCGCGGTGGGCGACGACGCCGAACCGCAGAAAATCAACGACTATCTGCAAAATCTCCCGCAGGTGACCGTCAAAGGCAAGAGCTATCGCTTTTTGAACGGCGTCGGCTACGGTATTGACGGCTACTGCTGCGAGATGGGCGACAAGATGCGTGAGCAAAGCGACAAGCCGATCAACTACACCTCCATCGCGATCAAAGGACTGCTGTTCCATTATAAGCCGACCAACGCAGTGATTACGGTGGACGGCAAAGCCTATTCTTTCAAAAAAGTGTGGCTGGCGCCCACGATGAACGGCCGCTTTTACGGCGGCGGCATGATGCCGACCCCCGACCAGCAGCGCTTCGGTGACGACCGCAAGCTCTCGCTGCTTGTGATGTACGGCTCGGGCAAGATCAAGACGCTCGCGGTATTCCCCTCCATTTTTAAGGGCGAGCACGTCAAGCATACCGAGATGGCCACGGTCCTCACCGGTCGCGACATCAAGGTCGCATTTGACCGTCCGGTCGCGCTGCAAATCGACGGCGAGACGATTCTGGACGTCAGCGAATACAGCGCCCGTCTTTAATAGGATTCTATAAAACAAAATCCGAGGCGGTGTCGAATTGACACCGCCTCGGATTTTGTTTTATGATATTGAGTATCACGCCGCGCCGCTGACCAAGCGGTACAGCTGGAACGCGTCCGCCATATTGATCGTCTTGCTGTCGTCCATATCGCCCGCTGCCTGCTGCACTTCAGTGAGGGTCACCTGCCCGGAGGCGCCGCGATACAGAAGAAACGCATCCGCCATATTGACGATGCCGTTTCCGTCCACATCGCCTTTTAAGAGCGCATCGCCGTACACGTAGACCACTTGGTTGCTGGGGCCGGACACGGTCATGATCTCGCCATCCTCGATTCGCTCGGCATCGACATAAAACGTATAGACGCCCGCCTCGGCTCCGGCCTCATCCAACATTTGTTTTAAGTTGATCGAGGTGCCTTGATAGCGCGTCTCGATGAGCGTCGGATTGTCCGGCTGATAGAGATAGTATTGATCGGCAGTCGCGCCCTCGGTATCCTTATACGGTCCCCATATCAGCAGGTCGCCCGAGAGATAGATCGTCATACTCTGGTGATAAAACCGCCCTTTGATGGCGGGCGACGCATCCGATTGCGCGCTGTTTGCGTACCCTTCATGTAAAGCAACCACAACGAAATAATAGGTATATTCGCTATTGTTTACATATTTGGAAAAGCCCGCTTCAGGTGACTCGGGATACAGCGTCTCCCGTACTATGTCCTCTTCATACAGGGTGACCATATAGCGGTCGGCATTCGGCACCGCGTCCCATTTGGCGATATAGCCCGACCCCCAGCGCAGGTTGGTCGGCGTCGCCATTTTACCCGCCGCTGTAAAACGATAGGTCACTTCTTTGGAAAGGGCGATATCCTGATAGGATTCGTTTTCCGCCGAGACGGAAAAGGTGTAGTCCCCCGTATCCGCGCCGCTGTTTGTCAGATACTCCTTCACGTTATAGGTCAAGAGTCCTTCGTCCGCCCGGCCGGCGCCATACACATAGTAGCTGTGCGCTCCCGGATAGGCGTCCCACGACAGGATGCCGTCTTTGGAAATCTTGATATTGTTGACAAGCGGCAGATCGTCCGCCGATGCCGTCAGCGACAGCGGCAGCATCAAAAGCAGCAGCGCCGCCGCCAAAAGGCTCGCTCCAATTTGTTTTTTCATGGTGTCCATCTCCTTTTATGGCTTATGAACAATAACTTTGCAGGATCGCCGCAATCTCGTTCATCCCGTCCATCATGGTGTCGGTCATCTCTTCGGTGGACAGCCGCACATAACTGCCGTCGTTGTCCCGGAATTTGCAAACGGTGACAGTGCCGGTCATGCCCCCGATCGTCTCTTGCTCCTGTATGTGCCGCCAGTCGTACCGGTCAATCACCTCGTAGCAGCGCGTGACGGCTTCTTCCGGCACGATCCGGCTGACGCAGGTTTCCTCCGTATTGGGTGTGCCGTGATACGCATCAAGACGGATGCCATCCGCTGTGCGGTACAGCACCAGTTCGTCATGCTGATCGCCGCCGACGGTGGCGACGATCGCGTGGTAGTAATCCACCAGCATAACCTCTTCCTCGGGCGGCATCTCGATCATGGTATTCCTGGATTCACAGCGCAAACGCACATCGTGTTCCGGCATCGTAAAGCGGATGATAAAGCCTTTGTCTTCCGCATAGGAAGGGTTTAGCTGTTCGTCGTCGAGATAAAACGAATAGTCGGTGTCCGTCGCGATGAAGCGATAGTAGAGTTCCACCTGCTCGCCCGCCCGATAGGCGTCGCGGGCGTTGTCAAACGATTCTTTTTGCCCGCCGTAATCCACACGATAGATCGGCCCTTTTTGACAGCCAAACAACGTGAGCATGCAAATCCCTCCCAAAAGCGCCGCTACGATCCGTTTTGTCATATTCATCCGGCTTATTCCCCACCCGACACCTGGCGATAAAGCGCGAACGCGTCCGCCATGTTGATGGTGCCGTTCCCGTCCATATCGCCGCGCGCCTGCTGCGCCTCGGTGAGTGTTACCTGTCCCGATGCGGCGCGATACAGAAGGAAGGCATCCGCCATGTTGACGATGCCGTTCGCGTCCAAATCGCCTTTTTGGAACACCGAGACGGTGAGCGTCGCGGTATCGGACGTGACCGAATTGCCGTACTGATCGCGGACGATGCAGTGATAGCGATAGGTCCCGCGCTCACCGGAAACGGTCAAGGTCGTGCCGGTCTCCCCTGCGATATCGTACCAACCGGGCGAACGCGGCGATTCGGACAGCTTTTGCCATTGATAGGTCAGCCCGTCCCCTTCCGCCGTGATGGAGATGGTCGCTTCTTCGCCCTTTTCCGCTCCGACCGATTGCGGCTGGGATGTGATGGCAAGCGGCGTCTTGACGTTGATCATATATTTATGAGACACCGCATAGTTTGCGCGGTTTTCACCGACATAGAGATCCATCATCATGGTGACCTGATACTGGCCGCCCTGATCAAAGGTCACCTTTGTTGTCTGAGCGTTCACGCGCTTGCCCATGCCGTCCGGCTTGACCACAGTGATATAGCATTTCACCGACGCTTCGGTATCTTTAAGCCACTGGGGAAACTCATTTGGTGAGAAGGAAAAATCCATCGACGAGCCCTTTTCCGCCGTCAGTTTGGTGACGGAAGAATCGGGTGTTTGCGCCGGTGACGCCGATGCAAAATGCAGATCCTCTTCCGTGATGCGGTTGCGCAGATCGTTCAGCGAATAAAATACCATATGATATTCCGGAGAGGCCGCCGTTCCTTCTTTTCCTTTCACGAAGCAACGAAATTGGAGCGTGTTCCAATCCGTGGAGCCATTTTCGAAATTGATGCTGGACAACCGCATATGATTGGTCTTGGTGCCGGAATAAAACTCATTATCCGATAAATCCAGCCAATTGGACAAGCCAAACGCTTGCCATTGATAGCTCAGATCCGTACCGGTTGCATATACCTCGATATCGAAATAGCCGCCGTAATAGGCGCCGAGATCACAATGCTTGGTCTGCACGGTCACCGTCGCGGCGGACACCGCGGCAGCGATCGGTATCGACGCTGCCAAAAGCCCGAGCGCGAGCAGCACGCCGACCATTCGTTTCCACAGAATGTTTTTCATTCGGTTCCTCCTGATACAAGCCTATACAAGGCAAAGGCATCCGCCATATTGAGTATGCCGCTGTCATCCATATCGCCCGCCGCCTGCTGTATGTCGGTGAGCATCACCTGTCCCGACGCAGCGCGATACAAAAGAAAGGCGTCCGCCATGTTGATGATGCCATTCGCGTCCACATCGCCCTTTTGCAGCACGGTGAAGGTCACCGGCACACTGATCGGCGCGAGTGCGCCGTCTTCATCCACAAAGGCGACGGTCGCCGTATAGGTTCCGGCGGCCAGTCCCCGGCGCGGGGTGACCCACCAATCAGCGATCGCTTCACCGACCGCGATCTCATCATGTGTGCCGCTTCGGCCGAATGCAAACGCGCCGGACGAATCGCGGAACAGCAGGCTGTCCATATTGATCGAAAACGGCTGGTTGCCGGTATTGGTCACCGTGATCGCCGCACGGGAGGGCGCCGCTTCATAGCCGACGACACACGTTTCAAATGTGATCGGCTCAATCGCGGCGGCATAGATAATCGGTGTGACATACGTCGCTTCCAACGCCACATCGCAAAACGGCATTTCGAAAGTAGCGACCGCGGCGTGTTCATCAGACAGTGCCGCCTTTCCCTTGTTGATCTGCCAGCGGTCAAATACCAATCCTTCCGGCGGTTCTTCGGCGATCAGCGTCACCGTTTGTCCCGGCAGCGCTTCTGTGACGGGCACGCCGTCGCACCAGGCCGTCCCCGCTGTGGCCATCACGGCATAGGGCGTGGGGACGCCGCTACTGTAATAGTAGTAGATCACTTCGTTGCTGACAGCGGACACGGTAAACACATAGCCGGTTTGCCCCATCCACTTTGCCTCGACGGAAAAGGCATACCGTCCGTCGGGGGCATTTTTTGCGTCAAGCAGCGCCCGCAGATCCACCGATGTGGCCGTGTGCAGGGCTTTGATTTTCACTGGGTTATCGGCGCCTTGATTGAGATAATATACCGACGCCGGGTTATCCTCGCTTGTGACGTACTGCTCCCACGACAGGATATCGCCGCTTAGGTTCAGCGTCATCAACTGCTTCTCAAAACGGCCATATACGACATCGGAACGCCGAGAAAAATCGCTGAACGAATATTCGTTTTTCAGCGCGCGCACCGAAAACGTATAGGCGCGTGAGCTATCCTCCGCCAGCGTGGAAAAATCATACTGTGCATCCTGCGTTTCAAAGGTATCGTACATCTCGTCGTCGACATATAAGGTCACCCAGTACCGGTACGCATTTTCCACCGCGTCCCACCGGGCGGTATAGCCATCCCAGCAAATGCCGGTCGGGGTGGGCGTTTTGCCGAGCGTGAAATAATAATACTCCGGCGAGGTTGCGACCGCGATCTCGCGGCCGTTTATATCCCGTGCCGCCACCTTGACGGCATACACCCCTTCCAGCGCACCGTTCATTGTCAGAAGCAGTCGGAAATTGAAGGTAGTGGTGTACACCTGCCCGCCGTCGTCGTACACAAAATAGTCAACAGCATCGGGATACGCGTCCCAGGTGAGGATGCCGCTGTCCGACACCTGCAGGTTTTGCAATTTCGGCAACTCCTCTGCCCCGACAAAAAGCGTCGACGGCAACAGAGCCAGCAGCAGCGCTACAATTAACAATAACCCGATCGGCGTTTTGATCGCTTTCATCAAAGCGCCTCCTTTTTTTGTTTTATCAGGCTTGTCCGGACACGATGCGATACAGGGCGAACGCATCCGCCATATTGAGGATGCCGTTTCCATCCATATCACCCGCCCACTCCTGTTCTTTGGTGAGCGTGACCTGTCCCGACACGGCACGGTAGAGCAAAAACGCGTCGCCCATATTGATGGTATCGTTTGTTTCTACATCACCTTTAAGCAGATCCACGGCTATTACCGTTATCCTATCCGAAGTGACGCTGTCACCGTTTTCATCGGTGACCACACAACGATACCGCCCTGTGCCCGTTTTGATCGGCCGCACCTCCAGGGTGGCGTCCGTTTTGTTTTCCATTAAAACCCAATTGCTGCGAACCAGCATATACCATTGATAGTCCAGCCCGACACCGGTTGCCTCCACATACAGCTCCGCCGGTTCCCCGACGTGTACCGTTACACTCAGGGTTTGCTGTGTGATGGAAAGGGCGTTGCCCACATAGACATACTCCGCCGTATTGCTGTAATTGGATACAAAGAAATACTGGTCGCCTATTCTCCGCTGCGCGACCGCCCAAAAATGATAGGTGCCGGCCGGTGCATTAGCGGCATCGAGCAGCGCTTTGATATTGATCGAGTCGCCCTGCTCTTTGAGAAGTTGAATTTCGCCGAGGCTCATTGGATTCTCCGGATCCGCCAAAATCAAATACGCGTCTGCTTCACGACCCGCGCCGTCCTGGAATGTGCCGATGCACAGATCATCGCCGACAAAATAGACGTTGGGAGTCATCATCGGATAGATACCGTTGATCTTTTCGGACACATCCGACTGATCGCTCATTTCATACCCGTAGCGGCAGGCAAGGACGTCAAAATAAAAGCTGTTCCCGGTATCATACAAATAGTCCGCCAGATCCACGGCGGTACCGGTGGTGGGAATGTTGGCAGAGATCATATCCCCCGCATAAAGCTGCACGATATAACTCTCGGCATCCTCTACTTCGCTGAAGCAAGCATAGGTACCGCTCCAATACACTTCCGCGGGCGGATTCATTTTGCCCTGTGCCACATAATGATAAATGGGAGCGTTGGACCAGGCTATATCGTTGCCTTCTGCATCCCGGGCGGCGATCGTCACCGAATAGTCATCGGTGGCGGCGCTATACGTTTTAAGATGGGTCGCCAGATCAAACGACGTCGTATCGAGTTGCTGCCAAGCCACACTCACATATGCAAAATAATGGTCGGCGCCCGGAAAGGGATCCCATGTAAGCACGCCGCTGTCGGACAGCGTCACCGTCCCGAGGGACGGGAACGAATCCGCCTGTGCCAAAAGCGCCGTCGGCAGCAGCATCAGCAGCATCGCCGCGGACAGGATCAGAGAAAGCGCTCGATGGATATGTTTCATGTTCATCGCTCCTTTAATTTGCCTATACTTTTTGCCTATATTTAATTATATTATATAGAATTTCTGTGTATATGTAAATACCGAGCACGAAACTTTCTGATTTTTCCTGCTTGGGATGTGTACGAATATCCTTTCAAAAATGAGTTGACCCGGGAGGATCGCTCCTCCCGGGTCAGGGTGTTTGTGCTTAATCAGGCTTTAGAATCGATGTCACAGTGGATGATCAGTCGATGATCATGCAACCCTGCGCATCAAACTCATAGTAACCAGCGGAGAACGCTGTGCCTTCGACCATCGCCGCACTCAAGTAGCGGGTCGCATTCACGGCATACTTGTTGTTCTCCACGATGTAGTAATAGTTGCCTTCAAACTCGATCAGCTGATACGCTCTCTGCTTCACACCATTGAAGTAGAAGTAGCCGTCCGCATCCGGACCGTTCTTCACGATCAGCGCGCCGTTTTCGTCGAAGTCGTACTTGCCAGCCGGGAACGGCGTGCCTTCGACCATCGCCGCACTCAGGTTGCGGGTCGCGTTCGTGACGAACTTGTTGTTCTCGGCAACGAAGTAATACTTGCCATTGTACTCGAGCAGCTGATACGCCAGTTGCTTGACGTTGTTGTAGTAGAAGTAGCCGTCGAATGCCGGGCCGTTCTTGTCAACCAGCTTGCCGTTCTCGTCGAACTGATAGTAGCCGGCGGAATAGCCGGTGCCTTCCAGGTTCGCCGCGGTCAGCAGACGAGTCGCATTCTTCGCATACTTGTTGTACTCAGCCACGAAGTAATAGTCGCCTTCGTATTCGCACAGCTTGTACGCCTTCTGCTTCTCGTTGTTGATGTAG